>JAHLWT010000019.1 GCA_019057775.1 Promethearchaeota archaeon
CGATACAACCTGCCCCGCAATAGTTATATTATCTCCCTCTGTTGCTTTAGAGACAAGATCCCAGTTAACTGTAAAATTTGAAAATAACTTTATATTGGTAATATTAGTGTCTGAATATCCAATATTAGGATAATCCCCCGGAAAACTCATATTTAGATTTATAATTGAAGAATATGCATTAGTAGGGATTCTTAAATTTTCTGAAAAAGACCCGTCAGTTGCTCTTGTAAAAAAAGAATTGACTGGCCACTGAAACGTGCTATTATACCAGAAATAATTAATTTGGACATTTGGGATCCCAACACCAAGAAGATTATCAAATCTTAAAATTCCTTCAACTCTGAATATTTCTCCAGGAACTTTTAGTAAAGGATCGATATGAATTAATTCAAAAATTGAAGTTGCATTTGTGTAAAATATAAAGAAATTTTGTAACTCTACGTCATTTACCCACTTACCCTGAGTGATATTTATTTGAAGTTTATATGCTTGATAGACATCAAAACTATATGGAATTATAAAATTAATTTGAAATGTCCCGTTAGATCCCGTTGTAGTATTGAATCTATTAAACAATATACCGTTGACAAATAGCGACACTTCTAATCCAGAAATCCCCTTAGTTTCATCTAGATATTTATATAATCTTCCTTCAATTGGGATGGACGAATTACGATAATGATATGTATTATTAATAGCATAATTTGTAAGAGTTATATTTGCATATGGAAATATATTAATTATATAATAATTTTGTAATTCCACAGCGTTATTTCCTAGGTTGTCTGTTACATTTACTTCGATCTTATAAGATCGATATACACTGAGATTAATGGGAATTGTAAAACTAATGTTGAAATTACCGTTAGTATGAGTTTTATTATTAAACGCGGACATTAATTTTCCATCGAGATATAAGGATACATTATAATCATTGATACCAT
This sequence comes from Promethearchaeota archaeon, assembly GCA_019057775.1. The sequence goes on from JAHLWT010000019.1 coordinate 945, forward strand.
TTGCTTCAGCTAAATATTCATACAGTCTACCTTCAATTGGAATTGTTTCGTTATGAGAATGATCTGTATCATTAACCGCTATATTAGTTAGTTCTAATTTAGCCCAAAGACCCGAATTTTTAAGAGTTTTAGTATTTTCACAATTTGTTTCGTGGTTATTGGAATTATTGAAGTGATTTTTAGGAATTATTGTAAAAAAGAAAGAAATCATGATTAACATCAAAATAGCTGAATGTTTTCTCAATTTCCTTAGATTTTTTCTTCTTAATCCAAACATTTTCCTCTGATTGCCGACTTTTTTAAATTGTATACTTATTTTTGGTTTCAACTAAATTTTAAAATCGATTCTTCTACATAAGGAAGATTTTTATTCTGAATTGGAAAAAATTCGACCCATATTTCAGTCTGACTTCTATATTGAGGCCACTTCGAATCAATAATAAAAGTAACATTGAATTGTCCTAGAGAATTAGTTTCTACAGTATTGTTAGACTCTATAATAGTTCCATTAAGTAATCTTATAGAAACAGTCATATTCACATTTGCGATTGGTGTTGTATTATTATCCCAAGTTAAATTACCATAAACATAAAGTAAATCTGTATTAATCCACTGAGTTGGAGCTAAACCTGATTTAGTATGGTAACCATCTTGAATAATTACTGTTCCTGCTGTTATATTAAGCGACATGGGAGGAGAGCTACTGATAGGTTTCATAAAATTCTGTATCAAATCTATTCCAGGAGTTTCACTCAGAAAAATTGTTCCATTAAAATCTATTCTTACATAATAGAGCCCTTGAGGGCAATTCAATGAAACTGAACCAACATCAAATTGGAAATAACCATTTGATTGAGAAGTTGAAAATATTGAACCACCGATATATTGCGAAGCATTACCATAGGAACTATTTAACAATTGTAAACCTACTCTTAAACCTCTTAAATCTGCTCCAAACTCTTGAACATACCCCGAAACGGTAAATCCACCACTATCTCTCATAATGCTACTAATAACTGGATCCATATTAAAATTAACAGTTTCATTAATTACTATAAATGTTGTATTAATTGTTGGAAAATTCATAAATTGAACTCTGATTTTATGGATCCCTGCGTGAAATAGATTCAATGGGATATTAAATTGATGATCGCTTGTACCACCTGGAAATATATGGGTGTCTAATAGATTATTTGAATAATCGTCATAAATTCTCACATAATCTCCATTTTGGGGGAAAACGCCTTGGTGCACCACATTAACGTCAAAATTAGCTGTATCAACCCGAGTATAGTTTTGTGGTTTGTAGGAGTTATCATAAATACTTCTGGCGGGCTTTCCTTCGACAGCAAGATAAATCACAACATCATTCGAGTCATACACTCTTAACTGTCTTGAAATTTCACTCGAGTTATAAAGGTAACCTATGGTGAGTGAGGTGGAATAAGGATAACTAGAAAAATCGAAATTTCCATTAAATTCGAGTCTTAATGTGTAGTTAATAACTGGCGTTGTGGTTGGATTTACTCCTTGATTAAAATTAAAGAAATTTGAATCCATTGCCACAGGGGTTACAGGATTTCCAGGTGCTAAACGATCAGTATAATCAAGAAAACTGTTATTCATCCTTAAATCTAATTCTGAATAAAAAATTGGATTCCCCTGGTCATCTATTAAGCTACACTGGATATTAAACTGAGTTGGCCCAATCCCAGCAATATCTAACTCGAGTGGACTTGAATAAGATATTGAAGTAATCTGAATAGACTCATTAACAATATAATATGAATAATTACTATTTCTCCCAACCTGAGCATACACTAAAGTTGGACCTGATTTAAGACTTCCCACGATATCATAAGAAAACCACCCAACTCCGTTAGAGTTTGTAACATCGGATCCGATCAATATATCTCCATTAGTATAATCATAAAACTCAACAACTTCTCCAGGCATAGGATTTCTACTTATGTCATCTAAAACAATGACAGATAGATTCAATTGTTGGGATCGTTTAACATTTATTAAATTATTAGCAGGATCATTACCAGGATCAGGATCATAAGGGTATTTTGTTGGAGTTCCATTAATCATGAATAACAGAGAAAAAGTGATTTTTTCAGTTATATTTAATTCAATTCTGCTACTTGAATTACTCATTACTCCTAAAGCTAGAGGAACTCCATTCCAAGAACCATTAAAATCAACTCGAACTTCATAACTTCCTCTTATTACCGAGGGATCAACATTTACAATTTCATTAAAATTCCCATTACTATCTGTGTCAGTGTAAATAGTATCGAATGGATTGGCTATTTTGTTATTCGTTCCTAAACCTAATAATACAAACTCAACAGTGGCATTTTCAACTCTCTGGTTCGCTATGGGATCCATAACATATCCTTGAATAGTGGTACTATTACTTATAGAGCGATTTACTAGCGTAGGGTTAACACTTAAAAGTTTTACTTCAATATCACCGTAAACAACATAATATGTAGTATCACTCGCTAAAGTAGAAAATGAGGCTAAAATTGGATGAGGTCCAACAACTTGAGAACCATTTATATCTACAAGTATCGAGGCTTGGCCATTCTGATCAGTTAACACTTGCCCAATTGTTGTACGTCCTGCTGTTAAGTCTGTGAATGTAATCGTTCTGTTGGCTACTGAGGATTCAGGCGAACTTAAAGTAGCTGTTAAATTAGCGACGCCATCTCTAAAACCTGCTGAAAAATTCGAATTTAAATCAAGAGTGAATTGTCCCTGTGAGGCGGATTCGGGTTCAATATCAAATTGAATCCAATAACCATTTCCTGTTATATCTGTAGGTATAAAAACTTCTGCCCAATTGTATAAGTGTTTATATTTAATTAAAATCGCATTCCTACCTTCTTGGGAGTCGTAAATCTCATCAATTTGACCCATTGATACTGATCTATACCCGTCAACAAAACGATTAGCTACTCCAAATGCACGAGCAAACACACAAAAGGCTGACGTAAATTCAGCATATAGCCCTTCTTCGTGTTCACTAAACCATTCTACAATATCTTCTGTGTCGCCTGCAGGATCATTCATCACTGCGTCCCAACTAAAAATGAAATTAGTTTGAAGATAATTTTTTATTTTAGTTGCGATTTCATAAGCATTATCATTGCTATTAATTATTAAATCAAGTGCATCATAATGATTTTTAAAATACGGATGAGAATTTATATAGTCAGTAACAGTTGGAGGTAGTTGTGTAAATTGGTTTCGCAAACTCGAATATTCTGCAGAAGGGGTGGTAACTAATACAGCTGAACTGTTGATCTCTTGTTCAGTGGGTAAGTTCTCTCCAAATAACTCAAAAGTTAGATTTGCTGATTCTGATGAGTCAAAATAAAGCCCGATTAAGGAACAATTGAAGTCATCTTTATTTAAAATCGGCGATCCTGGCACTAAATTAGTAGCCGACATACTATCTTCCATCACATATGGATAAGGAAAGAGAGAAGGGAGGACCATAGATGTTGGACCTGCATTAGGGGAAATCTCCATTTTTAACTGCAGTAAATCTAAAGTAGAGTATTGACTATAATACTCTGAAAGAGGTATAAAGTCTATTACTTCTGTTGCTGCATTCGAGAGCCATTCAGATTCATTATATTCGTCAAAACTTTCATATTTCCATAAAACATCTTGCATGTCTATAAGAAAATCATAATCATAAACTCTAAAAACTTCTTTTTCGCTTAACAATAGTGCTCCTGCTGCTCCAAGAAGAGGGAGGAGAGCTTGCGAAAAATCACTAATATCAAAATTATCTATATCTGCGTCAATCATATCCTCTAGAACATCAGATAGATCTCCCACCTGATCCATATAATCATCAAGATTTTCGAGATCTAACAGATCCATGAATTTTAACATATCTTCTGGATTATTAAGAAAAAAATCCAATAATTCTGATAAGATATCGAGAGGGAGTGGTGGCATAACCTTGAGTACATCCTCATAATCATCATGATATTCTTCATTGGGAGAAGGACGCTTAGATCCAAAAAGAAAACTAAAAAAAACCACAGAATAAGCAAACACTGATATTAATAAAATCGCAACTAATGCAATTCCGATTACTTTTTTCTTATTAATTCCAGCACCTAATATTTCTTCTCTTAATGCAGACATTATGAACCAAGGTATCCCTTCTTATAACATAATTTGACTATAGAAGGCAAAAATAACTTTTTTTTTTAAACCATCAATGAACCTTATTATTAACCAAATTATCAAATTTATTATTTAAATAATTTTCCACATATTTTTTCTTTTTATTTTTTTTTTATTATTAAGACATTTTTAAATGAGTATTAATTTTGCTTTAAAAATAAATAGAAGCACATGAATTCATTTAAAACTAAAAAATACTAATTGACATATTTGTATCACAATAAAGATTAATAGAAAGAAAGAGTAAGTTTAAAATTCAAAACCGCATTTCGTACAGACTAGTTTCTTAGCATATATTGGTTTAGGAATATAACTAATTATCCTTGTTCTATCTTCAACTTCTTTAACCGCAAAACCAGTAGCATTACAATTCGGACAAACTCTTCTCACTGTTCTGGTTTGAAACGAAGGGCTTGGTATCGATGTAGGAGTTGGAATTTGTGAAGATCCAGCAGTAAAATCAGGACTTTGTGGTGATATCTCTTGTGCTAAGCTCGGGGGCATTACTGCTTTAGGTTCCTGCAATTCATCAATACGTTTCTCTTTATAAATAATCTCCTCTTGTAATTTCGAAATCTGTGCCTGTAATGGTCCAATTTGTTGTTGTAACATAGAATTATGTTGTTGGAGGTCTTGAACCTGCTGTTGTAAACCAGGAATGTGAGCTTTTATTTGGGCATTTTCATCAGTTAATTGTTTAACTTGTTGTTGATAAGCTTCTGTCGAACTTTGAAGCGATTGCATTTGATTATTTAATCGATTAACTTGATTATTTTTCTCACCTTGTTGAGCAACTAAATTAGAATTTTGAGTGTTTAATTCATTAATTTGATTTTGTAGCTGATTAATTTTTGAATCCGATTCTTGAAGTTGACTTACTAAACTTTCATACTCACTTTGTGTTTGCCCAGTTGGAGTTGGTGGAATTGGTTCAATAATTGATGAATCTATTGATTTTATACTAGGGGGAGGAGTTTGTTCTAAAATTGGAGGTGAACTTATGGATGGAGGAGGAGGTTCAAAATTGGGAGGTAAGGGTGGGGCTGTAAGTGGTGAGGAAGCGTTATCTGTAGAAAGAGGACTCGCGGGTACTTCTGCCGGAGGCCTTACGGGAGGGGGTGTAATAGGTGGTGATATAGAAGGAGGGGATGTCACAGGTGTTATCGAAGGTGGGGGCATTGATGGGATAGAAATTTTATTTTTTTCTTTTTCCTTATCATTCTCTTCTTTATCATAATCATACGACATATTAATCTCCTCTTAAATTTCACTAACTAAAAATGATAAAACAATTTTAATGTACTGATTATGATTATAGCATAAATGTAAATATAAAAGTGTTATGTATACAAGACTTTAAAAACAATTCCAAAAAGGCTTTAATTTTTCTTTTAAAGCGGGTATTAATTTCTTATTGACATAATTTAACACTGCTACATCTGATTTCCTTGATTTTTCTTCAATAAGTCGATCATATTCGTCATTAAGAACCCTTAAACAATTGTATACTGCTTTGGCTTGTTTATCAACTTCATACCCGCCTTCTAATGTCAAGAGAATACGGTTATGAGCATGTTCTTTAGCAACGGTTTTAATCATTTTTAAATAGTTTGCCGGTGCTTGATATGTCCATCCCATATCAGTTAATTGATCAGTCCAATGCGTATCAAATCCAGCAGAAATTAATATAAATTCTGGTTTGAATTCTTGACATATAGGAGAGACTATTTCATTGAAATAAAGTGGAATTATATCATCTGCGGCTTTAGGCGGCATTGGATAATTAATAATTTTACCTTCACCTTTTCCAGTGCCTATCTCGTTTATAGAACCTGAGCCGGGATAAAAATTTCCGTATTGATGTGAATTAAACATTACAAGTTCTCCATTTTTAGATTCTGAGCCATAATAAAAGATATCTTGAGTTCCATTACCATGATGACAATCCCAATCAATTATTACAACTCTCTTATATCCTTTTTCCCTAAATAGATATTCTGCGGCAATGGCTACATTATTGAAGATACAGAATCCCGCACATTTATACGAATTGGAATGATGTCCAGGAGGGCGTACTAAAGCAAAAGCATTATTTATTTCTTCATCAATAATCATGTCAATTGCTTGAAGATTTCCACCAACTGAATGAAGGGAAGCTTGATACGTCTTTGGAGAAACTATTGTATCAGGATCAAGGCTTTGAATGCGCCCTGTTGTTTCACTTAATTTACAAAGATTTTCTATTTCATTTATTAATTCGAGTTTGTGTATATAATTAATTTGATCTAACAAAGCTTTCCTAGGTTTAATTAATTTAAAGTTGGAATCATCTAAAATATCATTTTTTTTTAGAAAATCCATAATTTCAATAAGTCTATGATGGCTTTCTACATGAGTTCCTATACGATGTTGTAGATAAATATCATCATAAATTATGCCAGTAGTCATATTATAATATATATTATTCTAATTACGATATAATAAATTTAGGATTTAATTATTTTAATATTTACATATAAACTTAAAAAAGTTTTTTCATAAAATTACTTGTATATGAGCAAGATCAAGAAATATACTCTGAAAGTTATCATTATCGGAGAATCAGCAGTTGGTAAAACTAGTTTGGTAAAAAAATTTGTCTCTGGTAAATTTATAAAAGACTATCGTTCAAGTATAGGAACAAATATCTTTACTAAAAAGTTAAATTTAAAAGATAGTAGCAATGCAACACTTCAATTATGGGATATCGCAGGCCAAGAACGGTGGATAAATATGAGACACTCATATTATATTGGAGCACAGGGTGCCATCATAGTAGCGGATTTATCGAGGAAAAACACATTTGATCAGATTGAAAAATTCTGGGTTCCAGATGTTAGAATTTATTGTGAAATTACACCCATTATATTGCTTGCCAATAAAAGTGATTTGAAGAGAGATATAGATGAGAATGAAATTTATTCTATAGGAAAGAAAATTGATGCTAAAGCAGTTTTTCTTACTTCAGCGAAAACAGGAGAAAATGTTGAACTAGCATTTCAAGTAATTTCTGAGTATGCAATAAAAACATTTGACTTGTCTTGTTGAATTTATGAACCTTTGAATGGATATAAAATAAAGTAATATTATTAATTATCCTTACGGGTAAAATTGATAAAACCACTTTTTGGTTCATATAGTGTTCCTTCTCTTAACAATTCAGTCACAGCATTTTCGATGAACTTTTTATCGAGATTTTCTTCTAATTCTAAGATTTGAAATATATTAACTTTTTCAATGGGTTTCCAATTATTATCTTCAAATATTTCTTTTAATCTATTCATTAATGTCTCAAGTTTATTGATGCTACTTCTAGATTGTCCAACAAAGATTCTATCCATATCAATTTTTCCGGTTGTTTCATCATAACCAGTGTCTTTAAGATATCTTTTGAATAATTTAAATATTTCTTCTACATCTTCTTTAAGTACATCACTTCTTAACGCCATTTTTGCGTGAGCTTCGCTAAGTCTTACAAGAGCATCCAAATTTCTCGCTAATATCGAAATAATAGCATCTTCACTGTCATATTGCCCCCGTAATTCTAAATAATATTCCTTGATTCTTTCCTTAGCGTCATTCGTTAATACGGGGTGGCATGATCGTTTCGCATGCTTGATATATTTTTTAAGAAGGTCTCTAGGGATTGGAGCTTGAGAATCATCACTTTCTTCAATAATTTCTTCTGGTTGAGTCATAGAGTTTTTTAATATGAATTCAGCCATCTGAGCATCATCAGAGGCGTTAGGTTTATCTACAATAATAAAAATCAAATCAAATCGAGATAAAAGAGAAGGGGGCAAGTGGATATTCTGAGTTGGAGTTTTATATCTATCATATCTACCAGAGTAAGGATTAGCTGCAGCTATAATTGCTGTTTGAGCTTTCAATGTAGCAACAATTCCAGCTTTAGCAATACTCACTGTTTGCTGCTCCATCGCTTCATGAAGAGCAGATCTATCAGCAGTTTCCATCTTGTCAAATTCATCTATCGCGGCGACACCACCGTTAGCTAAAACAACAACCCCCGCTTCTAGGTTCATTTGACCAGTATCACTTTCTTTTATAACAGCAGCGGTTAAACCAACTGCAGATGATCCTTTTCCTGAAGTATAGAGTCCTCTTGGAGAGACTCCAATCGCCCCTTTCAGGATTTCTGATTTTCCTGTACCAGGATCACCAACCGCAAGAATATGTATATCACCTCTTTTATAACCACCACCAGGTTTTTTTCTTCTCGTTCCTCCAAATAGACTTAAAGCACATGCTAGCTTTAATTGATCTCTCCCATATATATTTGGTGCGATAGATCGAGAGATTTTCTTTTGTATCTTTGGCTCTTTTGATAAGGCTTCAATTTTTTTTTTATCTTCTTTAGAGAAGTCAATTATAGCATCAGTTTTATCTTCAGGATCTATAAAATTAACATCAATATAGGTATTAAATAGGGTTGAATTATTACTTTTAGTAGAATTTGCTAGGACAGATTTAAAAATTCCCATAACTTTTATTCTATCTCCTGGTTTGACAGTGTCAACTAAATCGTATGTTAAAATTGCTTGAACTGATCGGGGAATTCTTCCAGGAGGTAAATCCTCCGGGATCTCTTGAATCATAATACTTTGCCAGTCAATAAACTCTGAATCTTTTGAGATTAACCTAAAATCTGTCTGAGTTTTTGCTTTACATCTTTTATTAGTACAGAATTTTGGCCATTTAATCCTCGACGTCAACTGAATTATCTCAAACCTGCTTCCACACATAAAACACTCAAAAGTAGCCTTCATAAGTTTGGGTCTAATTATTGAACTCCTTACAAGAATTCCTTTTGACCAAATGAGATTATCAATATTTTTTGCTCTCAATCCTCTTAAAGATATGAATAGTGGAGATTTTTTATCCTTTGATGTTATTCTTACAAAAAATTTGCGATCTTTTATTAATACTCCCTGAAATTTCATTATATTCTTAAACGCTTCAATAGCATCTTCCAATAATAATTCAGGATCAGTTTTTATTAACTCGGCAATTTGAGGAGCAAATGATAATAGATCTTCATAAAAAACAAATAAAATATTTCCTCCCTTTGAAGAAATATCATTAATTTGATCATGATATTTATATTCACCCGGAATTTCTTGAAATAGCCGATAAAACTCTTCAAATTTCTGAGTTTTATTAATTGGGATTATTGTATTTGAAAGAGGAGTTGTCGTATTAAATCACTTTTACTATTAATTTTTCGAATATTTAATTAAGTTATCAAATGATATTTTAATGCTGATATTAAGGGATAGGTTATTAAGCAATGAATAAATATTAGTTTAAAAAAACTAATGAGGCAGAAGGTTTAGTAATGAATTTCATCCAGCTACTAGCGGGATTTTCTAATTCTCTTTTAATTTTTGTAAAGTTGCACAAATAATCGGATCTTGGCTCATTTCACATCTAATTTTCAATAATGATATAACTCTTTTTTTTATTTTTTCCTCTTCATATCTAACAGTTCGACCCAGAATTAATGATATTGAACGTTGGGTTTCTAAAGAACCTTGATCACTCAAATTTTGTAAAAGTTTTGATAATATTCGATTAAGCCCTATTGCTTGAATAATTTCAACAAAACTATTGATACTACTAGTTCTTACTTCTTTTACTTCATCTTCTAATAATATTACGATGATATCAAATATATTTTCGATCTGATTATTAAAAATCTTAATTAATCTTGCTGAGGCTTCCCTCACCTTCGGATCATCGCTTTTTATACTTATTATTAATTTTTCAAATGGGATATGAGAATCATTTACTTCATTCATATTTGATAATATATTCATAGCTGATCTACGAACCCAATTTTGTTCGTCATCAAGTAAATAAACCAATTTTTCAATTATGGTATTCTTATCCTCAATATGATTAGCTATTTTACCCAAACTTGAAACAGCTGCTTCTCGAACTATCCACTCATTATCTAGTAAAGCTTTATTTATTAAGGTATCAACAACTTTATCAACAAGTTTATATCCAATAAATCCTAAAATTTTCACACTAGTTTCACGAAGAAAAGAATCTTCTTCTGAGAGTAAAGTTAAAACATTCTCTATTGGAATAATGTCTGGCGAACTTCTTGCAATTTCTAAGATCGATTTGGAAAGAACTATCTTTACAGATAATTCTAATTCGTGAAAAATTTGAAAAAATTCAGAAATGAAGGGTTCAATTACTTTAGGATCTCTTTTAGCAGCCTCAGATATAACTAATGAAGCTTTTTTCTTAACTTGATTATTTTTATCCTTTTCTAGCACTAAGAGCACGGGTTTCATGTCAAGAAACTCAATATGATCCTTAACTAATCCGCTGATACTATTCATACTATTTAACCTCACATCATCATTTACATCATCAAGATATTGTAAGAGTTTTTGTATTACTGTTTTTGGGTCTTTTTTACCAATTCTGATTAAAGTTTTTGATATTATCCCCCTAGTCACAAATTTAGATTCATCGGGAATCTTAATTAAATTCTGCACTATTAGATTAGGATATTCTACACATTTTTCTGTTAAAATATTTGAAATATTCTCTTGTATTTGCTCATTTTCAAATTTAATATAAATCAATAGAGTCATCAAAACTTTCTCGGGAGAATATTTCCATAGCCTACCAAGTAAAGAAATAACACTATTGGATATTTGGAGATTTGAGGGATCGATTTTTTTAATGATAGTGTCAATTTCTAATAGATCTGGTTCTTCCTCAAAATACCTTTCTAGAGCATTAATTGCTGCTTTTCTAGTTATTTCATATGAATCAGTTATCCCATCTATAAATGGTAAAATAGGAATATGGTTTTTTTTAAAGCTACCTATCTTTATAAATATATCAAAAATAGAAGCTCTCACCAAGCTTGAAGGGTTTTTCATCAAAGGAATTAACTGTGAAATTGTTTTTCGATTAATTTCTTTAATGTTAAGATTTTTAAGATTTTTAATTGCTGCCGCACTGATTTCGTTGTTACTATTAAAAATTTTATCTATAATTATTTCTATAGGTATTTTTAAAGAACTCTCGGCTAAAATATTGAGAATTTCTGCCTGAATTCTACTATCTGGGTTTTTAATTAAATTTTGAATATTTAAATTTGATATAAAATCATTATTTACGGTTAATAATCGAGACATCAATCGCAATCCCAATTTTTTCATTCTCCAATCAGGATCTTCAACAAGATTAAAAATCAACATTTTAGGAATCTTCTCGACAAAATTTATATCAGTTTTTAAAAGAGTCCTCACGATTGGAATACTTTTATCATAATTTGGAGATTTCAATATTTCCATTATCCATGGTAATACTGTAGATGGAATATCTCTCTCTAACTGAAGTAGTATTTGAAAACAGATTCTCCGAGAATTAGGATTTTTATCAGAAACTCCATCTAATAAAGAATTTTTAAACTTCCAATTAGTAATATCGATTTCGTTCTTATAAGGCAATCTTTCAAACATTAAGATCACGGTATCTTCTGCGTGTTTTCTTATTTGATGGTTTCGATTCTTAATAAAATTAAATAATGGAATAGGATCAAAAGTTTGGCCACATTCTGTTATTTTTGAGTACCGGATATTATTTACGAATTCATTTTTTCGAGCTAAAAGAAAATATGACGTAAATATGATTAGTACTATTTCTTCAATTACCGCTGCCCAAGCAAATAATCTATAATTTGGCACAATTTGATTTGTGATAAGCCAAATATCGAAAGTATCCTTTAACATATCCGGATTAACAATTAAAAAATTTATTAAGACATTAATACCAATAGAAGCAATTAAATAAGCCGCAAAATAAAGATCTATACCTCTATACTTAATTTTTCTATTCCAGAAACGAGAGAAATAGCCTAGGATTCCCATCAATAAGGTAACAAAGACAAACACAGAAGACATAGTCGATATTGCTATAGTTCCTGTGAAGAAGAATGCTATAGTTTGAATTAAAGAAACCCATGCCCAAACGAACACGAAAAGCATCAATCCTATTAAAATGTATGGACCTGGATCTGATGTGAATTGCTTCATACCTCTTTTTCTATTTTCAAAATTTAGAAAAATTGATCTTTGGATATTGGGAATGTGATAATAACAATTTGAAATACCTGCGATGTATCCTTTTGAGCCGAAAAAAGTTAATATCATTAATGGATACACTAGCATCCATGATATCCATATCATTATAAAGCGTAATCCAATTAAAGAAAATAGTATTGGAGGAAGAAAAAACACTGCGAAATAAAACCCAATCGCCAAAAAAACACGTATGATTTTATTCTTACCCTTATTAATTATATGAACTCCAATAATTTTATGAAAAAAAGTTAACCCTTCATCAGATTCTTTACTCAGAGCAATAAATAGAAAATCAATTAAAGGATAGAAAGAAATATACCCTAAACATATAATAAACGGGAAAAGAAAAAAAAAAGCTGGTATTTCTGGCAGTGTTTCCCAAGTATTCACAGCAAAAATAAATGCCATACTTATGACAACCATCACAGCAATTGAAAAGATAAATCCAAAAACTAAGCACTGCAATCGATCTTTTACACTAAATTCTCCTTTTTTAACTAAAGCAACTTGTTTATAGATGATATAATAACCAATTACAAAAAATAAAATAAATACTATGAGAAGAGTTATCTCTATAACCAAAATTACCACGAGATTTTAAAAGATATTAATTAATTAATATTATGTTTATTTCTTTTGTTTAACTTTTGTATAGTAAATATAAATGTTTTAAATGTATTAAATCTGGTGAGATAATTTTTGGAAAGGTTTGAGGTTGACTTAGGTAGCTCTTTAATTAGGCTAAATTTTAAATTTAGAAATGAAAAAATTACTACTGAATGTATAAAAAGCTTTAAAGGGATTTCATTGTTAGGAGAATCTTATGGTCCCTTTGAAAAAGGTAAGAAATACAAATTGAAGCTATTTTCTGCTTTTCCTCTTATTGAAAATAACATTTTAAAAGTTGATCCTACTGAAAAATGTGATAATATGGATGTTCAAAGATATGCCATCAGTGAAAGAGATGATCCAAAACTCATTAAGAGAGAGAATCACTTATTTTTAAATAGAATAAAAGAATTCAAAAGATTCTTGGAATATGAAATTGAAAAAAGTCATAAACCTCCTATTGATCTTGATAAATTTATTTCCTATACTTCAAATATTGTTGATGGTAGATTATTGAAGATATTGAAGCTTGCTAAAGCAGATTTATCACTTAATGATGAATATAGATTAACAGATTCTGAAAAATTATTGTATAAACATTTATATAAACTAATTAAGAAGTGGAGAGAATTTTATTTATCATCAAAATAGTCATGTTAACTTTTAAGAGAGACATAAATTTTATGATTCAGGAGAATTGGATTTCTCGGACTCCATACTTTTTAAAATACTCTGCAATTTCATTTGTAATCTGATTATCTGGTTTTAATTTCGGCAATAATTCTAATGCATTACTCATAGCATAATATTCAACACCCTCTTCTAAGATTATCTCATCCACACTTTTTCTATCATCTCTTAATTCGTTTCTATTCGTTAATCCAATAGATGCAATGATTTTTATATTTAATTCCTTAAGGGTCCGAATTGTATTAACTAAAGATCCCCCTGTTGTAGTAGTATCTTCAAGAACGATTACATTCCCAATTGGAATACCAAGGAAAAATTTATCCTTAGGATCTCCATGTTGCTTTTGTTTTCCTCTTCCCATAGGCAACGTATATTTTCCAGGATTATACCCATTTTGTTTTTTTGCCCATTTAAACTGAGTAATAATCCCTAGTTTACTTGCTCCTTCTGGTACACCATAAAAACAGTCTGGTTTTAAGTTTAAGAAATCAATAAACAAGAGCAAAAAATCAGTTAATTTGTCTATTAAATATACATCAGCAGCAACATTCCTCCAATTAACATACCAATTTGATAACCTTCCAGATTTTAATCTAATAGGTTCTTTAAAAAAACCAATTACATTATTTTCAATAATGAAGTTATAAAAATCTTCTTTATGTTTCCAACTCATAAAGTGATAAATTATTCTTTTAATGTTAAATATTCTTTTCTAGCTTTTGCATAATCTTCTCCATTAATTTTCCCATCTAAGAATAATTTCTCTTTTTCTCGCATAATCTTCCGTTTTTTTGCTAATTCTTTCCTCCTGTCTGCTTTTTGAAAATTAGTATCAATATCTCGAACTAATTTAATTATTTGTTTATCTTTTATTGTTTGAAGTTTTTTTAAGTAGGGTTGAATCGGTCTTATCATTTCAATGTTCTTTTTTGAAATTTCTTCGATTCTTGTAAGAGCTAATATGATTTCTTCAGAATTTTCACCCTCTAAAACGCTAATCAATCTTGGAATGGCCACACTTTCTAAAATTTCATCAAGATATTTTTCTATTTCCTTTTGGACTTTAGTATCCTCATAAGTTTTTAATTTAGTATTTCTTATATATTCAATGAATATCAATGGTAATTCTACAGGCCATTCTTCCATCTTTTCAATATCGATTAATTGAACAGCGCCTCCACTCTTTTTGAAAAATAATCTTATATCCAATCACCTGTTGTTAACTTTTCTGGTAAATAATTATCAGTCAAAAATTTAAAACCATGAGAAGCAAAAGCTTGTATCTCCGCTTTTACTTTAAGTTTTAGGGCTAACTTAAGATCTTCTTCCCAAGCTTTATTTTTCTTTACAAAATCTTCGTTTATCATATCTTTAGTGCGTTTCTCATCTTGTTTATTCATTTTAATTCTAACTTCTTGAGGTATATGATATTTATCTAAATCTCGTGTGAGAACACCAAGGAGTTTTATATTTGGAGTGGCAAGAAACGGTGATTCATAACTTAATCTTTTAGACCCTCTTAAATAAACTGAATGGATATAATGACCATAAGGATCACTATCAACTAAACTAAAAACAGGGATATTTAATTCTTTACTTAATCTTTTTAAAAACATACGTACTGCTACATTACCAACACCTTGGGCAGTTAACAGAATACAAGGGTATTTACGCCAGAATCTAGCTTCTGCAAGACGCATCATTGCAGCATCTTTTTCAATTACTAAGATGAATTCTGCGTCAGATTCGATAATTTCAATATGATCTAACATAGGAGAGATTGTCCATCCTCCACTTCCTAAACCCTCTAAATCTATAATATCATTTCGATCTCGAATTCGTAATCTTCCAACACAAGTTCCTTTAGGAGCTGCTACTATATGGGTTGAATTTCGTGTAGTGTATAACATTGTTGAGGCATCTTCTATACTTTTATCACTGTTTTTCTGTTCTACAAATAAATTAACATCACTATAGAATACTTCTCTTTTTGTTGCATGAATATCCTCATTAAGCAATTCGGTTACTACCTCCAAAACTCTTACTAATCTCGTTATATCAACAACACTTGTAAGAGAATGAAATTGTTTTTCCATTATTTGTGTTCCAAGAAGTAACAAATCGTTTTCTTCATCCCATATGATATTAGAACTTGATCTGGAGGGTAAATTAATTGATGGTCTTCCAGTGTTATAAATTTTAGTTAAAACGGTGTCAATAACTTTATACAGTCTTTTTAAAGTGTCATTTCTATTGAGATCATCAATTTGTATTGTACCTTCTGGAAGTTGTATTTTTTTTTTTATATTTTTTTCTTGTAAATATTGCTTATATAATTCTTTAGTTGCTCGTAAATCCCATTCTTTAGTTGTTGGTTTTTTAGCCATAATTATATCACGCTATTTTAAAGTAAAGTGCTTTTTGCCCATTTTTATTTCTACAATTACTTTATCTTTTCGTTCTAATTCTTTTAATTTAAGCTGGAGATATCTCGCATCCATCATGTCTTTAATTTTCAATTTAAAAATAAGATGTTTAATAGTTTGTAATTCATTAGTTAGAACCTCTAAAATCTTTTCAGTTGTAATAATAGGTAATGTTAACTGAGTTGATTTAGGTTTCGTTTTCATGATTCGAGGTTTAGGTTTTATTGTAACTTGCCCGCTTGCTACTTTTAATTGCTGTTTTTTTGCTTTAATAGTTCCTGGAGGGAGAGGCTGAACGTCTTTTGGCACTCTAGGGATTATTTCTCTAGGTTTAGGAAGTTCTTTCTTTTCATCAAATGATTGCTGTATTATTTTAATGATTTCTAATTTTTTAGCCCTATAAGGAGTAGGAATGCCTTTTTCATTAGCATAATCATTAAGTTCTTTTACAGTCCAATTTAGTAATGTTTTTCTTGAAATTTTTTCTACTTCTTCTGTGGGTTTTTTAACAATAATTTCCTTTTTGGGAAATCTTTCAACTTTTTCTGTTATATGTCTCTCAATCTCTGTTATCTTAACTTCTGGTTTCTGAATTTCCATTGTCTCAATTTTTTTCTCTTGTTTAAGTTCTCCTTTGCTTGGGGGAATATCTTGGGGGATTATTTGAGGAATCTTTTTCCCTATAGCCTCACTCATTAAATTTATTAATTCTTTCTTATTAACTTTCGTTTTAAAGACACTTTCTCCTTTCGAAGCGATGTTATACAAACTTTCAACAAATTTAGGTATATATTTCTCAATCAGGCTTGCTCTTCTTTCACTTTTCCTTAAGTTAGCTTTTCTATTAAGATAAACTCGTAGTCTTCTTCCTATAGCTTCTAGACAATATTTAATTTCTTTAATTAGTTCCTCATCATCTGCTAGAGCATTTTTTGACTGAGACTTAAACATTAGATGTACAAAAGGCCCAGAAACATTAACTAATAACTTCATTGGTCCTTTTGGTAAACTATTATCATATACATCTAACATATAATTTTTCCAGTTTACTGATTGAACTGCTTTTGATATGGCACAATCTGCACTATCTCTTAATTTCGGTGTCCGATTTACAAATCTAGACAAAATATCTCTAGAACGTTTAGGTACTTCAATATTTCTTGAATAAGCTAACACTGCTTCAACTACATAAGCTAAACCTTTTCCACTGGTAGGAGCTCTAGTTTCTGCTGAAACAAAATCATCATCTTTAGTATAATTCTCAATAAAATAATCGAATACATTACCATAACTCTCGATTGAATCACTATCTGAATATGAAAGCAGTTCTTCAAGCGATTGCTTCATATGTTGGAATTCTAATTTCTGATCACTAATATTAAGACTCCCTAATATCTCCGAATTTAAGTTAATAATTTCTTCTTGAGGAATTGATATTTCCTTGAATTCTTCGTTTATCTCTAATCCCTCTTCTCTTAATCTCCTCTTTTTATCCTCAAGAAATAAATCAAAATTTTGATTTATATTTTCAATAGGTAAATCAAAATCATCTATATTATCTGAAATTTTTAATCCAATTTCTTTAATTAATGTATTCTCTAAAACTAATTCACCAACAGGAATTGCAGTATCAGTTGGAGGACCCATATATTTTATCGATTTAAAAGAGAGGAATAAAGAATTAAATTGCTCTTTGCGTAAATCAATAGGTTTGGTTTTTGAGATTTGCACTTCACTTATTAAATCATCAAATTCAGTTCGATTTTTGATTTTTTTTAGTTCTTTTATCCCCTCATTTGTATTTTTAAAAAGATTGTTTAATTTATTTTTAAGTTGATCTTTTTTCTTGTTAATTCCCTCGATATCTTTTAATAAATTTTTTATCCCCTTTTCAATATTCTTGATTTCTCTCTGAGTTTCGGTTTTCACAATTCGATTAGTTTGTTTTTTAATTTCTTTATCAATTTTTTCATAGTTTTTATTTAGTTGGTTATAAGCTGATATGAGATTCCAATAATCTTCTTGCAGTTTTTCTGATTCGATCTTATATATTATTAATTTATCTCTTGGTTTCTCGGAACGCCCATAAATCCTTTTTTCATATCTAGATAGTAAGATTTCATCTGTTTTCTTTGAGAATTTCTTAATAAAGCCATCTTTAAGGATAAAGAGATTAAATTTTTCCTGTAAATCTCTTTCGGCAAGATTAACAATTTGCTTTGATATTTTTGAACTCATTCTTACAAAATTTTCCTGAAGAAACGCCGAGATAGTTTTATTTTCTGATTTTGTTATTAAATCTTGGAAGTCACCAATATTAACAGAGGAAGGATGTGGTTTAGCATACTTCGGTTCTTTAGGGAATGATGAAACTAATCTTCTATATATTTTCTCCTTACCAAACGGATCAATATAAATTATTGTATTGTGAGGATTTAGGAATGCAGTTTCTTCAACATATTTTTCAACATAACCTCTAATATATTTAACATTTAAATAATTTAATTTGATATAAGTTCCATGGAGGAAAGGACTGTCTATTTCAGTTGGGTGAATTAAATATTTCTTTTCGTTTTTAGAGGTTGTAAAAAATTCTGAAACTATAGCATAAACATTGTCTTTTGATTTTGATACGACAACAATAGGTTTACCTGTTGTATTTTGCGCATCACTAAAAGCACTAGGTGCACCAAATCCTTGGCTTCCTCTTGTTTGCTTTAATTCCAAAGATTTAGATGAGGCAAGGTATTTACCAAATTTCCTCAAATCTATTTTCGTCATCCCTGTTCCATTATCAAAAATTTCAAATATGTAACTCATAATATTTTTCTGGCTAATTTCAGATGTTAAAATTGTTGGTGCTTCATATTCTCTAATACGAACAATTACAATTGGCTCTACATCAATAATTTTTTCAACGGGTTTAATAATTTCTTGCATATCATCAATAACTCTTTTCACTTCCTCTTCAACTTCTAATTCAGCTTCATCACTAATCTCTCCTGATTCTTCATCTTTTTCTTCTAACTCAGGAGTGATAGGGATATCCTCTTCGCTCGAACCAATACCTAATTCATTCATTAATGTGTGTTTTGCTTCATTGTCTAAACGTTGCGATTTTTTCTCTTCCTTTGCTGCTTCTAGAATTGAAAATTTTTCCAAAAATAAATCTTGATCTAAGGAAAATCTGATTTTTGAATCAGGATTGTTTAATTCTTTCCATTGAAAACTTTCTATAGCATCCAATGCATTATCTGTAAATTCAGCTATATATTGTACATGTTTCCAATAACCAAATTCAAAACCAACTAACTGAGTTCGCTTACGCATATACTCAGCTATTGTTCCTTGCTTAATTTTCCCTTCTTCTTTGGTAGTAATTTTAATTACACTCTTAGTTGCTTTTTCATTATTATTTTTTTAGAAATAAATCATTTATATAATATGGTTTTTACATAATTGGTTTGAAAGGAAGTACAATGCTAGTTCTATACCTCTTTTGCTTGGTCTTCAATTTAAGTCTAATCTTTACTTTTTTCTTCACTTCTTACTGTACATAAATTAATATTTAAATATTTTCTTTCAATGATAGACTATTAAAAAGAGATAAACCTATAAAATATCTTTTAAAGAAATCTTCCAAATTGATTTTAATTGTCTTTTCTTTTGTAATTTTCAAGAGCAACGTCTATTATTCTTGAGGCTACAAATCTTTTAGTATTTCTTTCAACATGAGTGACATGTTTTTTTTTATTTATTATATAAACTTCATTATATTTACTACTAAATCCAATATCCTCTCTTCCGATGTCATTTGCAACGATCATATCAATTTCAGATTTCTTTAAACGTTCATAAGCTTTGTCAATTAATTCACTTCTAGATACATTTGTTTCTGCTTTAAATCCGACAATGAACATTCTGTAATCTTTTCTTCTCGCAACATTTATTATTTTGGGCGTTAATTTCATATTTATTTGCAATTCTTCCGTATTATCAGAAGAAATCTTCCCTTCAATATATTTAATCGGTTTATAATCGCTTATTGCAGCAGCAGAAATAAAAAAATCACAATTCCCAATTGACATTTCTTCTTTTACAGCTCTAATAAAATCTTCTGTAGAGATAACATGAATAGTGTTAATGTACTCTGGAATTTTAGCCATACATTCACCTGCTATCAATACTACATCAGCACCTCTTGCAGAGGCTTCTTTTGCTAGTTCAATTCCCATTTTACCAGAGGATTTATTTGATACAAAACGAACAGAATCAATTGCTTCTCTAGTAGGTCCGGCAGTAACAATTACTTTTTTTCCTTTTAAATCTTTTTTAGATATTAATAAATCTATGACTCTGTCAATTATATCATCAACTCTGGCAATTTTTGCCTTTCCCTCGGAAATTCTCGGGTTTAATATTTCAACTCCGCATTCTTTTAATTTTTTTACATTTTCTCTTAAAATTGGATGTTTATACATACTTTCGTGCATAGCAGGGACAATAACAATCGGTATTGACGTCCCAAAAGCAGTTGTTGCTACTGTTGTAACTGGTGTATCATCAATAGCACACGCAATTTTGGAGATTGTGTTTGCAGTAGCAGGACATATTAAAACTAAATCTGCCTTTCCAACTGTTTTAGGTCTATCACCTGCTAAATACACATGTTCAACCGCTCCAGTTAATTTAGTAATGACTTTGTTTCCAGTTGCCCATTCCATTAAAGAAGGATTTATTAATTCTGAAGCAGCATTTGACATAACGCAAATTACTTCAGCTCCAAGCCTCATAAGTTCTCTCGCGATAATAGGTGCATTAATAACCGCAACTGATCCGGTTAAACACATGCATATAGTTTTTCCTCTGAGGATTGTTCCTTTTGTCTCAACGATATCCTTTGAAGGATGTTGAAAATTGTTATTTTTCATATTCTAATCATTTAGTTAATAGTTTTCAATTTAGATTTGAGATTCTAAGTAAATAAAACTTATGCAAAATATAAAAATAATGATAAGATTAAATCAATTCAAAAAAAACTGATTAAATGAAATAAGAGTGTAGATAAGAAAAAAACTACTTTTGATATGATTTGAGTTTTTCTATCCGATTTTATATAATTTAGAGCACAAAAGTAATAAATTAAATTAATATAAATTAAAGTCATATGCAGAAAGTTTGTGATTTACATCTACATAATTTTAGAGGTGTTCCCGAGAAAATTATTGATGCTATAGATAAAATAAGAAAGAAAATATTCTGGTTTATCCCTGGCCATTATGCTGTTTATGGAAAATTGCAATTTGAGAATTAAATTTATGAATTTGAATCAACAATATTAATATTTAGTTTTAATTTTGAGTAAAAATCTCGAAAATTAATAAACTTTTCTGGTCTAAGGGTTAGTTCCTCTTCCATTTTTAAGATTCTTAGGAATTTTTTACAATAATATGTTTTAGATATTTCAGACAAATCATATAACAGATCTCCTTCTTTTTCTATTCTATAAATGTTTGAACTTATGAACTCTTTTCTCCTAATATCATTAATTTCGCTTGCATATTTGAAAAAAGCTGTATTTCGCAATTTTTTCAAATTAAATATTATTGTACTTCCGGGCTCATTTCTATTAAGAATTTCTTTTATGAAGGAATGTACATCAACTAAAAATCTTGATTTAAATTCTTTTAACGTAATGTCTGGGTGAATGATATTTTTGATAATTTCAAAATAAGGTAGATCTAATCCAGCTAATTCACCTTGTAGATTTAATATCGTTAATAAGAGGTTTGAATTCTCCTCAATATTCGATCTTAATTCTTCAAAAATATATTCCTTTTCTTTGAAAATAAAGTTAAATAAAAAACCTTTAAATTCTTCTATAAAAGTAGAATAATTTGGAATGAACGATTTATTTGGATTATTAACCACTTCCTCATTTGCTTGAAAAGGATTAATTTCTTTATTTAAAACGGCTTTTATGAGAGATAACGGATAATATCCTTCAATAAAGGTCATTCCTTTTGATACACTCTTTATGGCATCTTTAAAGGAACATTTTTTAATGACATTGACTGTTTTGAATATATTACTTTCTATTTTTACAGGTGTTTTTTTACAATAACAAAGATCAAACGGTTTCAAATCATGGAATAATGGATTATTTTGGTCAGGAATTATAATCTGTACTCCATATGCATTAATTATACTCCCTTGAATAGGTTTAATTGCTAAATCCCATTCTATAATCATTATATCCTCTGTAGTTTTATGGTCAACATCATAGCTATGTTCTATATTCCTGCTAAATAAAGACAATCCGTTAATTGAATTGAGTTCATATTCATTATCATCTCCCCAGAATTGTTTCCTATAATAATAGGCGTCTTGTAAGGAACTTATATCATCTAAAAACAATTCTCTCATAATATAATAATTAGTTCCAATTTCGGAGGATTTTATTCTTTGATCGTTTAATCCAAAAAAACCAATACGAGAAATTATGTAATTATAGACTGGATTTTTTAAATTATCATCATGATGTTTTACAATATAAGTATTTTTTTTCTTTTTGAATTCCCCAATACTTTTTATTACTTTATTTTTTTCAATTAAAACCTTTAAAAAAGCAAATTTCTTTAAATTGACTTTTTTTTCTAATTCTTTTATTTCTATCTTGTATTTCTTATACTCATTATAATATTTTTCTTCCATAATATTTAATACATTAAAATATTTTTTCAGTAGTTTTAACTTGTCAATTAAACAGAAGTTGTCTATTTCTGAGATGAAATAATCTACAAGTTCTTCTTTTAATGATTCTAACTTCTCTTGAAAAATCTCTTTATTATATTCAGGCGTTAAACTACTAAATACGTCATTATGCTTTTGTAAAAGATAAATTGAAAAGAACTTATTATTTAAATCTGGTTCTTCTACCATTTTCATTAGTAAGCTAAACTGGGATTCTAATAATGAAATATCATTAAATTCAAAGATTTTATCAATAAATTCAATTATTTTAAGAAGATTAAAAAATGAATAATCTCGAATACGATTTATAAAATCTTTAATCCCTTTTTCTATTAATTTATTGAATTTGGCAAAGACAACCCCTAATCCACTTTCATATCCTTTCTTTAAAAATTCAAAGAATTCAAAATATAGAGTATTTGAATATGCCGTATTTAGATATGTTTCTATAATCGTTTCGTTTTCATATTGGTTGTTAATCGCCTTATCTAAATAACTTAATGCTTCAACACAATTTTTATTATCAAAGCATGAATTTGCCAATAATAAAAAATTTTTACTTTTTTTTTTTGAATGTAAATCCTTTGATGTAAGATTGTAATCATTGAAGTTTTCCAATATTTTTTGAGCTATTTGGTTCTTGATTACTAATAATAATTTTATAATATGGACGCAAACTTTTTTTTCTCTTTCTGAATGAATCCAAAATGAAGGACAATCATGGAAAATTTCATTTTTTTTTTCATTAATTATTAAATGAAATTCACGTTCATTATCTAATACGAGACTTCTAATTTTTATTGGAGATTCTCTTATAAAAATAAAATTTATTTTATTACTTAAGAATTTCAGAGATTTTTTATATAGACTTAGACCAAAGATCTCTATTAATTGTTCCGCAATAGATTTATTGACCATTTTATGAATTAGAACCTTGATTTAATTATTTCTGATATTAATTTGGGAAACTCCTGCCAATCTTTAATAGTAAGTAGTTGCCCTCCAGCGATTTTTAAAATTTTCTTAGCTTCTTTTAAGTTATAAGAACTTGCAGGGCAAACTAGAATAAAATCAATCCCTAGCGCTCGAAATGTTCTCAATTCTTCAATTGCTTGTTTAAGATCATAAATCTCCGCATCAGTAAAAAGTACATTAAGCTTTTCACGAGAATTTGATTTTTTTTCAAATTGTTCTCTTGCCCATTCTAGAGCCTTTTGAATTATTGTACCACCCTTTGCTTCAACGGCTAAGAGATCATCTGCTAATTTTTCTAAGTCTATTTTTTTAGTCAATTCCTTTAGAACATGAGTGTCTGACTCAAAAAATGTAATAGCTAATTCATCCTTCCTCATTCCATAGACTAGCATCGTGACACATATCGCCATATAGGCTAATTTATCTCCTGACATTGAACCACTGATATCTAATTCAAAACAAGCACTTCTTAAGCCTTTTGCTGTCTCATTTACAAAAAAATCATCATAATTAATATTCTCTATTTTTTTTCCTTTTTCTAATATATTCAATATCGTAGCTTCGAGATCTACATTCTCAAATTCATCTCCAATAGTGAATGGCCGAACTCGATTTATTGGAGTCGGACCGGTTACGGAGCTTCCTAATCTTGCTCTCGAATAATAAATTCCTAATTCAATTAACATTTTTTTTGCTAATTCCTTTACTTTTTGTTTTGTTTTGATTGATAAGTTTCCTCGATGATTGAACCATTGTTTTAACAAATTTTCACCACTACCTGCAGATAAACTTGAGATCATTTTATTTTCACCCTCTTGACCCCCGATATTTTGAGCACTCTTTAAAGCCTCACTCATATTGAAATTTCCAAGAGCTCCTAATGCAACTCTATTATCAGATGCTAATGCAACAGAAGTAAGCTCTTCAATTCTCTCATGATTTAATTGCTCTTGAATTAGAGTCATTAAGTTGCTTAATCTTTGAAAATCAGCTTTATTATTTTCTATAAGTTTTTTTAACAATTGATAATTGGGCTCAATTAATTCGTAGATTTCATCTTCTGGCATTCCAAGTTTTTTTCCTACCTCACTTATATCATCAGACTCTAATTTCAAACCGATATTTCTCAAAAATTCAGTAACATTTTTTAATTGATTCGATGTTTCACAAGATTCTAGCGAGAGTTTTGTCAGATTTGGGATATATTGTGACATCTTTTGACTACATCGAATATTAGAACAACTATTTGCAAGTTGTTGTAATTGATGAGTTAGCGATTTAAAAGCTTCAAATTTTTTTTTTTGAGTACTTGCTTGATTAATAGCATGTTGGAGTGCTTGATTAAAAAGTGATTTCCATGATTTATTAGCAAATGCAGTTTTAGTTAAGGTTTCAATAGAAAGATTCATTTTAGAATCCCCCATTTGTTGTTGAAGTTGATTAAATAATGAGGGTCTTAGATTAGTACCATAAAATTGATCTAACGAATTTGCCAAATTATAATTATGTTCAAATGAAGATTGTTGTAAAGAATTTTTAATTACCTTATCTGGATTAAAATCTGGAGTTTCTCCAAAATTCTTAGCAGCACTAAATAACTGATCTAAATTAGCTATTTGATTCTTGAGTTTTTTTTTTAAATCAGTAATGAAATCTTTTGGAATCGCATCTGATTTATCTAAATATTTAATTGTTTGAATAATATCTTCTATATTACCAGATTTTAATAACTCATCCAAATCTCCTATAATATTTTGTTTATCAAGAGCCTTACTCGTTATTTTTTCCCAAGTGCGTTTAGATGTCTCTTGAATAATATCATTTAAACCTAAAGAAGAACCTGCTTTTAGATCTTTAGGATCTAACGAATTTATTTTTTGAATTAATCTTTTTTTTGCTTCTTCAATTAAGGCAATTAGAGAACCGATTTCCTCTTTATACAATTCAGAATCGTCATTAAAGAAATTAAGTGCTGACTTAAAAGGTTCTTCGTTTCTTTTTTCATTCAATTCTTCCATAAATTGTTCTAATTCTTGAATAATATTGGTATCAATAGATTTTATTGATTCTATCTCATCTATAAGATCTTGTAATTGATCTAATTCGGATTTAATTCCATTTTTTATAGCGTTTTCTTGAATATCATCAATTCCATTATCATTGAAAAATGAATTAATTAAGTTTTTTTTATAATTTGGAAAAAGAATTTGAAAAGCAATATTTTTCGCTAGAGATTGGTTATCTGGAAATGATGTTACCATACTAATTTCAATAAAATCATTTGGAGTAATGGATCCCTTACGATAATATCTTGAAATGATTAAATTAGGGATTGATAATACCTGTCTTGAAGAAGGGATTTGTATAATATCAGGATGATTTCTCATCCGCCTAATAAACTCAACAGCAAACTCACATGGATTTTCAGGAAAAATTCCCAATAATTTAGCCTCCTAAAGTCTTTTGAATTATGTTCTCTATAACATTTTCAACTTTTACTCCAGGTTTAGGTTTTAAACTTCCTAATAGAACATACCGAGCAACTTCAGAGAGGTAAACATATACTGATTCTTTTTCTTTAACTTTATTCTCTTTCTCTAGGATCTTTTTTCTTGCTAATAATTTTGCTATCGCAATTCCGGCTCTTATAGAAGCTGGAATATCAATATCAATTTTATTTTGTCTGGTTTCTTTTATGATTGAATAAATTAATTCTAATTCAGATTCTTCAATTATAAAATGTTCAGGTAGATTAATTCTTATTATATCCAATTCAGTTGATTTATCAGGATAAGTTAATTTAATCCAAACTTTTATTCTATCTTTTAAGGCTTCAGATAAACGATGTGTTCCTGAAAGTTCTTCAGGATTCATTGCGCATATGAAGAAAAAATTTTTATCTGCCTTTATTCGACCTAAATGAGGGATTTGAATTGAAGTTTCTTCTAAAGGTTCTAATAACGTATTTTGTGAATATTCTGTAGCCCTGTTTATTTCATTGGCTAAAAAAGTCCCTCCTTCGAGCATTGCGTTTAATAATGGACCAGGATTAAAAGCTTCCAGTACAAAACCTTTCTTTAATGTTATAGCGGGATCGAATGATCCTAAAAAATGAGAGGGTTTTATACTTTCATCCATCGTTAACCAATAGAAACTCTTATTTTTGTTTTCTCTTGCTCGTAAGCTTGCAAAATATCTACATAATATTGTTTTTCCGACTCCAGGTGGACCTACTAGAGCAGGAAACAACCCAGTAGCTTCTGCATCTCTTAATAATTCTAGGGCTTTACCATATTGCCCTGTAAGGACAATATCTATGTCTTCTTGTAATATATCTTTGATTAAACGCTGATTAAACAGCAGTTCAAATCTCTCTTTATTTATCATTTTAATCTAAGTTTAATTAAAGTCTAAGAGAATAATAAATTTTTATGAAATTTAACTTTAAATCCAATAAATTAGAAGAATTGGCTTTTTTTTAATGAATCTCTTTAAAGTATTTGATAAGAGTATTTATTATTAATTAAAGAATTGTTTGAAAATTCTTAAATGAAAATCAATAGGAATTAAAATTTGGTAGAATTTAAAGCGGACCCGGCAGGATTCGAACCTGCGACTTTCGGATTAGAAGTCCGACACCCTATTTTCCCTGTTTCTTTTCGAATGAAACCTCCAGGCTAGGTTACGGATCCATTAATTAAGTGTGTTTATTATTATATATAATACTAAAAATCCTATTAAATTTTGCGAACACTGAATAAGAAAAAAAAAATAAGATGAATTTGTCAATGAATATAGGATTTTAGTACAAATTAATAAATTGTTAATATATTTGATTTAATAAATAAGAATTATACTTTAAATTAAAGAGAGATAATTATTTAAATAACTAGATTTGGTTAATTAAGAGAGAGTTTTATATTTGCTTGAAATCAGGAAATATATTCACCAAAATATTCCCTATTCATTTAATTGGAATAAGGATCATCATAATGAAAAATTTAATCAAATTACAGCTAATCGAGAAGAATTAACTAGACTTAAAAAACATTTTAGGCGAGTTTCTAAAGGATTAATACCTAATGATTTATTCAATTCACCAAAGTTACCACGAGTCTCTCAATTTAAAATAAGAGGGTTGAAATCCACGTTTATTAGAAGTTTCAGTAAAAGTCTAATTAGATCAGGGAAAATCCAACATTATGATTCAGAATCTAAATTACCAAAATATGTGCAAAAAGTATACGAAAGTTACCAAGATATTAATATATCAGGACATCCTGGACATGAACCGGTATTAAAAAGAATTTTACTTAAGGATAAGAATTCTTTAGCAATAGAAATTCCAATTTGGAATAATAAGAAGAATACATTTATAACTGGTCATATTGATTTAATTCAAATTGAAAATGATGTTGTTAAGGTAATTGATTATAAACCTGAAGGAAAATTTTTAGTCTCTTTACCTCAAGTAGCAACATACGGATTTTTAATAAAATCTAAATTAAAAATCCAGAATTTAAAGTGCTTAACTTTTAATAAATATGAAGCTTGGGAATATAATCCTGAGATTCTGTTAGAAGAGATTAAAGATTTGTTAATATCTCAAGGGATTAATGAAAGATCATGGGAAAATTATTTAACACAATAATGATATTGTATTTATTTTCCCTTAGGTCTAGATGATTCTACTTCTTCTCCAGACTTCAAGTATACTCTAAGCATCAAATAACATAAAATTAAAGCTATAAATTCCACTAGTAGGCTGATAAACGTAATAATCGTACCATTAAAGCCTTGATATCTTAATAGTAAAGCACATCCAAAACCTGATGATGCTAGAATAACTATGATGACCGATTTAATTATCTCAAAAAATGAGTCTTTTAAATAAACAAGTTCCTTTTTAATCCATGAAAAAATTACAACCATATTAAGATAATCCTTATTTTCTAATTAATTCTAAATTAATTAAATAATGAATATTTTAATATCTTTTTTATTTGAAAATAAATATTGGAATTACAAGTCTAATTAAGATGTTTTTGTATATTATAAATACTAAAAATCTTCTAAAAATTTTAAGAAGATCTTTGTTTACTTTTAAATTTTGAGTATAATGCTTTATCTAATAAGTGACCAATCCTAACAGCAATCTGGTTTGCGATTTCATATCTCTCACTATCCAGGAAATTTCTTCTTTCCTCAGGTGTAAAACTATTCCCGAGTCTTTTCATCAAAATTTTGTCAGTAATGGTGTTAACAATGTCTTTAATCTTCTCAGAGCTAGGCAATTTTATCTCGGAAGTAAATTTTTTAATTTTTTCAATTGTAAAATTAAAAAACTCAAAAAAGAGATCAATGGATTCTCCTCTCAATTCACTATGAAGTTTTATATTATCCGTGGCTATTTTAGTATCTTTTTCCTGCCAATACAACTGATTTGGGTTAATTCCAGGACTGGTGATTCTCATCAGAGCCCCTGTAATTCTTCGTTCTATCCAATTTAATGTGCTTAACTCTTGTTGTTCACGTAATTTTTGAGCTTTTTCTTCTTTTTCTCTTTTTTTCGATTCTATAATTCGTTCTACCTCTGATATACGTGATTCTTCAACTGCCTTAAACCTTTTAACAATATCATACCCTATACAATAGGAAATAGGAGAAAGTATGTCAGATTTCAATTTCAACGGAGATATATTTTCATAAATAAGGCTTGGTTCATTTTTTAGGTCATATATCGCATTTTCTAATGATATCTCCATCAATCGTGCAAGAATGAATCCATTAACCAGAAATGGCTGATCTGATGCATTAAGGACAACTACTAATTCTTCTTGTCTCTTTAATAATCGACTGATAATTAATTCTTCAAGTTTGATTCTGATCCAATCTTCAGAATCGGTAGTGCCATAAATTTTTTTAAATGCTAAGAGGATTAGTGATCTATCATTTGAAACTTTTAAGTACAACTCAATTACTCTACTTAGTTGCCTTAAAATTTTAGATAATATGTAAAAGAAAATTTCCTTAGCAATTTCGTTAATTATTTCATCAAATTCTAAAATAAATAAAATCTGAGAATAATTTTTTAGGTTTAATTCATTTAGGAACACCTTATCTATAGCTTCTTTCTTTCGAATATATTCTCTCAAACTATTTATGCTAGTTCCTGTTTTTTTCTCTAAAAACGAAAATAGATCTTGGAATTCACTAGTATCTTTGAAAATTAAGTTTACAAAATTTGATTCATTGATTTCACTAATGTAAGAGTCAAATTGAGAAAATAATTTAAAGCGAAAATCTGATTGGCTAATAACTTTTATTGCCATATAGATCAAGTTTTGGTTTTTATCATTAATTGATACAATGTCTAGTTTTTTTATATTATATCTAACCATATTTCTTTTTACTTTCTCAGATAAGTTATTATCAACATTCAACAAATTCATTATATTAAAAACTCCATGCTTACTCAACGAATAGATAATATCATTAAAATCACATTCATTTAAACATTGTAAAAAGTATATGAAATCATTTGGATTCTCTTTTAATTTCGCAATAATTTCTTGTTTTAAATAACTTATAATTTTTTGCTCAAATTCATCATAATCAGTTTTCTCCCGAAGGCCATTTTCTATTCTATTTATCAAATTTTTTTTTAAATTATTTGCTGCTATGAAAGCATTCAAACCGGGTATTGAAATTGGGAAGCGGTTGAGATTATAGTCAAGTACTTTCCTTTTTATCATTCTAATCGGCATTGCTTCAACTTGAAGTTCTTTATATGACTTAAATTCAAAATTTTTCCGGATTTGGCTTCTCAATCTGCTTAATGTAGCTAATTCTATGAGTTTATCCTCTTTTTCCTCTAATTCTAATTTCTTCTCAAGTTCAACAGATATATCTTTAAAGGCCGCACTTTCTTCAAGGATTTCTTTTTTTATTTCATTACTAAGCCCGATGATATCACCGATTAGATCATAAAAATAGAATGGAGGATAATTTAATATAATTTCTTGTAATTCTTGTTCAATCTTTGCCTCTATGTCTTTTAACAACTGATTTCTTTGAACTTCTTGTAAATCTTCTTTCCTTTCTTTAACTAAAAACGAAAGAAATTTATTTTCTAAATCAATAATCTTATTGAGAAGATTTGTCTCTAAAATTAAAGAGTTCTTTAATAAAGAGTTGACTTCCTCAATTAGTATCTTCTTTTCTATAAGTTCCAAATTTTTGGTAGAATCATAGGTAAATTTGGTAGAATCTAAAAGCTTTTGAACTCTAATTCCTAAATTGTGATGAATATGAATAGTTGCGGTTGCTATTAATAAGTCGTTAATCGTAGATTCTGGATTAACCAATTCAAAAATCTTTTTTTTATCTGCTTCCCTTTTAAAGTGGGAAATTATTAAATCAACTGTTTGAAAGAATCTAAAAGTGCTCTCAACTGCAGTCGTTTTTCTTTTTACTCCACTAATCATTATTCTTTCACCCATTCTCGATATACTTCTTTAAAATTATCTGCCATTTCGAATCTTACATTATTATGCCAAAATTTAAAATTTATAACGTGAAAAAGATCACCATTGAAATATTCTTTTTCATCATTTGTTAGGTTATGTTTTAATGTTAAAGTTAATGGTCTAGGTATTAATTTTGAAAAATATTTTAATTCCTTTTCTTTAATATAACTATAAAATGTTTCCTCTTTACTCAGATTGAAAAAATCGATTGGTATTAGTTCTTCTCTTTGAAGATTCATATTATTTAACTCTTTTTTCATTTGACTTTGTATATATTTCGGAAATTCTGTATTTATATCAATACTACCCTCATAGTTCTTATAGAATTCAAGTAATAAATTTTTTTCAACTTCATTCGCTACATTTGCAATATAAAGATCTAGAAATTCAATGAAATTTCCTAATTCTTGTTCTTTTGATTCTCTCTCTTCAAAATATTCAATAAAATCTTGATAAATTTCAATTAAAGTCCATTTTTTTTTGCTTTGTAATTTAAAAAATTTCTTACTATAATCCTTAATCCATTCTAACACATAATATTTCCATTCAAGATCAATCCCCCCGATCCTTTTTTCTAAAAATCTATGGAATCTAGTAGCAAAAGTTACCGGGTCTGTTATTTCTTTTTCAGGTTGTTCCTTAAGATATCTATTGATTGTTGAATATCTCAGAATATAGCTTAATAAATAATGCAATTCAGTTGGAAACTTTTTAAATTTATTAATATGCTTTTTTATTTCACTAATCTCTTTTTTAATTTGGATTTCTGCAAAAGAGACTAAATCATCAATCTTTAAACTTACATTTTCGAAAAATAAATCAGAATTTTGATTCACTAATCTCACAAATTCTTCTCTTAATGTTTTCGCTTCATAATTAAGATCTCTCAATAATAAGATTGGATTTGTTTCAATTTGATTAAATAGATATGTTTTTAATTTTTCTATTAATTTATTACCCAAAATTTTTGCAGGTTTTTGCTCTGTGTTAAATTTCGACTTTAATTTTTCTATTAATTCAATAGTTAACGTTTTTAATCTACGGTAAGATAGATACTTAGGAAGAGATTTTTTTATTAAATTAAGGTTTTTCTTAATGATTTCTGAAAAATAGTTAAATTGTGAATCCAATTCTGTAACTCTCAAATTGTTCTTTTTAGTTACTGAATGTTTTATAAATGTCTTCGTAATCTTACAAATTGTTGTAAAATTTTCACTCTCTAACTTTCCTTTGTTTAAAATATAATATTCAAATTTATTAAGTAATTCGTGTAAATCGCCTTTTTCTCCACTAGCTAGAAACGATCTCGAATATTCTAGATATTTATTCAAATACCCCTGTAAATCTATTAAAATCCTATTAACATAGCTGATTACCCATTCTGTGTTTTGATGGTCATGAATATCGTTAATTCTTTCTCTGATTAAGGAAATGATGAAATAAAGTAGCTGATCTTGCGATTCATCCAATGTTCCTGTATTCGCCAAATTGATAAGATTAGCTCCAAGCTTTATTGTCTTTTCCACAATAAAATTAGCACTTGGTTCAGATATTGAATATTTAAGATGTTCCGTAGCTCGTTTTCCTTCGAAAGGAGTTCTCATTTTATCAAATTTAGGATTTAAAAAATTGATTTCGATGGGTTTTTTATGCCATAAGATTTCAACTTTAGCTCTAATTTTTCCATATGTACTTAACATTTCTTGTTCTGTTGGTAAGGACGTACTTAACCCAATCAATTTCTTATTCCATTTATCTTCAATAAGTTCTCCAAAAAGTTTTTTACTAAATCTTGTAGCAAATTTGTCATAAACCAGTTTTTTGTTTTCATCATTTAAATCTGGTCGATCTGTAAATTCTTCTACCTCAAAAAATAATTTGCTAATATTGTTTAATGATTCTCGAGATTTATGTATATCTAAGTATCCCGTTTCAGGTTTTAATGCAAGAAGAAGGCTTTCACTATCTTTGTATATACCAGGGACAAAAATCATTGATTTTGGAAAAATATTAATTCGAGCACTTTTTTCATCAAAATTAAACAATTCAAATTCAATACTAAACACTTCTGCTCCCGTATAATCTCTTAAAATTGCATTATACATAGTTAAGTACTTTATAACTTCCTGTGAAAGCTCATTTACTTTTTCTCGAGTTAATCTCCCTGGGCCAATAACATCTCCAACAACAATATCATTTGGAGATGAATATCCAAATATTAAGGAAAATTGATAATTTATAGATTCACGTGTAGTAATCATAATTAAATTTGTTAACACTTTTTAATTGTATAATAAATAAATTTAAAATATTAAATATTTATACTTAGACTCGAAAAAATAAGGGGGCTCATCTATATAATCTTAAGAATAAATTGTATTAAAATTTGCTTTGATAAAAAAATAAGTTAATTCAGTAAAAATATTAATACAGATGAAGGGTAGTAGATAAAAACTGGATATCTTTTATTAAAGTATTCAAACGAAACAGTGGAAAATAGCATATTTAAAAAAATTTTAGATATAATTAAAAGAGAAAAATTCTGAAAAAACTTCAAATATCAAAAATAAAAATATAATAATAAGAACACTATATATTTAATAATAAAATCTTAAGCATTCAAGGTGTAGGTTTATACAATTTGGGTCTGATTTAGGAATCACTCAAGATGACATTGAAAAGATTAGTCCGCAAATTACTTTTATAACATCTAACGCAGACATAGAAGCCATTGCGCTTGTAAGTTTTGAGGGGTATCAAATAGCGTTCTCAGCTTTACCACAATATCATGTTGATGGGGATCAGTTTTGTGGACTGGCTAGTGCATTATTAATGACAGGAAGATCTACAATTCAGACTTTGTTTCAAGAAGATTTAAGTGAAATCATAGTTCGTGCTGAAAATGGATATATCGTTATTACTAATGCCGGCCGGCTAGTTATTGTTTGTGCTGGAACTATAATTGATACTTTAATGAAATCTGTTAAAGTAATGCGTATAGCTGCTAAAAATCTCTATAAAATATTTGAGGATCGCTAAAAAGAATAGCTTCATTAGCTTGTTTTTGATATCTGTGTGTAATATAGAGTAATTAATTTCAATAAATCATCATAATATTTTTTATTTTTTTGACAAAAAATTTAAAAACATCAATATCTTTTTATAAAATCGTTAATAAATAAGAATTATAAAGTTTTTTAAATGATTCAGATTAAAATGAGTGTTAAAACCTCCTGTTGGCATTGGCGGTGGCATTGGCAATAATGCCTATTTCACTGGATTAAACTGAAACTAAACTTTCTTGTTTTACTATTTTTGTTTACTTAAAATTTTAAAAATATTCTTCTGAATACGCATTGATTTATTGAATTCCAATAATTTGATGATACGCTATTAAAATTTAAAAAATAGAATAAAAAGTGTGTATAAAATGGTAGATTATTTTAATGCAAGAGTACTTTTAGAACCAAGTGAAGTACCTAAAGAGTGGATAAATATATTACCCGATTTACCCTCTCCAATGACGCCCTTAGTTAATCCAATGGATTGTAAGCCTATCCCACCGGAAATGGCATTTGCAATGTTTCCAAAAGAATGCGTTTTACAGGAAGTATCTCAAGAATCGACAATTCCAATCCCGAAAGAATTAAGGGAAATTTTTGCTAAAAATTATAGGCCGACCCCCTTACATAGAGCTTTAAGGTTAGAAAAGGAGTTAGGGATAGAAGGAGATAATATAAAGATTTTCTTCAAAAATGAATCTGTGTCTCCTACTGGATCGCATAAACCCAATACTGCCATAACTCAAGCATATTATGCAAAGAAAGACGGGGTAAAAGAGTTGGTTACTGAAACTGGGGCAGGACAATGGGGTTCTGGTTTAGCCTATGGATGTAATTTATTTGATATTAAATGCACCGTTTATATGGTAAGGGCAAGTTTTCTACAAAAGCCCGGGAGAAAAATTTTAATGAGATCTTATGGTGCTGAAATACACGCAAGTCCTTCGAAATTTACGGAATCTGGAGTAAAATTTTTAAGCAAAGATGCAGAGCACCCAGGAAGCTTGGGTATTGCAATTTCAGAAGCTATTGAACATAGTATGAGAAGCGATAAAATAAGATATTCTCTCGGAAGTGTAGTAAACTTTGTACTTTTACATCAAAGTATTATTGGACAAGAAGTAAAAATTCAACTAGCAAAAATAGGTATTGAAAAACCGGATATAATTATTGGTTGCGTGGGGGGAGGTTCAAATTTTGCGGGGATTGCAATTCCTTATATAAAAGACAAATTAAATGGTATTAATCCGGAAATAGAAATGATAGGAGTTGAACCTCGAGCTTGTCCAAGTGTTTGCAAAGGTGAATATCGATGGGATTATGGAGACACGTCAATGAAAGGCCCAATAGCAAAAATGCATACACTGGGACATAATTTCATTCCTAGCCCTATCCACGCTGGAGGATTACGGTATCATGGAGTAGCTCCTATAATTTCAATTTTGTATAATAATAAGATTATTTCCGCGACTATGCATCATCAAACAGAAGTAATTGAAGCAGGACTTAAATTCGCCAGGACTGAAGGGATTTTACCCGCACCTGAAACCGCTCATGCTATAAAAGAGGCAATTGATCAAGCATTAAAAGCTAAAGAGAACAATGAAAAGAAGGTAATCTTATTTAATTTTAGTGGTCATGGATATTTTGATTTATTAGCTTATAAAAAATATATGACTGGTGAATTAATAGATTACGAATTACCAAGTGATGAAATTAAAAAAGCTTTAGCTTCAAACGAAATGCCAATAATTGATGAATCTCAGTTTTGATTAAATAATTTCTTTTTTCTTTTTTTTTTATAATATACTTATCTAATTCAAGAAAATCTTAAAATAAACGGATCTTTTAAATATTAAAGAGTTATGAGTTTGGTCGTTATTGAATATTTTTTCGATAATAATTGTATGTATTTTCTATGTTTATGCATTAATTCTTGTTTACATCTCATACAAAGCAAAAAAGAAAGGAGAAATTGGCGCTTTTATCAATAATTTATCAAATGCGTTAATTCTGATAATTTCAATAAGTATCAACTTAATATTAATAAATTCCTTCTCAACCTTAAAAATAGAATTCATCATCTTCCCATTCAACATTTTGATACTTGGGTTCATTGGATTATTTCTCCCAATTTTTTATTTTTTTACTTCCAGAGAGAAGAGGAAAATCATCAAATTAGGTCAAAATGAAGATTCAACGAAATCCCCATCATCCAGAGAATTACCCCTAAAATTTGACATTTATAGAAAATTAACTCATTTGGTAATACTAGGAATAATATTTCTATATTTTACTTTAGGATTTTTTATCAAGAATTTTATTTCATTTATACCAGATTTTATATCTAATATGTTCCACACTGAAGGAGACATTATGTATTTTACTCAAAATCTTGTGATTTTTTTAGTTGGGTTTTCTCTAATAGGGTTGTTGACCGCAGATTTTGTAAGAATATTGAATCCGGATATATATCCTCTAAAACCAGTTAATCAATTGCTAAGAGAAAAAGAATTAGGGCTGAGGATAGGACCTCACATTTCTATGAGCATCGGATGTTTTTCAATTATAATTTTATATGGATTAATTAAACCCTTTGGTCCTGTAATAATTTGTACATCAATGACAATGGCTATTTTTGGTGATATGGCATCAAATTTAATTGGTAGAACAATAGGTAAGAAGAAAATACGCGACACAAAAAAAACATACGAAGGACTATTTGCTGGTATCATTGTGGCTTTTATCACTGGTATAGTTATTTTATATCTTTTAAGAGATTTTTACTTTTTTAGTATTATTACGTCCTTCTTGATAGCATTGATAGGTTCATTTACAATGGGTCTCATTGATTATTTAGATCTAGAAATTGATGATAATTTATCATATAATTTTTTTATATCAACAGTTGTGTTCTTAATCACAATTTTTTATATATAACTTTTACGAGCATAAATTTACTCACCAAAAATTATTTCAGTAAAGATATTTTTATTTATGAAAATGCTAGAAGAAAAATTAAAGATTGATAAAATTTCTAAAGGGACAGTAATCGATCATATTGATGCAGGATATGCTTTAACTATTCTTAACCTAACAGGATTAGAAGAATCTAAAAATCTAATGACAATTGGGGTTAATGTTTCATCAAAAAAACATAACTCAAAAGATATTATAAAAATTGAGGGCGTTTTTCTAAATAAAATCCAAATGCAGCAAATTTCCATACTTTCACCTAATGCTACAATCTCGTTGATTGAAAAATATAAAGTTATTGAAAAGAAAAAAGTAAAACTCCCATCAACGATAAGAAAATTAATTCTGTGTGAAAATACAACATGTATTTCAAATTCAGTAAAAGAACCGATAACGACAGAGTTTATGGTTCTTGAAGAAAAACCTTTGAAAATACAATGTATATACTGTGAAAGAATTTACAAACTTGAAGAAATTGTATTTACATCAAAGGAAAAAAAGGAAAAAAAAGTAATTCAAAGAATTCAATTAATATAACCCAAATTTTCTTATTTTAAATAAAAAGCTCGAGGATCGAAGAAAAATTTGGAATTGTTTTCAAAATTGTATGCGTAATAACTCCCACGATCATAAATGAGAAGAAGAATATGCCAATTCCAGGCAAAATAATATTCTTCCAACTCCATTCCTCTTTTTCATAACCATATTTTAAAATTACAAAATTGACAAAGAAAGGAAATAATAACCACCAAACTAACATCCATATAAATAAAAACCATCCGATTAATCCTAGAACGAGTCTCCCTACAAAAACACTTAAAGCCCCAGTAATTGCTCGTATCAAATATAATTTTGTTTCCTTTTCCAAGCGGAGATCAAATTCTTTTGATGGTCTTTTCTCAGTTTTAATTTCTTTTTTTTGTAGTTCTTTCTTTTTTTCCTTTAATAATTTCTGTCTCCTTTTTCTAATATCTACCTTCTTGTGCTTTCCCATAATTATTATTATAAATATTATTTACTATAAAAATAATTATATATAATAAAAAACTAAAAATCAAACTTTTTATGATTAAACATACGAGAGAATTTTCCAATTTTGATGTATTCGCCATAGTTAAAGAATTAAATTCGATTTTATTGAATGCTTCAATTTTAAATGTATATGAAATTGAAGATCTTTTAATACTGAAATTTAAAACTAAATACGGAAAGAAAAATTTAATCATCAAGAGAGACTCTCGCATTAATCTTACTGAATATAATTATCCTATTCCTAATTATCCTAGTCAATATATCAGATCTTTGAGAAAACTTCTCAAAAATCGAACAATTTTAAAAATTAGTCAACATCATTTTGATCGTATAGTAATAATGGAATTAAGCTCTCAGAATAATACATGGAAATTCATAATTGAATTATTTAATAAGGGAAATTTCCTTTTATTGGATGAAAATAATACTATTAAAATTGCTAAGAAATATAGAAAATTTAAAGATAGAAACATTCTGGCGAATCAAGAGTATTTCTTTCCTAAGGGATATGAATATAATTTTTTATCTATTAATAAGAAAGAATTTAAAGATTTATTTAATAATTCTGATGTAGAATTAATTAGAAATTTATCAAGAAAATTACACATCTCTGGTTTATATAGTGAAGAGATTTGTCACCGAGCAAATCTAGATAAGAAGATTCTTAGTAAAGATCTTTCTGATGAAAATCGAGAAAAATTATTTGAGTCTTTTAAAGAGATAAGAAATCAATTACTTTTTGGTGAAATTAATGCTCATATTGTTATTGATCAAGATGGAAATGAAATTTCAGTATTACCTTTTGAAAGTGAAATCCTAAAAAATTATACCAAAAAAAAATTCTCGTCTTTTAATAGTGCTGTAGATGACTATTTTTCAAAAATAGATTCTGAAGCCATAATGACTCCGAAGGATCAAAAAGTACAACAATTTATTAAAAATCAGAAAAAAATATTATTTAATCAGCAAAATTACCTTGAAAGCTTAAGAAATAGAAAAAAAAAGTATTATGAGCAGGGAGAATTGATTTACACAAACCTTCATGCTTTAGATAAATTAATTTATGTAATTTCAGATGCAAGAAAGAAGGGTTATAATTGGGAGGAAATAAATAATAAATTACAGGCTGCGAAAATGGATAAAATAAATGCAACCAAATTTTTTGATAAAATTATTCCAGCTACCAATCAACTCATTATTAAATTAAATGAATATGATGTTTACATAGATCTAACAAAAAGCATTGGAGAAAATGCAAATCAAATTTATAAAAAAGGGAAAAAAGCTGAGAAAAAAATAATAGGTACCCAGAATGCGATTGAAAAGACTCAAAAAAAAATTAATAAATTAGAATTGGAAAAGGAATCTATAGATTTGGAAGTCGATTTTCTTCTGAAAAAACCAAGTAAAAAATGGTATGAAAAGTTCAGATGGTTTACATCATCCGATAACTTTTTAATTATTGGAGGAAGAGACGCCACATCTAATGAAATTATCTTCAAAAAACATCTGGATCCATCTGATCTAGCTTTTCATACTAACTTCCCTGGCTCTCCATTAGTTGTTATAAAAAATCCCGATAACATGGAAATTACTTTAAATGCTATAGAGGAAACGGCAATCTTTGTTGCCAGTTATTCTCGAGCGTGGAAAGAGAATTGGGGTGTGGCAGATGTATATTATGTATACCCTAATCAGATTTCAAAATCTCCTCCTTCGGGTGAATTTTTATCTAAAGGCTCTTTTATAATTTCGGGTAAAAAAAATTATATTAAAAATGTAAAAACGGAATTAGCTATTGGGTTAAAATTTGTAGAATTAGAATCTAAAACAAAAGACAATCGTAAAGTTTTTTACCCAAAAATAATTGCTGGCCCAAAATCTGCTATCCATAACCAAACTAATAAACTAGTTAGTATTATACCTTCAAAATCACCTGGTTTGAGTAAGGGAAAGTTAGCAAAAGAGATTAAAAGTTATTTCATTAAAAATATAGATAAAGAATTACGAATTTGGGTGAAAATATTGTCTCTAGATGAAATTCTTCTTTATCTCCCTAGTGGTTTTTCAATTATAGTTAAATAGTTAAAGATGAGTTTATCCAAGATTTAATAATGGGAATATTTTTATGGTCATCAAACAAGATCCCATCAATTCCTAATTTGATCAATGATTTTAGTTTAGATATTGGATCTTTAAACTGAAGAAAGTCCCAAGCTAATGACAATATATCGTTATCTTGGCAAATTTCAATAAATTCAGCTGAAATTAAAGTTGATTTTAAACTAATCAAATCTGGTTTAAAGATATTTCTATTGTTCTTCGCTAAATTCATCAAATCTCTAATACTAAAATCTTTTCCTTTTGTAATGTTATAACATGTTGAAATTTGGGGGTATTGTTTTTTTATTGATCTTAAATCTCGTAAAAGTCTCCCACTGAATACACAATTATCCAGTAACGAGTAATTTTGAACTATTCTTGGAATACTTTTTCTTAAACCATCATTTTTTAATTCAATTATAAATTGTATTTTTCCCCTTAATTCTAATAATACTTCTGTTAAGAGGGGAATGGAATAATTGTTATTTCGTGTCGAAATTTTTCTTATATCCTCAAGTTTATAGTCTTTTAATAAACCTGATCCGGAAGTAGTTCTATCTAAAGTTGTGTCATGTAAAATGACGAATTCCCCATCTTTAGTCTTTCGAACATCAAATTCAATATAGGTTGAGCCAAATTCTATTGCTTTTTTAAACGCATGAATTGTATTTTCATCAAGGCCGGTTCTGGTTCCTCTATGACCAATATATAAGAATTCAGAATTCATATTAAAAAAATAAATAAAATAACCAAGTTTACGTTTCTTGAACTATAAATAAATAGATTAAAATTAGGATAAGTCCCAAAAGTGTAAACAAGAAAACCAAAGAATTTAAAAGTGTTTGTCCTAAAGAAAGAAAGATCAAAACTAATAGTTCTTTCCAGTTGAGTGGTTTTCCTATTAACTCTTTATAATTTCCAATACTTGTTATCATAAATAAGAAAAATAATAAAATTACCACTGTTTTAATTGAGACATCTATAATATTCCAGATAACATTTTGGTTCAAAAAAAGAGTAATAAACTCTGTATTTAAAATTAGAGAAACAGTAAGAAAAATGCCTCCAAAAATAACAGATATAATTATAGATCGATAAGCAAATTTTTCATCGGCTTTATATTTTTCTTTTGAATTTACTTCTTTTACTGTTTGTTTAGGGATTTTTGGCATTTTAATGTTTTATCCTTTCAATTTTATTCTTTAGCGTGAAAATTTTATAAACATAGAACCCATAGAATGCTCCAAGAATTATGAAGATTATAATAACCAAAATAAAAAGTGTTGAATTAATAAATAAAGGTGTGGTTGTGGATAGGGAAGCTATATTAACTAAAACCGTAGTACTTTTTCTTATACCACTCGGATAATATGGAGATACACCATATATTATCATAAAAGCAGATGATTTACCATGTTCTACAGAAGCATCTTCATGATCTAAATTATTGTCATTTAAGGGTATTGAAAATTCGTATGTAGAAGAAATATCTTGTAGTTTTGCTGCTCCGTAACCAGTGATAATTGTATCATTTTTAAAAATGCTATCGTTAATAGAATAATCAAAATATTCAAATTTATTCTCTGTTATATTAATAAATTGTACGATTCTCGCATCTATAAAATCTTCTAAATTTTCCGAAGAACTATTTGATATCATAATGCCTACAAACTCACTGTAATTATGAGCTGCCGGTAATAATTCCAACTGAACAGACAAATACAGATTTTCCTCATCATTCATCACCCATAATTCAATAGGTAAATCATTTAAATTAACTGGAATTTTATTGGCTTGATTCCACTCATGTGTCGAAGTATTAATAACACCATCTATTATAGGAGCATCTCCAAACTTAGATTCAATTTCTTCGCTTACACTATAACCATTAGATATGATGAGAAATGAAATACATATAAAATTAAATAATATAAGGCTAAATGTTATTCTATACGCTGTTTTTTTCAATGTAAAAAGCCAGTGATTCTTGAATTGTACAATTATCAGTTTTATTAAATATTAAAAATTATAATTAAAATTTAGTTTAATATTTTTCGTACAATTAGGTTTTGTCTTTAAGATTCAGAAATTAATATTACATAAAATTTATTTTGGTGATAAATATTACTTCTCATTTAAGATAATTCGGAAGTAAAATTACACAATCGAATTTATTTAAATATACGATAATATAATTAATCAAACATTTAATCTCCTGTTTTGCCTCCTGTAGGTTTTTATTATGATATTCTGCATAAGTCTTAGGACCTATAGCTACAAGACTTCCAGTTAAATCTTTTTCCCTTTTAATGAAAAACCAAAATGGGTTTTTTTTTTCATTATCTTTAACAATAATTAAAACCCAAGGGTTTAAAGTCCAGTCAATTTGATTAGGATTTATAACTTTTTCAATTGCTCTCATAGTAAAATATTTTTTTGTTAATCTTATTGTTTTAGTGAGTGTGTTAAAATAACTTCTTTTTATTCTTAGATATCCTCCAAAATACGATTTAGCATCAAATAATTCGAGTTCTCTATTTTCCCCATCAGAAAATTTCAAGAAAACCTTCCAATTGCTCATTTTTATTATTTTTTGTGTTTTTGTAAAACGATTTCTTCTATTTTTATTTCTTCAATATTTTTGATCTTGTTAAATGAGGTTTTTAAATCCTTGCTTTTTTCTTCATTCTCACTCACAATTAAATAACATTCATAAAATAATCTTTGATGTATCAATATTACCCCCGATGTATGAATAACTTTACATTCCCGCAAAATACTGGATAAATCTTGGATGTTTTCGTCTGATAAATTGAAACCAGATAAACTAACTTTAGTTATCTTTCCCTCCTTCAGGGGGTAGATTGATAATTTAATATTATTTTCAATCACGGACTGAATTACTAGTATAAAAGGAAATTGATCCAAATCTTTAGTATCTAATATTGGAACCTTAAATTTCGTTTTTTTAAAATCTTTTACTCGTTGAACATATGCATTTGTTAAATTTATTTCATTCATTTTGATTCAAATAAACATTTCTTCCTCACTTTTTATAAATCATCTAATTATTTTACTTTTTGTTTAATTGAACTTATTGTACCTGATGTTTTTATCGGAGATAGTATTACTTTAATCCCATTAATTTCCTTTATAAGTGTTAATGCTGAAATTATTATTTCTTTCGTGAGATGAGAACATCTAATAATTCCATATCCTACTTCCAAGTTAATTTCTGTAAGCCATAATCCTATTTTATTTGCTTCTTTCATTCCAAAAAATCGCCATACTGATTTCCAAATTGATCTTAAGAGGTAATTCTGATCAAGTGAATAATTATTTTCAGTTAAGATTTTAAAATAAATATATCTTTGTTTTTCACTTTTGACTATTCTTAATCCCTCCCTTAATTAGTTTCACTTCTTCTTCTAATTTTTCAATATTACGGTCCCTTGCTTTCTCTAATATAATTTTAGGATTTTCAATG
The DNA here is from genome assembly GCA_019057775.1 of Promethearchaeota archaeon. The sequence continues at coordinate 44,973 of JAHLWT010000019.1, forward strand.
AAAATCTTTTTTAATAACAAAAGTGGAATTTCTAGAAGAGTGTGACAAACACTTATAAGTGCTCTTGGATGTCTAAAATCGTATATATCAACAAAATTTCCACTAATAATATAATTCGCTTTTAATTTATTGGCTAAGTGAATGAATCGATATAAATTTCGAAAATTTTTTGATTGTAATACTTTATTACTTTCCATTATGGGTGCTAAAGAAAATTCAATGAAGGAATTATTTTGCTTAGTTAATGAAATTACTCCGGGAGTTAGTGATTTAAGTATTTTTGGATCTGAAAATGAGATAATATCGACTCTTGAATCTTTTGCGGCATATAATTGAACTTTTTTATCTATGGATTCAAGAGAAAAAATATCTGGATTTTTCTGAAGATTTTTTAATTGTTTCTTAAAATCTTCTAAATTATTTATCCTTAAATTTGTTCTATAATATGCATTGATTGGTATTTCCTCTTTTATTTTTTTCTTTAAATTTAAAGGAATTATCCTTAAATTATCAGATTTTGTCAAAAAAACGTTTTTTATAGATAGATACTCACACATTTTCAACCTTTTTTGAACATCGTTAAAGTCATCAAAATTAATTGGTAATCTTGATTCAAAGTATGACAATTTAAGTAAAACCTCAGAAGATTTTCGTTATTACATCGAATTTTATTAAGAATAATAAAGATAAAATAGTTTTATTATAAATAAATATTAGAAAAGATAGTTTTTTAAAATTTATGAGGATTTCTTTTGAATAAAAAAGGAAAGCTTTCAAATTAAAAAATAAAAATTGAACTGGTTCTGATATTTTGAATTTTATTAAAGAATTTATAAACTGTGCAGTAATGGTGAAATTTTTAGATGAATTAAATTATTTATTACTCTTTTAATCATGCCTGAAATAAAATTGGATAAGTATGATCAAATTGGAATTGTAGTAAAAGATATTGAAAAAGCAGCCGATTTATACCGAGGTTTTTTTAATTTTAAAGGATCAATAAATGTAATTAAACAAAATGCTTCAGTAGTTTATAAAGGAAAGAAAGTTACACTTAAAATGAAAAAAATAATGCAATTTTTCGGTGATAAACAATTTGAAATAGTAGAAGTTTTGGAAGCATCCGGTCCAAATTTATATTCTGAATTTATTAAACAAGGGAATACAGGAATACATCACTTAGGTGTATATCTTAAAAAAGTCGATGTATTAATTAATCATTTGAAGAATGAATTTAAAATAGATGTAATTCAAACTGGAAAAGTTGGAAGAGTTAAATTCTACTATTTAGATACTAAAGATATTTTGGGTTATTACCTCGAATTAATAGCTTTCTAATTTATATAAATTTGTTGAATCTTTTTTATAATAAACTTTATTTTTTATATGAAATAGGTCTATTTATGTCGAATCAGATATTAAATGGCGGAGATTTAGTTGTTAAATGCCTCTTAAAGGAAGGTGTTACCAAAATATTTGGTATAGTTGGTGGTGAACTATTAAGAATCTATGATGCTATTGAGCGGTGGGGAAGAGAAGAAGGTATTGACACAGTAATGGTAAGACATGAACAAGCAGGAGGACACATGGCAGATGCTTGGGCGAGGGCTACAGGAGAAATTGGTGTTTGTCTTGGAACTGTTGGTCCTGGTGTAACTCATCTTGTGCCAGCAGTAGCAGCAGCCAACTCAGATTCAATACCGATGCTTATTATAGGGGCACAAATAGGGCGCATGTTTGAAGATACTGGCATCCTACAAGGAGGAATTGATCAATTAGCTTTAATGAAACCTATTACTAAAGCTCAAATTCAGGTTGAAGAACCAAAGGAAATTCCACACGCAATTCAAAAAGCAATAAAAATAGCTTTATCAGGAAGAAGAGGTGCAGTATATTTAGAGTTCAGAGAAACAGCTTTAGTTAGAACAGCAACAGAAGCGGATATTAAAAAAATCTTAGACCCGGAAAAGTATAGAGCATTGTATAGACCTAACGGATCATCAATTGATATTGAAAAAACTATCGAAATTTTGAAAGATGCTAAAAAACCTCTTATGATAGCTGGTGGTGGAGTAATTGCCTCGGAAGCTTCAGAGGAGATAAAAACTTTATCAGAGACATACATGATACCAACCAGCACTACAATTAACGGTATTGGTTCAATAGGAAGAAATAAAAAGAATTTTTTGGATTCTTATTTAATAAATAATGCATATAGAACAGCAGCCACAGAAGCTGATGTAGTTTTATCATTTGGTTGTAAATGGGATTATTCAATATTTTATGGAGCACCCCCAATATGGAATCAAAATCAAAAAATTATCCAAATTGATATTGATCCAAATGAAATTGGTAAAAATAGACCTATTGAAGTAGGCATTATAGGTGATTGTAAAGCTGTAATTAAACAATTTTTAAATGAAATGGAAAAATCCTTACCAAAAGATAAAATAACTGAGTGGTCCGAATGGAACACATATTTACAAGCCCTTTGCAAGAATCAATTGAACACGAATTTAAAAATCCTTGAATATAAGAAATTACCAATGAAACCCGAACGACTTGTTTATGAGGTTTTCGATTATATCCCTGAGGATGCACAAATTGTTCTTGATGGGGGTGATATTGTTGTATTCTCATACAAGTTTATAAATTTAAAATCTCGTCCTCCAAGATCTACATTTTTCCCGATTTCGATGGGACATTTAGGTGTTGGAATTCCCTATGCCATTGGAGTCAAAATGACAAAACCAGATAAACTTGTTGTTTGCATAAATGGTGATGGAAGTTTTTTGTTTAATGTGCAAGAATTAGAGACTGCTGTAAGATTAAATTTGCCTATAATTGTAGTTGTTGCTAATAATTGTGCTTGGGGAATGATAAAGAGCAGTCAGAAAAAAGGATTTAACAAAAGATACTGTGACGTTGATCTACCTCAACTTGATTATTCTGAAATTGCAAAAGGATTTGGTTGTTATGGAGAAAAAGTAGAAAAACCTGAGGATATAAAACCAGCTTTACAAAGAGCCATTGATTCCAAAAAACCAGCTGTAATAGATGTTAGTATTGCATTTGAAACACCCCCTCCAATGAGATTATTAGCACAATATAAGAAAAATAAAGGTTTATTTGGAAATTAAAATCTAAGTAAAGGGGATTTAAAATGATAGAAGAAAAATTTTTGAAAGAAAAAGTCGCTTTAATAACTGGAGCTGGTGGCGGTGGATTTGGAAGAGAAATGGCAAAAATTTTTGCGAGTAAAGGAGCAAATCTAGTTATAAACGATATTAATGATGAGGGTTTAGAACAAACACGTGAAATTATTCATAAAGAATATGATGTTGAGATTCTTATTGCAAAAGCGGATATTTCTGATTCCAAACAAGTAAAAGAAATGGCTGAGAATGTTTTTGAGAAATTCGATAATCTCTTTTTATTGGTAAATAATGCTGGTATTGATGGTGGGTTATATACATCTTTAAAAGCAAAAGAGGAAATTTATGATAAAGTTATGGCCGTTAACTTAAAGGGAGCATGGAATGTTACAAAAGCTTTCTTCAAAAAAATGAGAAGACAGAAGCATTTTTCCCCCATCGCTGGAAAAATAATTAACATTGCCTCTTGTGCAGGAACAGTGAAAGGAATTAATCCATATCTTGGGGTTTATAGTGCAAGTAAAGCCGGATTATTGGCATTTACTCGACTATGGGCTCTTGAATTGGGCTCAAACAACATTACAGTTAACGCAATTTCTCCAGGAGTATTCTTAACACCTATTTATAATAACGATCCTAAACTTATCAGAGATTTTTTAAAGACTCGAGGTGTTAAAATTCCCATCAACAGAATTGGTGAGGCTAAATGGGTTGCTGACGTTGCTTTATTCTTAGCTTCACCAGCGGCAGATTATATTACTGGCCAAAATATAATATTGGACGGAGGAATGACACTAAGTATTAACAAATTATAATTGGAGAATCTTGTATAAAAATTAATACTCGAGTAGAAAAATTAATTTGCTTATTATGATTTAAATAGGAGTTAATAAGAATATGGATAAAGAAAGCAATGAAAACGACCCTTTTGAAATTTTAAAAACCAAATACAAAGATGGATTAAAAATATCGTACGAGAAGAGTACATTAAAAAAAAAAATTCCTCATTTATTAGAAGAGATATCTGGAAATAAAAAATCATTAAAGATTGATTCTATTATTACACAAGTTGAGGAGACTATTGAAGAGGATTTACAAGTTTCTAAGGATGAGTTCCCAAAAGAGTTAAGTGAACCTGGACTAGTTGATTTTATCAGAAGATGCAAGAATATTGAAGAGGCCTTTAAAATCTTAGATTATTTATTAACTAGAAAAGAAATTTCTCAAAAAGAATATGATTCGCTAAAAACCCAGATAAAAACCGATCAGGATTTAATAAAATTTGTAAATAAACAAGGAGGATTTAAGAAACCAGGATATTATGAAAGAAAATTTAGAAACTTAACTCAGGAAAAATAAAAAAATAGATTTCTTACATAATAATTATTTGGGATGTGTATGATTATATAATTATGAGAATAAATATGATGAGCTTATGACAAACAGAACTATTGCTCGTAGTGATGATTCTTGTCGCCCCAATCTGATTTTTTCTCAAAAAACCTACTACTGTTTTAATATTTTAAGATATTAATTTCCCTTTTCTAAATGATTTTTAAAGTTAATACCTTTTTCGGTTAAAAAATGTTCCTCAAAAACTATTTTTATAAGTTCGAGATCCACTAGGACCGGGATTCTACCTTTGATACAATCGAGAGATAATCCAGAAAATAACTGAATTGTTTCATAATTTTTAGCACCTTTATCGATTGCTAAAAAAATTTCAATACCCATGTAACCTAGCAGATTTTTAAAATCCTTATATGATTTTTCCTCTTCAGACATAATATCCTATGAAAAGCTACTATGAAATAAACAGTGAATTAATTAAATTTTCAATTATTCATCTTCTTTTTTGATTTTTAGTATTCGGATTTTGTTTCTTTTGGTAACAATTTTCTCATCCATTCTGGGAAGGTCGTCGTAATCTGTAGATTTGTTTTTAAAACAATATAAGTTTCATTATCATAATTAAGTTCTTCAATTACATCATATTTTTTTAAGAATTCTATATTTTCCATAAGAGAATCTAAGGATTTTTTTGAGACTAATTTCGGTAGTTTATCTTTTGATATTAACCCATTTCTTAATTCGGAAAGAACATTGTATTTTTTTGAATCAGCCATAATTTGGAATAAAATGATAGAATCATCCTTTATCTCTTCCTTATTCTTTCTTTCATATTCACTAAAATATTCTTGAACTTTTGGTAATAGCAGTTCAATTAGCTCAGGTTTATCATCAATGAATTCAATAACACTATCTGGCGGTATTCTTTCGGCATTTACTTCTTTTAATAATAGGACATATTTTTCTACGAAACCAATTTGATTGATGAAAATAAATTGCTTATTAACTAATGTTTCTATTATATCATCAAAATTTTTTTCAGGAAACCTTTCTACAGACCATTCCATTAACCATTCTAGAGGGATCGGGCCTTTTGATAACTTTTCTAAAGTTTGAAATATGTGTTTATCAATAAAAAGAATTGCTATTTTCTCTTCCTCAGTTTTTTCCCTCGTATCCTCAATAATTGCCCAATAAAGGTTATTAATCCAGGCCTTTATTAGAGAATCTTTTTTTATAATATTCTCTTTATCTTTTTCATCAAAATTATTTAAATCATTAATGTAGAAAGCTGTAAAGATCTCTTCATTTGCTTGTAAACTTTTAGAAAATTCAGAGCATAAGATTGCTATTTTTTCTTCTACTACAGGTGATATTTGCTGGTCAATAATTATTGAAACCATTAGCATTTCTTTGTTTCCACGTGCCCAATCAGAATGAATTTCAAAATAGTAATTCATTGATTTTAGATTTTCAAAAGAGTGAGTAAAGAATCCTTCATTAAATTGTTGATCCATTATATTAGCAATTTTTACTGACAAAGATTTATCTAGTATATTTTTTGGGTAAGAATAAAATACTAGAGGGCCAATTTTGCGATGAAAATATGATAAAGCGACAATTATCTTCAATTAATGAATCTCCATTACAGTATTTATTTGATAAACAGTACAGTTAATTCCGTGGTGTATTTACTTAAATAAATTAATATTGAAGATTATATATTATTAAAGATAAATAAATTTATCTTATCATAACCTCTAATAATCTTTAGGTTAGAATTTTAAGATAGTAATTGTCTAAAATAATGTGTCCAATAAAATTAGTTGGGTTTGATCTAGATGACTGTCTTTTTGACTCATCTGGATTATCTGAACGTGCAAGAATTAAAGGAATAGACGCAATGATTAGACTCGGGCTAAAAATTGACCGAGATAAAGGTATAATGATGGTACAAGAAATAGTTAAAGAGTATGGTTCAAATTCCTCAAAACACTATGATTATTTTATTAAAAGATTGAATCAATTTGAAGATAACATAGATTATATTGCCTATATTGATTATTATAAATATACTGCCGCTGCAGTAATGGCTTATCATGAAGAAAAAATAAGATCAATAAGACCATATGAAGATGTTGAAGATTGTTTAGGGAAACTGAGAAATTTACCAATAAAAACTGCTATTATCACTGACGGAATCCCAATAAAACAATATGAAAAGATTTTACGACTTAAAATTGACAAGTTGATTGACGTGGTCATTATTTCTGATGAAATCGGAATTAAAAAACCAAATCCTAAGTTATTTGAATATTGGTTAAAAAAATGTGGTTTTGAAGGACCAGAGGCAATTTACATTGGAGATCGAATTGATAGAGATATTTTTCCTGCATACTTGAATAAAATTCATGGAATTTATCTTCATAGAGGAGGAAAGTACGATAATTATAAAGGCGATCTTCTTCCTAAAAATCAATTTAAGGCCGATTATGAAATTAGTAATCTAAATGAAATATTTAATATTATTGATGAAATTAATAATAAAATAAATTAAACTTGATATTATCTATGCAAGTTGCATGTATTCAACCTAAAATTAACCAGGATAGAATAGAATGTTATAAAACAGTGGATAAGATATTAAATAAATTGATAAAAAAAGAAAATAATTGTGAATTAGTTTGTTTACCAGAAAGATGGGTTCCCTTTCATAAAAATATCAATCAGAATTTTCAAACTGAAAGAGGAAAGGATTATGAATTTATTCAAAACCTGGCTAAAAAGTATAAAATAAAAATTTTATCAGGAGCAATTTGGGAAAAAAGAGAAGATTTTGAAAAACCGTTTATTTCTTGTTATTATTTTAATGAGAAGGGAGAAGAAATAGGTAGACAAGATAAAATTCATCTTTATGCTTATGAAAAAGAACATTTCGAACCTGGAAAAGAAATGAAAATATTTAAGGTGAACAAATTTAATTGTTTTTCAATTTTAATATGTTTTGATATGGCTTTTTGGGAAACTCCTAGAATAGCAGTTGAAAATGGAGCAGATATTTTGTTTTCCCCAACTCAAATTAGGGAAGATGGAATGTATAATTGGAATATTTATTTACAAGCACGAGCGCTCGAAAATAGAGTTCCAATAGTAGCCTGTAATACGCTTGGTAATTATTTCAGAAGGAAATTTTTAGGACATAGTAAAATTATTTCTTTTTATGAAGGAAATATCTCTCCATCTAAATTGAAAATAGTAGAAGGACCAAAAAATATGAGCGGGTTTATTTTTGATAAAATTGATGTAAATTTTCCGAAAAAATTAAGAGAAATTCGATTGAATGAGAAAATTGATAAAAAAAATATTAAAGTAATAAAAGTTGATAAATATTGATATTTTTTTGAATCAGGTTTAGTTAAATGGGTTTATCAAAAGATCTAAAAAAGATACTTTTCTGTGGATTAGAGAATGGGGGAAAAACCTCAATTTTATTATTGTTAGATAAAAGATTTAGCTTATTACCAACCGTTAAACCCACTATTAAAGTAAAAAGAACTTTTCATACAAACTCTTTACTGGGGACATCAATTGTTCGGTGGGATTTAGGCGGTCAAAAAATTTACAGGAAAATTTATCTAGGGGATAAGAGTAAGTATTTCACAGATATGCAATCAATTTTCTATGTTATAGATATTCAGACACCTGAAAAATTTGAGGAATCATTAATGTTTCTTAAGGATATAACAGATATAACAACAGAATCACATCCTGATAATTTTCAGTTATTACTTCTACTCCATAAGTATGATCCTGACATTAAAAATGATAGCACTATTCTTAAACACATAGAATACTTACAAAATAGAATATCATCTATTATTAAGGATCTTAAGTTTACCATCTTCAAAACTTCAATTTACGATAAAGCAAGCTTATTAAAAGCATTTTCTGATGGTGTATTTTACGCCACGCATAAATCCAAAATGTTTGAGACCCTTTTAAAAGATTATATGAGTAAAACTTTCAATAGTTCATTGCTTCTTCTAGATCAGAATTGTTTTATAATTGCAAGTAGAAGCACAAACGAATACTATCAGAAAATTTGTGAGGCCATTGCTCCTAGATTAACACAAGCGTTAGAAAAACTAGAAGAATGGGACATCAACACCATTGATATTGTGACTAATGTAGAATTTCCAGAGAAACAATCAGAATTTCAAAAGGAGGGAATAATTTTTCTAAGAAAACTAGATATAAACAATAAAAGATTTTATATGATAGCACTCTGCTTAAATAAAAAAGTGAAAATTAAAGCTTATGAATATTTACCTTTACTAGCAAATAATTTGAAAAATTTACTAGAGAGTTTTGATTAATGACTTTGTCCAAAAATCTTTTTTAATTCATGTGAATTAATTTCAGAGTGATTTAATATTAGATTATAGCAAATCCAATTAAAATTTTATAAAAAATGAATCTACTTATAATTCTTCTTAGTAAACTTCTTTATTTTTACTTTTAGTAACCTCTCTCAGTGTGTGGGGTTTAAATATAAATATTTAAAATAACTTAAAATAAAGGAGAAAATAATGATTGTTAAATCCAATATTAATAAAAATTACATCGGTCCTAAAGCATTATTTGATTCTAATTTTATACCTCCAAACTTACTTCATCGGAAAAAAGAAGAAAAATCATTATATTCAATTTTAGACGATTCAATTTCTGATGATTTCAGTCTCAACATATTATACCAAGGAATTGATGGAATTGGAAAAAAGGTAATCATAAATAAAGTTATAAATGATCTTTTAATTCAGAAAAACGGATATAACAAAATTAGTAAAGTAATTATTGATTGTAGAGAGAAAAATCTAGAAGAATTGATGTTTTCTTTATTGACAGAGTTAAGCACTTTGCAAACTTTGAATCTGGATTTAAATTCCCTTTTGAATTCAAAAATTTCTCATCTATGGAATATTTGTAAAGTAGTATGTAAGAAAATCAAAAATCCCTTATTTTTAATATTCAATAGCGTGGAATATCTAGAGCCTGAGATTTTTAATAAATTCTTACATTTTGGAAAGGAAACACACTTAACTCTAATTTCAACAGTAAATAAAATCTTGAGACCTAAAACAATGGATTTATTTTCTGAATTTGATTTTAAGAAAAAATTAAATTACTTTTCTTTTCAAGAGCTTTATGATATTCTTAGACAAAGAGTAATGTTAGCATTTTCTCATGAAATAGATAAAGAATTAATTCAATATATAACAGATTTAATATGTGAACAATACGTTCCTGTTCCCGGAAAAGGAATTGAGATTCTTCGAGATCTTTATCCTTTATTAAAAGGTAAAACAAATTTTAGAAATTTCGAGTTGTTAGAAATTTGTCAGAGCGAGTTTGATGTTTTTCAAATTACTGATGAATTTAGCATGTTAAGTTACATTGCCGAAGAAAATTTATTAAGTATCTTATTCTTAGACAATCTCTCTAATTATTTTACTAGCAAAATTAAATATTATATTTCTTTAAGTGAATTACAAGAATTGTATGAAATATCTTGTGAAACCTTAGAGTATAAAAAAAGTATAAGTGAATTCAATAAATTAGTTAAAGCATTTATAAATATTGGAATTTTAAAACCATCTAAAAGAACAATTAGTAAAAATTCTACCTATACTAGTTATAAAAAAATAAATAATGAGTTTTTCTTTTTATTATTAAATCCTAAGCAGTTAAAGATTATAATTGACACAATCTTTAACGCGTAATACTTTTTTTAATTGAGTATTTAGAATTTAAAATCCAGAAGAAAAATTCAATAAAAATGATTAGTAAATTTGGAAAATGTAAAACAGATTTTTTTGGCATTAATGCCTTTTAGGTCATGCCACAATTTTTTTTTATTTTCTTATTTTGTAAAAATGTGGATGGATATGATTTAAATCTTTGGTTCCCTTATTTTTTTGCACGGTAGTCTATCAATCTTTGTGCTGTATAAAGCGTCAGCTTTAAGGAAAACATTAAAATAAAAGGTCTCCCCACTATAACATAGAGAAAAAAAATTGGTGGGAGAAAACGATGAATTATCCTGGTTTAGATGAAAAAATTCGGGTAAATTTTTTTTCCGGTCCTAAGAAGCGGAATTCAAAATCAGATTCACAAAATGTATGTGTTCATCTGGGCACGCTCACATATAATGGATTTAATATCTTAGAAGATGAAAGAGTTCATAGGATTAGGTGTTCAAAATGCGAGAAACGGTATGGAAAGGATATTGAAATGAGGAATTTATTACTTTATCAACAAAAAATTAAAATGATCCTTTACGAGCTGTTTATTTTAAAATATCCGCTCACAGGAGTGGCAATACAATGGGAACTTCCTCAAGATAAGTTAAGTAAATTTAAGAAATCAGTTGTTTCGCAGGTATGTCAACAAAATTCGGAGGTAATTGAGCAGAAATTAAAAGCACTTCCAAGGGGCGTAATATTAGGAGATGAAACCTATATGGGCTCTTGAGGCAATTCCGATACAGAAATTATATTTATCAACAATAATTATGAAACACTTTCCACAAGACTCGCAGATGAGGGGGATCTCAAGAAATTTATCCTTGAAGCCTTCCACAAAATCCCTGAAGCGTGTAGAAAAAAACTTAAAATCCTCATCACCGATGGAGAGCCTTCTTATAAAGCCATCGCAAAAATTTTCGGCAGTAAAGTGATACACGTTACTCAATTACATAATGAAAAGCAACGCGGAGAGGTTATCATCAGTACATATGAAAAACTCGGTCCTCACTTTTTACATTATAAAATCGATACACATTGGAAAGCATTTTATCGCGATAAATACGAGTTAAAGTTTAAATGGGAGATCAAGTTCATTAAAGGTAAAATTCAAGCCAAACGAGGTAGGCCTCGAAGATCAGATACGTCGCAAAATAAGAACACACGATGGCGGCAAAAATTGGAGAAGTACCAATCCGATTCGTTCCAGAAAGAAGGT
>JAHLWT010000020.1 GCA_019057775.1 Promethearchaeota archaeon
AAATCGAAAAGCGTAAGGTTGTAAATGAATTGTGGTTTTATAAGCGGAACTAAACTGGCAATCAGTAAGAAATAGATTGTCTTTACTTTTTTGGAAGAAATAAACTTATTTATCACACTATCCTCATTATCGAGGTAATGTTATTTCGTTTTTTCACTCGCTTTCCATAAAGACATAGTCACCATAATAAAAAGCGCAATCAAATTTAAAACCATATAACCAAAGAGAAAGAAGTCTAATACTCCGATAATTAAGACAACAATAAGTAAAGGCTCTTTAAAGCTAAAGGGGAAAGCGCTGAGAATTGATACTGTTTTCCACCTGGGTTTCCAGGCTTTATCACCTGCAAGAATTTGATATCTCAAACTAAGCGCCCTGCGGAAAAGGTAAATCCACGAATCCATAATACCCACTAACAACCAAAACAATCCAGGAAGTTTTCTGCCCCATATTGATATAGAATTTACTCCCCCGAGGTAAATGCTTATCCCTAAACACAAAGGTAAAAAGGATGCAGAAAAGATTCCAACTGTAAAATCAAACATTTCCCCAAACTTACTGCACCGATTGTGAAATCGTGCTATGTTGCCATCAATACGATCTAAAATCCCTGCAAGATTGATTATAAGCGCTCCTGCAATAAGATTGTATCGATAGACAGCACCAGATGTAATAAAGGCTAACCCGCAGATAATTAGTAAGAATTCTAAAATCGTAACCGCATTTGCGCTAAAACCTAAATTAATAAACAATGGCGTAATACGATAAGAAATTGGTCTTACAACAAAATAACCCCAGGGATTTCTAATCAAACTTAACCGCGCTTTTTCCTCTGGGTAGATTCGTTTGATATCTTTCCATGAGATTTTTGAAGTTTTTTTAACTCTATTTTCTTTATTTAACTTCACTCTATTTCCTGCTTTCTTTAATGTAACGTCTATAACTACTTTACGTTATGTACCCGAGATCCCGCAGTACTCTTTCTATTTTCTCTTTTTCTCCTTCTCCAATTGTTACGCTAGTGGTATATCCTTCAAGACAGCTATCCATTATTTTCCTGAATTCCTTTATAATCTTTTTTGTGCTTGGATCAGACGTATCCAGAATATTATTCTTCTCACTCTTGTCTTTCTCTAAGTTGTAGAATTCCTCTTCCCCATTAGTTAAATTTCGAATTAATTTATATTTTGGAGTTCTAACTGCTTGAATTGCTCCGGGCCCCCTTTCTTTATATAAATCTTCAGCATAAGCAGTCAAAGTATCAACTTTCTCGCCCTGTAACAGTAAAGGCACCAGGCTTTCCCCATCAAATTTTTCACTCGCTGGAATATTTAATAAATCAACTAGAGTAGGAACAATATCAATAGCTCTGACAGGATGACTTATTATTTTTTTTCCCAACTTTTCATTCTTGATTATCAATGGAACCCTTAAATCTGACTCATACATACTTTTATGTTGCGGATAATCAAAATAAAAAGTCTTCCAATTAGGTTGTTTTGTGCCTAGTGTCTCTCCATGGTCACTGGTAATGATAATAGTAGTGTTGTCCCAGATATCAAACTCCTTCAAGATCTTAATGAGCGGCTGGAGTAATTGCTCGTCCATATATTTTATTTTTGCGTCGTAATAAGCATGATCGATTAATTTGTCAGGGTCAATTTTCCCAGAATAGAGCAGGCTTTTTTCTGCAAGAAAGTGTGCATGGAAATAATGTCCCCAAATAAAAAATGTATCAGCAGCATTTTTTCTCAGCCAATGAAACATTTTATCTATCCACCAGTTTCCTAATCTTACCTTAAGTTTTTGCTCTTTTCCTTTGAACCACATAGTGTGGAAGCTACCCTCTTCTTTAGGTTCATCAAAATAATCAAATCCTTTATTAAATTTATGTTTGGAATCAATAAGATCTATTCCGACAAATCCCGCGGTTTTATATCCTTGATCTTTTAATATTTCCGAGATGATCACAGTTTGGACCGAATTGAATGGATCTCTCACTTTGGTTTTGTTAGGATTTTTCCCGGAAAGAATTGAAGCATGAGAAACTGGTGTTAGGCAAGAACTACATATGCAGGTTTTGAATAAGACACCCTCTTTAGCTATCTCATCAATACCTTTTGTTTCTATTTTGTTATATCCATAACAGCTAAGCCTATCCGGTCTTACAGCATCCAGAGTTAGTAATATTACATTTTCTTTCTTCATGTCATTCCCCTATCTCTCTTTCAATCATCTTTAATGCATTAACGAGAATATTATTTTCCCGGGGTCTTCTTACAGATATTCTTACAAATTTATCGTTTAAGGCCGTTTTATTTGAACATTCCTTTATTAAAAGGCCATGTTCTTCAAAGAGTTTATGTCTTAGCTGTGTACTGTTAATTTTTTTACTTAAAATTTTACAAAAAACAAAGTTTGCCTTCCCGTCAAAAACTTTTAACATTCTTATATTTATTAAATTTTTGCAGAATATTTTTTTATCATTTATTATCTTTTGAATAGATTTTTGGTACTCTTTCTGATATTTTGGCAATAATTCTATAAATTTTTCAGCAAGGGAATTTATGTTCCAAATTGGAAGATATTCTCCTACTTTGTTCTTGATATCCTTGTTTGAGGAAACAAGGTACCCCACTCTTAACCCGGGGATTCCAAACTCTTTACTTAAACTTCTCAACAAAATAAGATTTGGGTATTCATTGACCAATGATTGAACTGAATATTTTTTTCTATTTCCTGTAAAATCTATGAAAGATTCATCTACGATTATCCCATCTAAATGTTTAAGGTTTTCAATTATTTTGATTAAAACATCTCTTTCTATTACCGACCCTGTGGGATTATTGGGGTTAATTATAAGCGCATAATTACTTTTTGATTTGATAACTGCCTCAATGAATGGATCGGCTTCCAACATAAACTCTTTTTTTTCTGGCAAAATAAAATAGTTTATTTTCGACTTATCAAGATCTTCATATTCGTTAAACGATGGAACTGGGATAGTTATTTTTCTTATGAAATTTCTGTTTAAGATTCTAATAAATTCTGATGACCCGTTCCCAACCAGTATATTTTCTTTGCTAAAGCTATCATCGGTATACAATTGTGACATGAGACTTCTGATTTTATGTTGAGCTGATGGGTAGTTGCCTATTAAGAAAGGTAATTCATTACTAAATTTTGAATAAAAATGTTGAGCAGGAAAATACAGATTAAATAGAAAGCAAAAATCCAAGAAATCATATCTCCAGTATCCACCGTATAAATTTTCAAGTTTATATATTTTTTCGTCTTTTTTAGAAAATAAATAGTTTGCCATTTCTAAATCATTTTCGGTGTCTACCTCATACCATGTTTTTCTATCTAATATATGGCCGTAAATATTAGGTGTGCTTAAATAGATCAATACGCCAAGAATCATTTCCCAATAGCTTTTAACACCGTGAGTTTTGATGTATAAATCTAAACTAGGCACAAAATATTTTTCAAAAAAATCATAGGTGAAATAATAAATATTCACTGTCTTATACTTATTGGAATAGTCAAAATTAATCCCTTGGTCACTGGCTGGGATTAATTTTTTTATTGAACAGCTTTTCCCGTCAATTTCAACTACTGTACCTGACATGCTGTAATGATATTTTGATAAAAAGGCTATGTTTTGATCTCTATTCTCAAATATAGGGTTTAAAATATTATGTTCAAAAAAAATATCTCCTTCCATGAGAATAAAATCTTCTGTTACTAGATGCCGGGCTAGCCATAGAGAATAAATGTTATTTGTATTTTTCCATTCATCGTTATCTACATATCTAATAAGCATCCCATTATATTTATCACCTATTCTTTTCTTAATTAACTCTTTCTTATAGCCTACAACAATTATCACCTCTTTAACTTCTTCTTTATGTTTTGCCAAAGCATTCAAAGCATTTACTACAAAAGGAATTCCTCTTACCTCAACAAGGGTTTTTGGTATATCATCAGTGATTGGTTTTAATCTTATTCCCTCTCCAGCAGCTAGAATTAGCACTTGAATGTCTTTTGCTTTATCCTTGGTTTTATTTATATTTCTTTTGGACATTTTTTTACACCTTTTCATTCATTGAGAATATATTTTCGTAAAGCGTTTTTCAACTTTTAGCTGGATTTACGTTTTTTGAAATAATATTTTTTACTTTGTTGTATACAAATAAATCTTCGGAAGTCCAGACGG
>JAHLWT010000021.1 GCA_019057775.1 Promethearchaeota archaeon
TTTCATTTGGCTACTGGTGTACAAATTTTCTGGTTGTACAAAGAGCCATGGCAGCAGATTCGATGTCATCAGCACGCCGCACGCCACTGATCGGAGCCATGCCGAAAATGTTCATTCCATTTCTGGTAATCTTACCCGGAATGATTGCCATTGCATTAACTTCCAACCTGGAAAGTGGATTTGAACTTCCGACAAAAGGTGGTTCCTATGATTACGATAAAGTGATTCCATTGATGCTGGGATATTACTTTCCAACCGGTGTATTAGGATTAGGACTTACAGCTCTGATGGCTTCGTTTATGTCAGGAATGGCAGGTAATGTCACCGCTTTTAATACCGTATGGACTTATGATATTTACCAAAGTTATATCAATAGGGATAAATCAGATAAACATTACCTGCGTGTGGCGCAGCTAACTACAATTTTTGGTGTACTGATCAGTATTATTGCAGCCTACGTAGCAAGAATGTTTAACAATATAATGGATTTTCTGCAACTGATCTTTGCTTTTATTAATGCTCCCTTATTCGCAACCTTTGTGCTTGGTATGTTCTGGAAACGAGCGACAGGTCATGGTGCTTTTTTTGGTTTGCTCTCAGGAACAACCGCTGCTGCAATACATCACGGGTTAACAGCTCCTGTCGGCGCAACAGTTCTGGTAAAAGGAGGATGGCTGGGAACAATTATTCATGAGTATCCCAGTGAGATGGCACAAAACTTCTGGACTGCCATTTACGCGTTTACGGCTTGTTTTTTAATGACCATCATTTTATCCATATTGACCAAAAAACTAAAAACAGATGGTGAATTAAAGGGTCTGGTTTATTCCCTTACACCAAAACAGAAAGAAGAAGGCGTGGTTTGGTATGAACGTCCCGCAGCTTTAGCTGTAATCATTGGTATAATAGCAATAATTTTAAGTATATTATTCTGGTAAAATATAAATACTATGGGTGTAGATATTCGGTTTCCTATCGGTTTAATGTTTACCATATTTGGGCTTGTGTTGACAATATTTGGGTTGGTTACAAACTCTAATGCAGAGATGTATAAAAGATCATTGGATATTAATATTAATCTTTGGTCAGGACTTGTAATATTGATTTTTGGTATTCTGATGCTGTTCTTTGCATTAAAAGGGAAAAAAAACCGGAAAAAGTAATTGGTTCCCGGCTTGCAACGTTCACCCCGTTGGAATATTTATCCTACGGGGTGAAATGCGACGAAGGAGCATATTTCAATGGGGTTCTCGGGGTCATGTTTTAAATGACGAACCGCCCCCGACCGACCGAAGTCATTCGGACAGGGAGCTTCGTCCTACTTCAGCGACAGCATGCGGGCAGGCAGGTCATTCAGACTCTGGCAGGTCTTCCCAAGCCGAATACAATTCGGCTCTACATTTTGCGGTCCGCGCCACGTTTCCTGCGTTCTGCTTACTGCTTACTTTTCCCTGCTTTTAGGTCGGTTCGCTTGCTTCATTAATCGTCAATCATTTTTTATATAATTGTTTTCAAGCCCTACGGGCTGTATATATCATTTACACGGTATACTACAGCCACTGAAGTGGCTGCCTATTATCTTTAAGTCCCTCCGTGACTAATCCTAAAAATTCTCATGCGCCCTGCACTTTGTACTCCGTACCACGTGCTCTGCTTACTTGTTCCTGCTACTGCTACTATTGTGTCCAATACGTTTCTTTTTGAAAAATCAGATAATTATTCGGATATTTATAGTAAAATAATTAAATTAGTCGTACCCCGACTTCAGTTCGGGTTACGACTAAACAATATAATTACCAAACCATGCAAAAAAAAAGAACCATAATCTTTCTGGCTACTATTTTTATTATTGTCGGTTCTTTAATTATGTTAGAGAATTTCCATGTTATAAGAGGGATATCGATACATTGGCCTGTCTTTTTACTAATAACCGGTTGTGGATTTTTGTTATTGTTTTTTCAAAGAGATCATATTGATCAGGTCCTGTTGTGGCTCGGTTCATTTATCTTTATTATAGGAATATTCTTCTATTACTTAAATTATACTTCATGGGATAAACTTGCATCATTATGGCCATTTTTTCTTGGCATAATAGGGTTCAGTTTTTTATCAGTCGGGATTTTCACAAGAAAAAAAATTTATGCCTATTTTGCCATATCTTTTATTGCCTTGTTTATCATTTTTACCCTCGTTTTTAGTGTATCTAAAAAGCTTTGGCCAATATCTTTCGTTGTTTTTGGTATATGTTTAATCATTTTGGATTACCTTTATAAAAAAAATAAAATATAGAAGAAACTATGCAACACATAAAAGAAAAAAACGGGTTGAAGGTTACTTTTGTTGAACCAATGGGTGCATATTCAAATGTTTTTGCCCGATTTATGAAAATACCCATGCTCGGACCATTATATCTTGCAACGATTGCCGAAAAAGCAGGATATAATGTTTCTATTTTAAATGAAAATATTCTTGGCAGGAAAATTAATCCATCTGAGCTTAACAATGTTGATATTTTATGTGTTAGCTGCATAACAACAACAGTCGAAAGAGGAAAAGCAATAGCCAGAGAATATAAAAAGCTTCGAAAAGATCTTGGGCTGGCATCCCGGACAATAATTGGCGGGATCCATGCCAGCATGATACCTGACGACGTTATAAACGATTTCGACCAGGTATTCGTGGGTGAAGCAGAAACAAAAATCCTTGATGTTTTGGGCGGAAGTATCCGGGACAAAATCATATACGGGGAAAGAATAAATTTAGACAATGTCCCAGTTCCCAATTTCAGACTTTTAAAGAACTGGGAAAAAGTGAAACCCTTGCCTGTTATGACATCAAGAGGATGCCCGTTCAACTGCACTTTTTGTTCAGTAACCGAAATGTTTGGGCATCAATACAGAACAAAAAGCCTCGAAAGTGTAATCGAAGAGATAAAGTCGTATGAAACAGATCATTTTTTCTTTGTTGACGATCATTTTGTCTTAAACAAAAACCGGACCAAGAAGTTTCTTAACCTATTGAAAGATAATAAGTTAAACTTAAGATGGTCATGTCAAATACGAACAGAAGCAAGTCAGGATCAAGACTTGGTTGAACAAATGAGAAGTACGGGTTGTAAAACCGTCTATATTGGTTTTGAATCAATCAATCCGCAAAGTTTAAAGGAAATGAGAAAGGGACAAACAGTTGCTGATATTAAACACTCCATAAAGGTATTTAAAGATAACGGTATTAACGTACATGGGATGTTTATGTTCGGCAGTGATTCTGACCAAAAGGAGATATTCAGATTAACTTCGTCGTTCTGCAAAGAAAATGGTTTAACCAGTGTGCAATATCTGATCCTTACTCCTCTTCCGGGAACAGTGTTTTATAGAAAAATGGAGAAAGAAGGCAGGTTATTACATAAGAATTGGGAATTTTACGATGCCTTGCATGTTGTCTTTAAGCCCCGGTATTTCACCCCTGCTGAGCTACAACTAGGTATGATTGACTGCTTCAGTGATTTTTATTCCTATACACACGCTTTCAACGATGCATTAAACACCTTTTTTGAAACATTTGTGGTTTTAATAAAAAAAATGTACCGAAAAGTTCATTTTCCGTCTTTCGTTTCACCGTTAGTTAAATTATTTGGTATACGAATTGTCAGGAATTGGATTATCCATAACAAACCATATATAGAATATTTGTACAGGATTGCATTAAACAACAAAATACAGGGCACTACGAAACCGTTGGAAAAGTAGCTGTGACACGGTTTTTACCAAGGGTATCCATTCAGGAAAACCGTGACACAGTTACTTAAAGATATGTTTTCAGCTTTTTCGTAGGAATTATTGGAGGTGTTTACAGAATTGGTGGAGGATCTATAATTACCTCTTCTTTGTAAGCTTATTCGGGCTTCCGGTTTATACCGTGGCAGGTACGGTGCTAATGGGAACATTTGTGACATCAGTTTCTTCTGTATTGTTTTATCAATTTATAGCTCCTTTCTACCCTGATATGGCTGTAGTACCTGACTGAGCTTTAGGATTTCTGTTCGGCATAGGTGGGTTTGCAGGTATGTATTGCGGTGCAAGATTACAAAAATTCGTTCCTGCTAAAATAATCAAATGGATATTATTTGGGTGCATCTTATTTCCTGCACTGAGATATATTTGTCATTTTTTTAGTTAATTGAACTGAAAACACTGAACTTGTTACATG
>JAHLWT010000022.1 GCA_019057775.1 Promethearchaeota archaeon
TTTAGATGTAATCATATGATATTTACTCAAATGTTTTTAGTATTTTAATTTCAATATTGTTAATCTATTGCTTTTTCTTGCCATAATTCATTAAATGAATATTAGACTAATAATTTGCATTTTTTCTCTCCTGAACCAAAAATGGTCAGTAAAAATTGCAATATTTATGATAAAGTCTGAAAAAATATACACACAAATGAGCAAATAATCCATTTCGATTATTTCTTTATATTTTTTTTCCGAAATACTAATTTTAGTACCAAGATGAATTCTAATCGCATCCGCCTTTGGAGAGAATTTGATTACTTTTAAATCCATCCTTCGACCCATCGCGTTAAAGCTTATTAAATCATCCTTAGTGATGATACGATTTTCCAACATTCTTACTAATTGTTCAGGTTTTCTTATGATTATTGATTCTTTCACTCCTGCAAGCGTCAGAAAAAGCTTGGGGTTATTATCCAGATCAAAGATTAGGACAATTTTTACTCAATTACGTTTTTGGGAGTCTAGGTCGAGATGCCCATATATATCGTAGAGAAGACGATGATATTGAATCTTATACCTTTCATAAAAAATTACAAAGATTTTAAATGGTTATTTATTATCTTTTTACATAATACCCTGTACTCTTCTGGTGAAAGCTAAATTAAAAAATATACAAAAATAAAGATAATTTTCGGAATAATTTTTGTATTATCTGCTCTTAACACTCCTGATTTTACCTACAATCAAGCCAGCAGTGATGAAAGTCTGGAAAATGGGAATAAGAAAGAATTGAAAAGTGCAGAATACTGGGAAATTGGACCAATAGAAATTGATAATACAGATCCTACAAAAAATTGGTCTATAACAGCAGCTACAAATGATTGGGTTAACGGTTCTGGAACCATAAATGACCCTTATGTTATTTCGAATGTAATTATTAATCTTGGTGGAGGGGCAGGTAATTGTATTGAGATCATTAATTCAAATGCATACTTTATAATTCAAAATAGCATTCTTACTAACACTTCAGGGGCTGCTGCATATTATGCAGGGATAAACCTTGATAATGTAAATAATGGTAAAATCGTGAATAATTCAATAAAGCATGTCTCTAGCGGTGTTTATTTTTGGAGAAGTGATAATATAACTATATATAATAACCAGATTAGCGAGACGACATTTAGTATAAGAGGATTTGGTAATTTTCTTAATATCACAGGAAATTTGGTTCAAAAAGGGGAATTGAGATTAACTTCAAGCTCTAATAGTGTTATTGAAAATAATATGCTTCAAGATTCACAAATAAGTTTTGACCAATTTTGTGATAATAATTTAATTTTAAACAATTTCATTAATACGACTTATAAGAGTATAAGAGATTCAATTATATTATTTAGAAGTAAAAACGCAACAATAAAATATAATAATTTAACTGGAGGAGGCATATATTTAGGTGGTTCATATGAAGAAATTGTCTCTCATACCATTGATAAATCAAATCTTGTCAACAATAAAACATTATATTACTATAAAAAAGTAAGTGGGTTAACTTCTAAGAATTTTACTAATCCTGGCCAAGTCATTTTAGCTGATATTAATAATTCAATTATTTCAGATATTTCCATATCCAAACTTGGATCAAGTAGTATTTTAAGCTACTATATTAAAAATGTCACTTTTTCAAATAATTTACTAATTGAAAATTCACGTCATGGATTTCATCTAATAGAGAGTACTAATATAACAATTTTTAATAATACTTTAAGTAAAAATCTATATGGAATTGGTCTTTATAGATCTAATTTCACAAGAATTATAGAAAATAATATTACAGATAATAAACGGAAAGACTACGATGGTAGGGGGATTTACTTATTAGAAAGTAATTTTGCTGAAATTATTCAAAATCAAATTCATAATAATCGAGATATAGGGATACATCTTGAAGGTAGTAAAAACAATACAATTTTAAATAATAATATTAGTAATAGTATGTTTGAAGGAATACTTTTGAGCAGATATCAACCCTCAGATACGTATAGTGATTTTAATTTCATATATGGTAATGTAATTTTCAATACTAGTTGGTATGGGGTAAAAGTTAGTGGAGGAAATAATAATCTCTTATATATGAATTATTTTATTGGAAACCAAATAAATGCTGAAGACCAAGGGAATAATAATAAATGGGATAATGGTTCAATAGGAAATTACTGGGATGATTACGAAGGTCAAGATTTAAATGATGACGGTATTGGAGATATACCCTATAATATATCAGGAACGTCTAACAGTAAAGATTATTTCCCTATTTATGGAGATACAATCAGTCCAATTATAAATATCGAGTCACCATATTTGAATCAAATATTTGGGATTAATCCTCCTTTATTTAATATTACTATAACTGAAATATCTTTAAATTTAACTTGGTACACGATAGACAGAGGGTTTACAAATTATACGTTTACAGGATTAGTAGGAACAATTAATCAGACAGCATGGGATGATCAAATAAGTGACTCAATCACTATAAGATTTTATGCTAATGATTCGGCAGGAAATGTAGGATTTGCAGAAGTAACCATCAGAAAAGATGTTAATGTACCAATAATAACCATCAATGATCCACAAGCTAACGAGGTAATTGGAGCTACAGCACCGAATTTTAATATCTCTATCAACGAACCTAATTTAAATAAGACGTGGTATTCGCTAAATGGTGGAGCAAACACAACTTTTACAGGACTTATCGGATCAATAAATCAGACTTTATGGGATGCTTTATCTGAAGGAAATATTGTCATTATATTTTACGCTAATGATACTTTAGGAAGGATAGGATTTCAAGAAGTTACTGTTGTGAAGATAATTTCTCAATCAAATCCTCCTGGGATTTCTGGATACAATATAATATTACTTTTAGGAATTGTATCAACTATAGCTGTAATAATAATCAAAAAAAGGCTAAATCATTTTAATTAAAATATTTTTTTTATTCTTTATTTTTCATATTCCTTATTCGTTTCTTTAATTTAATATTTTTCCTAATATATATTCTTTTCATCTTAAGACAATTTTCGCAATAATAGGTTGTATTTGGTATTTTTTATTTCACTTCCTTGTATCGGCTACGATTTATTTTAAAAGTTTTTTTCTTTTTACTATAAATCCTTGATTTAATTTATTTAGGTGTGTACTCTAGCAAACCAAAAGTTAAAATTTTAATGGAAATATCGGATTATACTCAAAATTTATCAAAGAGCAAAATCAGAAAGTATGATCAAAATTATCCTAATTCTGTGAAAGAAATTATAGGAGAGACATTTTGAAAGAGCTCTTATTTATCGTAGATTTCAAATATTTAATCCATTACCTTGCTTTACATAAAAGTATTTTTTCGGAGGATCTGAATTATGAATTTATTTTTAGATAATTTTTTTCTGTCGATTGATTTTTTAGATTAGGAATTCGATTGAAATTCATTTTACAGAATAGTTGTCATATTTTGTCTGACAACAATTTAGCAGGGGTGTTTAACTGTTTAATTATTATCTCAATTTGAATTTTTACAGTGATTCTTCCCCTAACAACAAAAAAACTCTGAAAAAAATGAAGAATATTAACAAAACAATGGTTTAAGATTTTAAAAAATAGGAAAAATAAGTTGTTGCCCGAAATGTTGAAGATTTATACAATTGTATTGAAATGATATAAGATTTCCAAAGTGGAAATTCAGAGAGATTAATAAGGATTTTCTTTTATAATATATATTATATCTAATCCTACTTCATGCCTAAGTTTATTAAACTCTCTAAATTTTTTTGTGGTTGTCATATCAATCCCTAAAGCAATTCCAAATTTACATGATCCTATCCTTATATCATTAAATAATTGACCAAAAACTTCATCCATTTTAGTATTTGAATTTATTTTCTTAAATTTTGAAGATAAGATCTTGCATAACTCTTCGTTAAATTTAGGTTCCATAGAATATACTTCTTTTTGAAAATATTCAAGAAAAAATTCATCCAGAAAATCATAAATCTCTATCCAAACTAACTTGGCTTTACTATTCATTATGTTGATGTTTCTTTTTATAATATTATATTCTGTCAATTTATCAAGAAATTCTAGATGTTTAACGGGTAGCTCTAAATCAATTCCAACAGTACAAATATCATTTTGCTTC
>JAHLWT010000023.1 GCA_019057775.1 Promethearchaeota archaeon
ACCCGTGATAATCCCTGTTCATTACAGAAAAAGTCTTGCTATAAATGTACCGTATCCCAAGAGAAAAATTAAACCCTCTATTCTCGTTAGGGTGAACCTGCTTCTTGCAAACGGGAGAAGTAATAAGCTGAACCCAATCATTATTGGATATTCTATGATAAGTAAATTTTTATCTATCACAATTGGTGTAATCATTGACGCAATACCCAATACAAGCAGGATGTTAAAGATATTGCTTCCCACTGCATTCCCTATGGAGATACCGCTTTTCTTTCTTAGTGAGGCTACCATGGAGGTTGCGAGCTCTGGTAGGGAGGTCCCAACGGCAATCATCGTAAGTGCAATAACAAATTCACTGATCCCAAATCTCCGTGCAATGTTCACCCCTGATTTAATAAGAAACCAAGCACCGAAGAGAAGAGACCCAAATCCTATAATAGTGAGCATTCCATTCTGCCATTTTTTATCTTGCAGATTCAGTTTTTCTTTTCCTACTTCCCTTCGGACAATTATGACCTGGTAGAGAATAAATCCTACGATTCCTAAAAAGAGAAGGAGACCATCTATTCGACCAAGCCTTCCATCAATACTTAGGAGATAGAGAAGCACGCAGCTTAAAAGCATTATCGGGATCTCCCTTCTCAGAAAGCTTGATTCCACTTTTATAGGTCTTGCCAATGCGGAAAGTCCAAGTATAAGCCCGATATTGGCTATGTTACTGCCAATCACATTCCCAATAGCAATGCCTTCTAACTTTTTAATAGCAGCAAGTATACTTACCATACCCTCAGGTGCTGATGTGCCAAATGCAATAATGGTAAGACCGAGCACTACAGGTTTTACACCCAGAGAGAACGCGAGTTTTGATGAACCTTTAACAAGCCATTCGGCTCCTAAATATAACCCCACAAGGCCGATAATGAATAATAAATAGTCTAACATAGCAAATATTCAGTCAACCCCGTTTAAATTTTTCTGAACTTCTTAGTTGCCCAAATCTTACAAGTTTAATCCTACTATAATCTTTTCCTTTCGACAAGAAGACGGGAAGAAAAATATCTTCTGTCCTAAAATATTTTCCACCCTTACGCCTATTCAATTTTTGTGCTATATAATAGTTATGAGAGATAAACTGTATATCTTCCGTGGCCGAGAATTCAGTCTTTCTGAAATAAAGATAATCAAGAAAAGTAAGTAGGGATATTGGAGAATGGCAGAAAAGAGCACTAAAAAAAGATTCTCGAATTATCTGATAGACAAGTATCATTACCTGGGGTATCGACGAGTGATCGGCAATCAGGCAAAATACTTTATTTACTCTGAAAGGAGGGTTCTTCTTGGTTGTATAGGATTTGCTGATGCAGTACTTAAACTAAATCTAAGAGACAGATGAATAGGATGGAACAGGGAAGAAAGAGAAAAGAGGCAGTTTTGTCTTTATTAGAAGAATGGTTTAATCACTACCCTTCTGGTGGGATTCTAACGGGGTTTACTGAGTATTCACCTAACATAACTCAAGAAGCCAGAGCTGCGAAGGGTTCTTTGCCCCGACTTTTTGGGCTTTCTTCCTTATTTTTCGAGCTCCTTGAGCGGCTCTCCTGACGAAGCATCTATTGCCCCGACTTTTTGGGCTCTTTTCCTTATTTCTTCAAGACCCGGGGGACGAACCGGTCTTATTTCCTTAAGGGCATCGTCTATATCTTCTCTTCGCAGTTCCCTATCATTCTCAATGTACGCCTTACTCCGTGCTTCTCTCAATATTTGTGATATCTCGGCTCCACTAAAACCCTCGGTTTGTTTGGCAAATTTATCGAACTCCTTCTTGCTAAGCAGATTAGCGGCTGTGTAGTTCTCTAATAGCAACTTCCAAATTTTGCGGCGGTCGTCCTTATTTGGAAAATCTACAAACCATATCTTCTCAAAACGCTGCGCCCGTAGCAATTCCCCAGGTAAGTCAGTAAGCCGATTTGCCGTGGCAAAAATAAACACCGAACTTTCTTTCTCTTGCATCCAGGTAAGAAAGTATGCGAATAGTCTTGATGCAGCACCAGTTTCTGTTGCGGCCGTTTTTGAAAATGCTTTTTCGATTTCATCAATCCACAAAATGCATGGCGCGATAGTTTCTGCAGTCTTGATTGCGTTCCGAAAGCTCTCTTCAGGTGTTACGCCAATAACACTAAACAGCCTATCCATTTCAAGTCGGAGTAGTGGAAAGCCCCATTCGGCAGATATTGCCCTTGCACAAAGGCTCTTCCCGCATCCTGGCATTCCAGATACCAATGTTCCCTTTGGCCGGGCTAGACCCATTGGAGGTTTAGGGACGTTAAGTAACTTTTCCTGATTACTAAGCCAGTTTCGCAGAGCGTCCATACCACTGATGTCCCTACGCTTCCCCTTCGGAGAAAAGTATTCCATAACCCCTGTTTTCCTTATCACCTGTTCCTTTTCAGCCAACACTAGCTCGATATCATCAGTGGTAATTTTCAAATCGTCCTCAATCGATTTTGAATATGCCATGTAGGCTTCCTCAATGGATAAACCCACTGCTGCGCGTGCCATTTCTTGTTTTCCATCCTCGCCCAGCTCAACACTCACATCCGGCCGCTTCCGAAATAGCTGCTCAATTACATCGTCCAGAAACGCACGGAGGCATTTAAGGGGAGGAAGGGGATAATCGATGACGGTAACATCCTTTTGTAGTTCATCCGGGAGGATAAGGACCGGAGATATGAGAAATAGGGTATGAGGATTCCATCTATTGGCGGACGCTACCTCCCGCAGTTTCCGAATGTACCTTGGGTCGCCACCGGGTTTCATATTGTGATGAAAATCGGAGAAGATAAAAGCTGTGGATTTCTCTTTCCGTATGATTTCGTCCAAAGCGATCAACGGATCGTCTTTTGTCCCAGGTACAGGTCCCTTCTCACCCTCGAAGATGAGACCCTTTACACTCGACCAATTTGCTATCTCCCTTGGACCCCACCTCACATACCTCTCTTCTCCACCATTTCTTTTGATTGTGTATTTTTTTTTAACTACGCTTTCTATGGTAGCTTTAACCCGCGTCTCCTCCCACGAGATTATATAGATAATGGGAGAGTTCGCATTTACGAGAAACCTTATGTGTTTAGCTACGGATTCATCTATATATTTTGAGAAATCGATACTTATCCGCTCTTCATTGTCTTTTACCTTTTCTTCCATTTCTCCTCCCTCCTTATTAGGAAACTTACCAAAGTTTCCCATTATGCTCTGTCTTAAAAAAACGTCATCTAGTTGTTAGGCTCTTTATATGCTTCTTTACTTTCTATCTTATGCTAACGAGAATATAATGAATCCAGCTTTCAGCGCCTGACCCTCATCATCCTCCTCCCTTATTTCCTAAGTGCTTTATATATTGGTCTTATTGCTGCTAACACACTAATTATAGCATACCAATACCAATTTAAACTAAGCAGCGGTTTCCAAAGCTTCGCTATCGTTAAAATAAAACCCATAGCACTAAGTTTTATTAGCCTTACATCTACCCAGCCTAAATTTCTTACTTTCGAATCTGCCCAAGTTCCAAAACTCATATTTTTTGCACCTCCTTTGTGTTTATAGATTCGACCGTAATAGTTTAGTTTTTCCAAAATACTAAATGTCTATTATGCTTCAGAAATTTCGCTAGATGTTTCCTTTCGCTTTACTACTTTTTTATCGGTTAGTTATTAGACTATTATATATCATAAATGGTTGTTTTTGAGAAGTCAAATCAAACACCAACTTTTTGTTAATTAAATTTTAAAACTGGAGTAATTGAAGTTTAAAAGTGGGCTGTTTCCCCAATTTCAAAAAACAAATTACAAATTAGGTATGTTATCCTTCTTCTCAAAAATAATGTGAAGGAGGATAGATTATTAAAAAACAGGGACAGCGACCGTTATTATTGACAGATTGAGCCGCTGCATCTAGACCCTTGAGGTGCCACGTAATCAAGGGCTGTGGCACGGTTTCCCTCATGATGTTGCCCAGACGCAAAATTATCAGCAACGTGTTTTTGAAGACAGCAATGGCTTGAACATCTATCACGTTTACTGCATTGTGTGGTAGGCAGAATACCAGGAGATCTATTTAGAGGTGTTTTCGCCAAGATTCCAACGACTGC
>JAHLWT010000024.1 GCA_019057775.1 Promethearchaeota archaeon
TGAAGATAGGGATGAGTAAGGCGATAAGTAAGCTTTCCACCTTGATATTTCTTGGTAAAAACAATTAAATTTTTTCTAAATTCCATCCATTTCTTGTGCCTTAAAACAATGATGCTTGGAATTTTAGGGATGTTAAGTAATTGGGCTATTTTAAGCCTGTGTTTTCCATTAACAAATATAAAATGTCCGTCTCTACTAATAGCTAGGGTTATATCATCAAGAATTTTTTTTCCAATTTTTAGATTTACTAGTTTTCCATAAATATTTTTATGTGAATACAATTCTTTTTTTGATTTATAGCCGTTCTTTTTAATTTGGTTATACAATGAATCGATTCCTTTAAACGACATATCAATGTCTTCTTTATTTTTAAAGCCCCATTTTATACCACGAGAAAACTCATCATGATATTGATGATATAATTCGGTCTCTTCCCATTTTTTGCTCTCTTTAAATCTCTGTTCTATTGCTTTAACTTCCCTCAAATCTTCAAAACACGTTTCTGAACGATCCCAATCACCATTTAATATTCGAGAATTAATACTCCATTTATTGTATTTATGAGGGTCAATGTAATATTGGATATTTTGAGGATTTACCCAACAAATTTTATTATGATCCAATTTACCATATTTTAATCGTGTTCTAAAATTTAAAAACATTTTTTCTATTGTAAATTTAAAGTAATAAAGAAAATAGTATCCAAATTCTACAGAATCACCTAAAATGGGAAATCTATTGCTCAAACTAAAAATAAAATTTCTCATTTTATAAAGTATTTTTCTAAGAATCTTATACATATTGCCATTCATGATTATAACTTTAATGTGATAAAATTTCTTATCTTTTTTAAAACCTATCAAGATTTTATTGATTTGGATAATGTGATATTAAGTTTTAAGATTTCTACAATATTTAATATCAAAATTTGATGACTTAATTATAAATTAATAAATATAATTCAAAATTATCTTTTTTTATGGTTCTATTTAATCAGATACAAAAAATTAGTAATTTTTTTTTTAACTTTATATTTTCAATAAATTTTATTATTGTACTTGTTTTGTTAGTTTTTTTATACCATATTCTTGCATATTTTACAAGAGATAGAAAGTATATTGGAGAATTAAAGAAATATAAACCCCAAAAAAAAATTAGTTTAGATAATTTAAATGAGCTTCCCTTGGTGAATTTAATTATTCCCGCATGGAAAGAGGGAAAAATTTTTGAGAAATGTTTATTAGCTTTAAAAAGATTAGAATACCCAAATTTAAATATAATAATTAATGCTGGGGGATCTGAAGAGACTATAATTATAGCAAACACCTTTAAAAAATATGATTTTTTCACTATTTTATATCAAAAAGCAGGAGAAGGAAAAATTAAGGCAATAAATGATTGTTTAAAGCATGTTTCAAAGGGGTTTGTATATATTATTGATGCTGATATTATTCTTAATGATCCAATATTAATACATATGCTTTATATTTTAATTAATGAGAATGAGGATATAGTAGTATCTCCAATAAAACCTGCAAATTCTATTAAAAATAAAGATTTGGTAAAATTTGCTTACATAAATCGAAATAGTTTTTTTGATCATAAATTTTCCAGATACAGCTATTCCTTTACTCAACTTACTGGAATGAAATACAAAGTTATTAAATCTATAGATAAATTTGTAGAAGGGCGTTTGGCTGATGATGGAACATCGATGGGTATGGATGTTTTGAATAAAAATTTTAAAATATTTTATTTATTTGAACAAAAAGTAGAATCATTTAATTATCCTACAAAACAAGTTGATTATTTTAGCCAAAATTTGAGATGGATTGAGAATTATTTGTATAATCCATTTATAAATAGAAATATAAGAATGTTGAAATTTTTCATTGTAGCATTAGTTTCAATTTATTTTTATCTTCTACCTCTATCAGTTTTCTTCAATATATTCATATTTTTTTTTGGAATGATATTTCTATTTAGTATTTATATGAAGAAACTTAGAAAAATCTTATTTTTTAAAATAACTAATAAATCTGAAAAATTGAAATTAAAACCAATTTTCTTTATTAAGTTAATTTTTTATTTATATATTGATTTTTTGATAAATATTATATCATTTTCTGAAATGTTATTTTATCGAAAAGCTTATAAAAAAAGGAAAAATTTAATGTGATTTTATTAAAACACTTTTAAAAAATAAACTAAATTTTCTGCTTAAATAATACATCTGTCAATTTGTTCAATTTCTTTAAGTCTATCCTACGTTTCTCACTAAAATTATAAATTTGATAATTATATTGTGACATACAATCCTCTAAGTCTTCTAGCTTACTTGCTAATAGCGAGTATGCCGCCGGAGTAATTTCGATAATTAATGGTGGGAAAGAATTTATGTTTTGATCAAAAAATCGAGTTAAACCTTTTAATACGGGTAATTTAAATCCTTCAACATCAATCTTTATTAAAGAAATGTTTTTAATTTGGTTTTCGAATAGATAATCATCGAGCCTTTTAATTTCATTATTTTTTATATTTTTTTTGTTCTAAAGATTCTAATTAGATTTTTTTAAATGATTTTTATGAGATGGGTTTTATAAAAAGAAAAAATTATTTGCCAATGTAATTTAACAAAAAGTTATTTATTCAAAGTTTAAATAGAGTAAACTTTTTTATTTTAAAAAGCAGTTTTCACAATATCTTAGGAAAGTTATTTATTGTTTATGACAAATATGAGTAATTTAAAAACAGTTATTAGGAAATTTTTAAATAGAATTTATGAAAGAGTCTATATTCCAAAAGTATACAAATATTTTAGAGGGAAGGTAAATGTTACAAATGAGATCACCCAATTTCATAAACTCTATTATAATTCATGGGGAGAGAATGCGACATGGAGAAATATGTATTGGTTAGGTACCCCAATATTAAAAAATCCTTTTGATTTATGGATATTTCAAGAAATAATTCACAACTTAAAGCCAAATGTAATAATTGAATGCGGAACTAAATATGGTGGGAGTGCATTATATCTAGCGTCCATATGTGATATGGAAGAAAAAGGAAAAGTTATAACAATTGATATTGAGGATCAAAAAAATAAACCACAACACAAAAGAATTCATTATTTACTTGGATCATCAATATCAGAAGAAATTATCAATAAGATTGACAACTTAATAGATAATGATGATAATGTTTTAGTTATTTTAGATTCCTTACACACAAAAGACCATGTTCTTGAGGAATTAAAAATATATAGTAAATACGTTAAAAAAGGAGGATATATAATTGTCGAAGATACACATCTAAATGGATATCCAATTGCACCCTTTTTTGGTCCGGGTCCAATGGAAGCCATCATGGAATTTTTAAAAATAAATAAAGATTTTCAAATCGATAAGAATAAAGAAAAATTTCTTATGACTTGGAATCCTAATGGATACCTAAAAAAAGTAAAGTAAATATTTAATTTTTGTGTACCACTACAAAATATCTAATATTTTTCCTTTCATATATTCTGGTTTTTTAATTCTATATAAGAACTGTTAGAGCAATATCCTGATAATTTATTAACTCTTTTCTACCTTTCTTTATATTTTTTCCAAATGCTAAAAATAATCCTTTATTTGTATTTTCATTTATTCAATTTCACCAAATTTTATCTATTAATGATTTAAAGCTTTCAATTTCCTTTGAATTTGAATAATTTTTAAAAACGTAATCTCTTGCTGATTTCTGTAATTTATACATTCTTTCTGGATCTTTTATCCATAAATTGTATACTTCTAGTATTTTCTCCTTAATAGATGTTTTATTTAATTTATTCAAGAAAAATGAAAATTCTTGTCCCTTTAATAATTCTACAGAACCAATTGTTTTACTACAGATTACTAAAAGTCCTGACCCTAATGCTTCCATTATTGATCTAGGAAAAGGTTCAACTCGAGACGTAAACATATAGACATCACTTTTTTTATAATATTCTGGGACCAAATCGTTACTTATATATCCATGAAATTTAATAAAATTCGGAAATTTACTTTCTAAAGATTTAATTTTTGTTTCTAAAGGGCCCATACCGCAAAATTCAAAAAAGATTTTTAAATCATTATATTCTTTTAGGAATTCATCTAATGTTTCAGCTAAAACTTTAATTCCCTTATGAATGTCATCAAGATAACCAATATAAATAAATTTTAATACATCTCTTGATTTATCTTTAAAAAAATCATCTTTATATTTGTTTAGATCAATTCCATGGACAATATGAATCACTTTATTAGAATCATAAAATAAATCTAAGAATTTCTTTGCATTTTTAGATAAAGTATGATGATAAATTTTTTTTTTGAATAATGAAAAGAATAAAATTGATAATCTATATTTAATATTGTATAAAGAAAAAAGCTTATCGCTATGTAAGGGTTTTCGATATCCTATAATAAATCTCCCACGTCTA
Source organism: Promethearchaeota archaeon (assembly GCA_019057775.1). The sequence continues at coordinate 4,466 of JAHLWT010000024.1, forward strand.
TGTAATAGACTAAAAAGCATAAAAATAAAATTTTGTTTAAAAGTAGAGCAAGATGTATAAATGATATTATTTCTTTTAACTATTCTATAAAGTCTAATCAAATCCCAAGGATAAGGAAAAGTAAATACAAGATTTGAAATATTTATTGTAGCAAATTTCGTTCGTGTTTTTATTTTAACCCCATTTAATTTAGCTTCAATTACCTCCTTAGTTAACAACTTTTTACCTATAAATATGTTTGTATGAACAAAGGTAGTATTATAATATTTATTTAATCCTGCTGCTAATTCCATGGATGAAATCTCTCCACCTCTGCCATTTTCGAGCGCAAGTGGAGAAACTATAAGAATTTTTATCATTATTAATTCTAAATTTTAATTTAAGTAATGTTTTAGATTTTTTAAAGTTATTATAAAATTTTGGAGCCATTAATAAATTAATAAATTAACTCAAATGATTTACGATTCACAAATAAAATTGAATTTAAAAATAAAGTTTTAGGTTTATTCAGAAGATCGCGGATTAATATGATTTTCAGTAAAAATTAACAATTAACTTAAAAATCAAGAAATTATTTTTAATAATATGAGTGAGCTCATACCAATCGAGAAAGTAATAGAAGAAAATCCCCGTGTTAAAGCACTTGAAAAACAAGGATTTATTATTATTCCTGAAAAAATTGATGAATATTTAGGAGAATTTAAAAATCGAGTTTCTGTTAAACCAAATGAAAATTATTGGAAGGAAAAACGAGTATTAATTACAGGAATAAGTGGATTTGCTGGAAGTTATTTAGCTGAACAATTACTGGATTTAGGATGTGAAGTTCACGGGACAATACGTCGTCATGCTGTCCCAATGCATGAAAATATTGAACATTTAAGAGGTAAGATTAGTTTACATGAAGCTGATATTACAAGTGCAGAAAGGATTTTAGGAATTTTTGAGAAAATTGAACCAAATGCTGTATTTCATCTTGCAGCTGAATCATTTATACCAACATCATTTAGAGAACCAGCAAGAGTTGCTCATAATAACATTATTGGAACTATCAAACTTTTTGAGGCAGCAAGACGTTGTGATAGTAATTTAGAGAGTATCCAAGTGGCTTGTAGCAGTGAACAATATGGTTTAGTTGATCCAAATGAGGTTCCTGTTACTGAGGATTTAAAAAAGAATCCTTTTCGCCCAAGAAGTGTTTATGGGATATCAAAATGTGCCACTGAACAAATAGCTTGGTTGTATCATAATTCATATAAAGTCCCTAGTATTATTACTCGAGGTTTTAATCATGAAGGAGCTCGAAGAGGAATTCAATTTGTTACTAGCGTAGTTCACCGACAAATAGTTGAAATCTTAAATAATTTAAGAAAGAATATAGTTATTGGAAATCCAAATGCAATTAGAGATTATACTCATGTTAAAGATACTGTAAATGCATATATCTTAGTTAGTGAAAAAAAGAAATTCGGAGAACCATATAATGTATGTTCCGGTAAAGGAATAACCATAGCAAATTACGTTAATTTAGCGAAAAAAATCTTCGATATCTCTGTGAAAGTATATGTAGATCCAAATAGGATGCGTCCTAGTGAAGTACCACTATTAATTGGGAAAAATGATAAAATTATTAATGAGATTGGATGGAAACCAACTAGAACTATTGTTGATATAATAAAAGAAGGCGTGAAATACTTTCAAGAACATCCAGAACAGTTAGGAATTGAAGCACATTAGTAAATGAAATAAAAGAATGATATAATTCAATGATAAATTTATCAATTAAAGGTTAAAAATCTTTGATTTTTCTATTTATTAAATAAAATGAAAATAAATCATAAAGGAGTTAATTATGCTTAGTAACACTATTTTTAATACAATTCAAAAGATTTCTTTCATTAAACGTACAAAATTCTATAAATTTTGTAAAGAAATTATCTTTCCATTTATAGTTACTAATATTTCTAAACTATTCAAGGATGATATTGATGAGAAATTAATTGTTATGGGGGCATTCGGGGGAGGGGCGTTTGTAGATAATTCTAAATATTTATTTGAATTTCTAAATGAAAGATCTGACTATAAATTAGTCTGGATTGCAAAATTAGATCATGTAGCAGAGGTTATTCGAAAAAAAGGATATAAAGTTGTTTCCACATATAGCTTTAAAGCTATTAAACTTCTAAGAAGGGCAAAATTTATCTTTATGACTCATGGGCATATGGATCTCTTACCTATAAGATTTTCACCAAAAACAACAAAAATTTTAACTTTTCACGGTACACCCATTAAAAGGGTGGATATTAATACTAAAGAAGATTTTATATATAACGGATGGGGGGACTATTTTCGTTTAAAATTAAAAAACAATCAATATATTGATTACATTCTAACCCATTCCGGAAATAAGATAGAACATGATGTTTTAAGTAAGCAGCTATTAATATCCTCCAAAAAAATTCTTGCCTTAGGATATCCAAGAAATGATATACTTTTATGTAAAGAAAAAGAATTTACTGAAGAATTAAAAAAAAAATATAACATTCCAGAAGGAATAGAAAGAATTATTTTATATGCTCCAACATTTAGAAGTAACCGAATTGTAAAATTTGCAATATCAAAACAAGAATTAAATAGGTTAAATAAACTACTCAATGAATTAAACTCACTATTTTTAATTAAAGGTCATATGGTTTCAGAAAGAATTGATTTCGATGCTCAAAAATCAATTATATTATTAGATAAGTCTGCAGATATTCAAGAATTATTAATAGTTTCAGATCTGCTTATAACAGATTATTCTTCAGTACAATTAGATTATTTACTAACCTTAAAACCTGTTATTCTCTTTGCATATGATTTCGATGAATATTCCAGAACAAAAGGACTAAATTATGATCTTAAAAAAATAGCTGGTGGTCCTATTGTTTATAATGCTGAAGATTTAATTGATACAATAAGAAATATTGACAAGATTGATCCTGAATTTAAAGAAAAAAGAATTATGTTAAGGGAACGTTTTAATAAATATATTGATGATAAAGCTACTGAACGCGTTTTGGACTTTTTCAATATTAAATACAGGACCTAAATATAAAAGGAAATATTAAATAAAATTTAGCGATTAGTAATTTAGATTTATTATATGAATTTCTTTTCTTTATTGATCAAGATTTAAACTATAATTGTATAACCTATTCTTGTTTTTAATCAAAATTTAAAAAAGTTAAGAATTTAAATCATAAATTTAATTCTTTCTTCTGAATTTGTATCAACTCTAAAATGCCTTTTTCTCCCAATTCTACAATCTCATTCAATTTCTCTTTTGAAAATGTAGCACCTTCAGCCGTTCCTTGTATTTCAATGATTTCTGAATTTTCATTCATAATTAAATTAAAATCAACATCAACCTTAGAATCTTCATTATAATCCAAATCCAATAAAATCTGACCGTTTTTTACTCCTAAAGATATGGCAGACACAATTTTATAATCTGGAAATTCATAAATAAGTTGTTGATTATAAAGATAGTTTATTGCATCGAAAACTGCTACAAAAGATCCTGTAATTGAAGCACATCTTGTACCTCCGTCTGCTTGAATCACGTCACAATCAATTCTAATTGTCCGTTCTCCCAGTTTTTCATAATTGAACGCTGCTCTAATACTTCTCCCTATCAAGCGCTGGATCTCAACTGATCTCCCTCTCTGTTTCTCCCTGTTATTTCTTGATTGTGTAGCCCTCGGTAACATTGAATATTCTGCTGTAATCCACCCGGTCCCTGTATCGACTAAAAATCTAGGGACTGATTCAATAACTGATGCTGTCACAATCACTTTTGTATTCCCCTGTGTTATTAAAACAGATCCCTCTGGATACTTAAGATAATTCCGCTGAATTGATGTTTTTCTTAATTCATCATTTTTTCTACCATCGAACCTTATATTCCCCGACATCTATAAAAAACCAATTTTCTTTTTTAGAATAATCAGAAAAATCTGATTTTATTTATAATTTTTTCTCTAAAAAATGCGCTAAATTCTTTTTTTTAATATCTATACATTTCATAGATTAGATATAAGCTTATTATATCAATGGATATGATCCTAAAATCTTATACCAAATAACATTTTCATTCATCTTATCAAGAACATTTAATACATTCTGATCCATTTTATCTCCTTCAAAGTCCATTAGAAATATATATTCCCAACGACCCATTCTCCTCGGACGAGATTCTATCTTTAATAAATTAATGTTAGACTCTGCAAAAACTTTTAAAACGCCATATAGGGCTCCTGGAACATGTTTAGTAACAAAAACTATTGTGGTCTTAACTTTCCCCTCTTTGTGGTTATTTTCTTTTTTAGATATTATCAAAAATCTTGTATAATTTAACGAACTATCTTCAATTCTCGATCTTAAAATCTTTAGCCCGTTTAATTTACTAGAAAACTCTGTTCCAATCGCAGCGTATGATTCGTCATTCAAATCTTTAATCTTCAGAACTGCTTCGGAAGTGGAATTGGCATCAATCAATCTAGCATTAGGTAAATATGTTTTTAGCCATTTTCTTGCTTGAGCAAAAGCTTGAGGGTGTGAAATTATGTTATGGATTTTAGATAGATCAGAATCGTTGATTGAAATTAAATTTTGAACAATCCTAATTTCTTGCTCCCCATAAATGAACAGATTTTTTTCTATTAATAAGTCAAGAGTTTCCCGAACTGTACCTTGAAGACTGTTTTCAATTGGGACAACACCAAAATCTATTATCTCCTTTTCTATATTCTCAAATATATCTAAAGTAGTGTTAAACGATATAAATTCTGTACCTGCTTTTGGGAAATGCTCTAACGCAGCTTGATGTGTGAAAGTACTTACTGGTCCTAAATAACCTACCTTGCTTATATATCCTTGAATTAATTTACTTGCGCTAAGTATTTCTCTCCATATCGCTTCTATACTCATAGGTTTTAATATAGTTGATTTTGTTTTAATTCTTTCAATTATCTCCTTTTCTCTAATAGGTTGGAAAACATTTAAATCTAATATCTTTTTAAGATTTCCGATTTTTTGAACAATTTTCCCTCTCTCATTTAAAAAGCTAATAATCTTATCATCAATTTCATTTATAGCCTCTCTAAGCTCTTCTATTTTTTTATTGTCAGAGTTGTTATTGTCCATTTTACTCACTTATTAATAATTTTAGAATAAGAATTATATGAAAAATTTAAAATAAATATTGTAAATTTAATTCCAATGCAGCAACAGGAAATTCTAATTTAAAATTTAATAACACTTCAGGATGTATTTCACCTATTTCCCCAATCCTCTCTCCATTTAAAAAGATTCCTCCAGCTCGTCCATTAATATAGCTAGCATTAATTTCTGGTTTAATTAAATATTCCGCTTTTCTCCCTAATGAGGTCATTATGAAGTCTAAGGTAGATCTTATCTCCGTAAAATCTGCATACTCATGGTAAATTACCGCTGATAAATGTACTTCTCTCTTTGCCCCTGTTTCTTCACTTGGAGCTAATAATACTACATCACCTACCTCAAAAATTCTTATCGGTTTTTCTTCAGATCTATTATATAAGAGAGTTTCCATCAATTTTGGCATGATGGTAGTTCTTGTAGTATTAAATTCTTTAGAGACAGGGTTTAAAATTTGAACATGATCATTTTCATCATAAGTTTGATGCATATAATTATATTGTTTTTCAGAGTTTGCTAGAATGAAGTTCAACACCTCTAAATATCCTGCTCCAATCATGATTGTTCTTATCTTATTTGAAAATATTTGAATTGGATGATATTCACCTGTACCTCCCTCCCTTATCGTTCGTGGCAGTTTTTCATATCCATAACCAATTGCATATTCTTCAGTAAAATCAACAATATGCATGATATCACCTCGAAATGGGGGTACCCAAATATCTATATACCCTGCTTTTTTAGCTTGTTCAGCGTTAAATCTTACTTTCCTGAAACATTTAATAACTTCTTTATAAGTTAATTTTAATCCTATATAATCGTTTAAATAATCAAGTTTTACTTCCCATTTCTCTGGAGTTAAATTTGGAGTTATTATACTCTCTCTATCTGAATAATTCACTTTAACACTTTCTAAACTAGCTCCCATATCAGCTAAAGTTGTCGATAAAATGTTTAAGGCTAAATTTACAGCCGTAAAATTTGTTCCCGTCAAATCTAAGAATAAATTTTGGGTATCATCAGTTACAGTTGTTTTAATTCCATTTATAACAGGTGGAAAAGAGAGAATTTCATCATTTTTATCAAAAATTAAGGGGTAAACTTCTTTACCTTCTAAAATATGGGCATACTCAATCCCTTTTTCATGCAATAATAGGATTTCTTCTAAATTCATTGGATATCCATCGCCATGAAGAGGAATAAAGCTTACTGAATCGGGTTTTACAGCGGTATATCTGAATGGTGGTTTTATTTTATCAAGATCATGTACACCGATTGCCACCTTTTTTCTATCTCTCCCAACTGCCCAATGAAGGTGTTCTTGAATATTCATCAAAGTAGTAATTTCGTCTTCATCTAAATCAATGTCTCTTACAACGCCACATACTATATATGGCCTAACCTTATTTACAATTGGATCTACATTTAATTCAATTTTTCCAGGATTTATCTCAAATGAGGGGATCCCCAATTCAATTTCGTAATACCCCTTGAGAGTTCTAGCAATTCCTTCTGGACTTGAAAAATCTGGTCTGTTAGGATTATACTCCACTTTAATTTTCTGTTCTTCTTCATTAATGCTATCTAAATCTAAACCAATCCATTGTAAATCGTATTCTAATTTATTAATGTCTAGTTTCTTTCCAACTAGCTTTTCTAATCTTTCAAGTTTTAATTCTAATGTTGGCATTCCTCTTTAACCTCTTATTAATATGATTGAGATCTTAACCATTTAATTGGATTTATATAGAAATCTCGTATGTCCTTACGACCAAAGTAAAGCATTGCTATTCTTTCTAAACCTTGACCCCAAGCTAAAACTCGTGTAGGATTTTTAATTCCCCATGGATAAGTTACTTCAGGTCTAAATATTCCAGAACCTCCCATTTCAAGCCATTCGTTAATTTTATCATAAAAAACTGAAACTTCCATGCTAGGTTCGGTATATGGGAAAAAACCAGGCCTAGTAATTATCTTAGGGAATCCCATTTTTCTATAGAATTCTGATAAAAGGCCAATAAGATCACTTAATGTCACATTTTCATCTATTACAATGCCTTCTACTTGTGTGAATTCTGCTAAATGAGATTTATCAACTTTTTCATTTCTAAAAACTCTATCTATACAAAATACTTTAATTGGAGTTTTATCATTTTCCTTATAATATTGGGCTAGTCGTCTAATAGTTGTAGCTGTTGTATGGGTCCTCAATACTGTTTTTTTTGCTGTGTTTATATCCCAGTTATAACCCCAACCTCGTGATCCAGAATCTCCACCATTTTCATGTGTTTCCTTCACAGCTTGAACTCTATCTTCTTCTGGTAATTTAGCTTTTTTCGGCTGATTTAGGTAAAAAGTGTCTTGCATCTCACGAGCAGGATGATCTTGCTGTTGAAATAAAGCATCAAAATTATAAAATGCACTCTCAATAATAGGACCTCTAATCTCTGTAAATCCCATCGAAAGAAAGATTTCTCTAATTTCATTAATAAGTCGGATCATTGGGTGAATTTTCCCTGCCTTTAATAATGGACCCGGCTTAACAACATCGAAAGGCTTTAGCTCGTACTCCTTCCAAGAACCGGAACTTAACATTTCTGAAGTTAACTTACTTACTTGTTTTAAAACTTCAATTTTTGATAGATCTATATTTTTACCCTTTTCAGATAAATAAATAGTTCTTTGAGTTTTTTGATACTTCTTGATTAATTTTCTTCTATTTAAAATATCTAATTGAATTAAATCCTTCTTTGATAATGTGGAATAATCAATTATAATATTTTTTTCAAATTTTTTTAGAAATTTTTCTATATCAGATTGAGGAAATTCTTCTGTAATAAGGTAAATTTTATCTTCACCTGAAGCTTTACTTTGAGCAATCCAACGGTTCTTCTTTAAATTTGAGATCCCTATATAAAACAATTTTTTTTCAAGATTTGTTCTTTTTAGAAATTCCTCAAGGCTTATCTCTTTAACTTGATTTTCTAATAAAAAATTTAGTACTTGGCGTTCAGGTAATCCGTTTTTTAAATAATCTATCCCTTCTCCAATTAAGGAAATTTGATTTAAATCATTTTCTCTAAATCCTCCTAAATCATTTTCAATTAAATCATTGATAGCAGACATAAGTACTATGTAATCAATCTTCATTTCTTTAGCTAGATCTGTAGCTAACACTTCAGAATCCTTCTCTTTTAATACTCTTAAAATATCAATTACCTGTTTTTTAAGTTTATATGTCATACGTGAACGCCATTAATTTAATCTTATACATTATGTTTTTAAAATCTCTAAGGTATTTAAATCTTTCGTGAGTTTGGTTGTTTTAAATTGTCCCATCTTGAATTAGAATGATTTTTTCTTAACAAGTTATTTTAAGTTATTAATATCATTACAAATAAATTATACCGTAGCCAAGAGAAATCAATTAGCATTATTCTTTTATTCTCTTGGCAGAATAAAAAATTTTAAGAGAAATGCATCTTGATAAAATTCTATTTTCAATTGCTCAGTGAGAGTATAAACATTCATTGTTAGTATAATCAAGAATCAATTTTCCTATAATATGTTTAATGAATAATAACTAAAAAATTTACCTACTTTAGTTTTTCATGTATATTTTTAGAATTAATTCATTAAACTAATTTTAAGATGTAATTGATAAATAATTAATTTAGATTGATTATTTTAGATGACTTAATCATAGATAGGTAGACTTAAAAAGAAATTTTACTTTATAAAAACTAACTATCAAAGAGACAAAATTAACAAGTGAAATAATAAATGAGTTTTAATAAGGTAAATAAAAAATCTAAACATCTGATTTTTGGAATTCTGATATTTGCCATTTTATTCAACGTTACTGCATTTTCTGACTTAATAAAATACTCATCTACAGAAGAAGAACATCCAGAGAAGACTTTTAAAAAATATAATCCTAAATTTAGTGGACTACAAATTAATATCACTTCTCCTGAGAATAAAACTTATACTGAACCAATGAGCGGATATTATCCTGCGACATACGGATTTGAGAATGAAACAGATGGGACTTCTGGTACTGATATTGATTTTGTTGATGACTACCATGTCCACCCTCCGAATACATGGGCTAAAATAGTAACTGAATTTAATGGACATAAAAAGGTTTTAGAATGTTATGATCATAATACTGATGATGTCGCGTGGTGGCATAATCATTCAGCTCAGACATTTGGTACTTATGAATTTCACATGGCGACATCAGATCCAACCTATGCTTCTGTAATATATATATATAATAATATACTAACAAGAACTTCTTTATTTGGGTTTAGAATAGATTTAGATAAATTCAGATGTACTAATAGTGGTTGGATTGATGTTCCAGGAGCTCCTACTCCTGTTGCAAATACATGGTATCATATACGTATAGATTTTGAATGTACAGGTGGAACTTATATGGAATTAGCCCAATATACATATCAGGTGTGGATAAATAATGTAAAGTATGGACCGTTTAGTTTTGATAGTGATGAGAGTCAAGCAGATGAAATTGGATTTGTTACATCAAATACGGATACTCCTTATGAAACTTATTTGGACGCATTTGGATTTTCTTGGGATGCAGATTATACCACTGGAGATAATCTGAAAGAAGGACTATTGCTTAGTTATGATATTGGTTTTACACCTGATTGGCGGGGATATTCCTTGGATGGACAAGCAAATCATACAATATTAGGAAATACTACTATTCTCATGCCTAATGATGGAATACATTCAATTCAAGTATTTGGAAATAATTCATTAGGACAGATTTACCAATCTGAGGTACGATATTTCACGGTGGATACGACAAATATCACTATTCCAGAAATCACCATCAATTCTCCCACCGATAGTGAGATATTTGGAACTGCACCCCCTAATTACGATCTGTCAATTTTAGGTGATTATGAAACGATCTGGTACACTATTGACGATGGTGTAACTTATATCATTGTAAGTAGCCTAACTGGAAACATTGATCAAGTAGAATGGGATAAAAAGGGAAACACCATTGTTACGATTAAATTCTTCGCGAATAATAGCGCGGGCTCTGTAGGAAGCGCTGAAGTTCAAATTATTAAATATGTAGCGGGACAAGGCCCTCCTGTAATTATTATTAATTCCCCTGCTCAGAGTGATTTATTTGGGAAAGTTGCGCCTAATTTTAGTTTATCGATAATAGAAGCAACTTTAGATAGCACGTGGTATTCTCTTGATGGAGGAGCGGCAAACATTACATTTATCGGAACAACAGGAACAATTTCACAGTCAGAATGGGACAAGATTGGAAACGGAACGGTAACCATTAGCTTCTACGCGACAAATTTAGAGGGTTATACTGGTCTATCGGAAGTTGTTGTTAGAAAGGATATCATTGATCCTATAATCACTATCAATTCTCCTAATACAGGGCAAGAATTAGAATACCCTCCAGTATTCGATATTACAATCAATGTGCCAAATTTAGATTCTACTTGGTATACACTTGATGGTGGCACTACTAACGTTACTTTTACTGGATACGATGGAATAATCAACGAAGTAGTATGGAATTCAACTACAAATGGTCCGGTTACAATTGATTTTTATGCACGTGACGACGTTGGAAATATAGGTACTGACTATGTAATCATTGTTAAAAACACTCAACAACCCGAATCATTACCAGAGATTCCTGGATATAATTTAATAGCCATAATAGGAATCGTCATTATAATTACGACAATAATAGCAACTAAAAAGCGATTAATAAATCTATCTTAATTCAATTTTTTTAATTTTTTCCTTATTGAAGTTGAGCTTAATCGTTTATTTTCTTTATTTTTAATTATAGGAATAACAATTAAAATGAGAGGATTCAAACCCTTGTTTTCCCTATTTTCATTCAGATTTAATGCATTTTCATAAGTTTCCTGGCTAACTACTAATCCTTCGTATCTAGGATCTTGGGCATATTTATCCATATCATCCCAATTTTTTATTTCTACAATTTTAATACGTTTTAAATCAGAAAAAGACTCTAGAAATTTAATTAAATTCTCTTCCCTTTTTTTAAAACTTTCTAATTCTGAGAAACATTGTTTATTCTTTAAAAGATCTTGTGAAGTTAATCCAATCTCCACTTTATCAGATATAGATAAGGCAGTTCTTAATAAAAATTTATGTCCTTCATGGAGATGATCAAAAGTTCCTCCCAATCCCACTTTTTTAAGAATTTAAAAAACACCTTACTTATTAGAAAATAAGATTATAATTTTTATTTACCTATAACACCTATCGCTTCTTCTTTGGTTTCAGTAGTTTTGTTAGATTCTGTAGGTTTTTTCAATCTCACCGAATATATTTGTGTTATTTGCATTAATCCCTGGCATTGGTTACATTTATCTACTTTTTTAAAAACAAAATCTCTTTTTTCATAGTTTCTTACTTTAGTAAGTTCACATGCTTCACATTTTAATATTGTTAACGTCTGTCTAATTGGTTCAGGAGGAGGTTTCTGTACTTGGATTAAAGTGGCTCCTAAACAAATTAATATAAATCCAATTGACCAACTAGTGACAGTGTCACCAATTCTAAGGTATATAAATAATCCACCTATAACAATTAAACTGATTAAAACAAGGTTCTTTAAGAAACTTTTTAAAGTTACTCCTTTCTTTAAGATATCCTCATCGTCTTCTTCTTCAATCATAGATCGTATCTTAATTTCTTCTTTTCTATGCTTTATAATAGAAAAGAATAAATAAATTTTATTATTATAAGAAATTAAAAGATTAAATCAAGACAAATCAAAAAAAGAGATGAATAATATTTATCAACTAGGTGGAAGCCAAAGCACAGATCCCCTTTCTTTAATACTGAATTTAATGTTCTTCTTTCTAATATTTATTTCTATGTTTTATGGACAGAAATTGCAAGGTTGGAAAGCCAGTAAAGAAATCCAAACAGGATTGGACAAATTGAAAAAATGGAATGACGAATGTAAGGAAATTCTTATAACAAACTTTAAGGAATTTGCTGATAAGAAGAAAACTCAGAAAGATTTGATGTTTCAAATTGAAGATTTTATCACATTCGTTACAATTGGTCCAGTTTCTCTTGATCCCTACGGTATTATTCCGAAGTTTGATCATATTGTAGATGTGAGGGATGATAGATTTAAGGAAGAAGTAGCGCTTTTGGCCCCTAATGCAGATAATATCCGAAGATCCCATTTAGAAAATTTATTGGAAGTGACCATGGCAATAGATTTCATTTATAGATTAATTAGGCATTATCTTATTCTTGGCAAGAAGTCAAAATCAATGATTCTCTTACTACAAATATCAATGCAATTAGGTTTAATTCTCAGTATGGCTAAAGCTTATTATCATGCAGCAAAAGCCTTTGCAGAAGGTAGTCCTATAGGAGATGGTCTTGGGCCATTAGTAGCAGCAAGTTTTATAAGAACAGTATCAGATGGTGAAGTTGATGCGAAAGAGATTGAAAGAGAAACAATAGTACAAGAAGTAGATTTTGAAGATAGAATTATATATGTTGTTCGAGCAAAGGGTCCAGGAGGGGCAGTAGGAAAACCAGGTAAAGTGATAAAGGATTTGATTGAACAACATGGAGATTCAATATCCCGTATAATAATGATCGATGCTGGTTTGAAACTTAGTGGTGATAAAACAGGATCAATTGCAATAGGTGTAGGAGCTGCCATTGGTGGTATTGGAATTGAAAAACATTACATCGAAGAATCGTCAACAGGTAAAGCAATTCCAATTGATGCCCTAATATGTAAGCAATCTTTAGAGGATGCTATAACCACAATGAAGCGTCCTATTACGCAATCCGTCCCTAAAATTATAGAAAAGATAAAAATGGCTATTAGAAAGCGAACTGAAAAAGGCTCGAAGATAATAATAGCTGGTATTGGGAATACAATTGGAATCGGTGTTTAATTTCTTTTCTTTTTTTATAATTTAGAAATTTATTCTTTATAACCCTAATTTTATATCCATTTTTCAACGCTTTTACTAATTCGCAAAAGTAGATATATAACTTTCTAAAGAAAATAGAAATTGTTTTATAATTGAGGGAATAAAATTAATTAATTGAAAAAATTAATTATATGAATATTAAAAAATAAAGTAGTTAAAAGTTTGATTTGAGGTGGAAAGAAAATTTACGGTTATATGGGAAAGATTTTAAGAGTCGATTTAACTAATGGAAAAATAAGCGAAGAATTTCCTGATAAGGAAACTTTAAAATTGTACCTAGGAGGTGCAGGATTAGCCACTAAGTATTTGATTGATGAAGTACCAAAAGGAGCTGATCCATTGGGGCCAGAAAATAAACTAATTTTTATGACTGGACCTTTAACTGGGACACCTTCACCTAGTACAGGACGGTATTGTGTTGTTGCTAAATCTCCGCTTACCGGATTATGGGGTGAAGCGAATTCTGCTGGTTTTTGGGGTCGAGATCTCAAGAGATCGGGATTTGATGGAGTTATCTTCGAGGGGATGTCATCTAAACCAGTATACCTTGTTACTGAAGATGGAAAAGCTGAACTTAGAGATGCATCTCATCTTTGGGGTAAGAACACTTCGGATACTACAAGACTTATCAAAGAAGAACTTGGTGATAAGTTCAATGTTGCATGCATAGGAATTGGTGGGGAGAATTTAGTTAAATATGCAGCTGTTATGAATGATTGTGATAAACCTAATTACGGTAGAGCAGCAGGTCGATGTGGAATGGGTACAGTAATGGGTGCTAAGAAGGTTAAAGCAATCGCATCAAAGGGAAATGCAAAAATTGAGGTTGCAAACCCAGAGGAATTTAAAGAAGAAGCTAAAAAACGATTTGAATGGGTAAACCAAAGTCTATTAAAAATGACCCTGGAAGTATTTGGAACAGCCACTATGGTTGATTTAGTTGGTATTAAGGGTGGTTTACCTACAAGAAATTTTCAAACTGGAGTTTTTCCAAATCTCGATAAAATTAATGGAACAGCAATTAATGAAACAATTCTCACGGGACGTAAAGCATGTTTTGCATGTCCGATAGCTTGTGGGAGAATTTCAGAAATTAAAGAAGGTAAATACAAAAGTTCTGGAGAAGGACCAGAATATGAAACAATTGGAGCTTTAGGTACGAGTTGTGGGGTAGATAACTTAGAAGCAATAACTTTAGCTCACTTTCTTTGTAATGAATATGGGATTGATGTAATTTCAGCAGGAGGGTCAATCGCTTTTGCCATGGAATGTTATGAGAAAGGAATATTAACGAAAGAAGATACTGATGGATTGGAATTTAATTTTGGAAATGCTGATCTACTTGTGGATATTATCCCTAAAATAAGTAAAAGGGAAGGTATAGGAGATCTCATAGCGGAAGGTTCAAGAAATATGGCAAATAAACTAGGACATGATTCAATGAGGTTTGCTATGCATGTTAAAGGTTTAGAACTCCCCGCTTATGATAGTAGAGCTGCTAAAATCTGTGGATTAGGTTTTGCCGTTGCGAATAGAGGAGGCTGTCACATCACTGGATACATAGAAGGTCCCGCATTTTTGTCGATGCCATTCATGATTGTTGAAAATGCCATGGTTGGAGATATACTTTCAGAAAATGTAGAAGATACTAAGGTAAATAAAGATTTTGAAGATGCCTTTGGAGTGTTTGATTCTATTGGCGCTTGTAAATTTATGGGGATGGTTTTATCTTCAGAGGATTGGGCTTCATTAATTGAAAAATTACTAGGATACAAATTTACTGTAGAAGACTTTGCAAAAACCGGGGAAAGATTATATAATCTTGCAAGAGTTTATAATATGAGAGAAGGAGCTACAAGAGCAGATGATACACTTCCTGCCCGACTATTAGAAGAACCCATGCCAGAAGGACCAGCAAAAGGGCATGTGGTAAATTTAGATCCTCTATTAGATGCATATTACGATTATCGTGGATGGGATAAAGAAACTGGAAAACCAACTAAGGAGAAACTAAAAGAACTTGATTTAGAATGGGCTATTAAAGAAATTTATTAATGATTACCTCTCAAAAAGATATATATTGGTGAGAATATGGTTGAAAAAGAGAAAATAGGTTATGCCGATAAACCTTGGCAAAAAGCCTACTTTATTGGACCATTTAAACTAAAGCCATCTATGGAACCCTATCCAAAAATAAATGTCTACCAATTTCTTGAAGATAGTGCAACAAATTATCCTGATAATGTTGCATGTGTCTATGTTGATGAAGAAATTACATATAAAGAATTAAAGCTACGAGTAGATAAGCTAGCAAATGCTTTTTTAGATTTTGGACTAAAAAAAGGAGATATGGTTGCTTCAGTACTTCCATCGTGTCCTGAGTTTATTTTAACAGATTACGCTGCAATGAAAATAGGAGCTGTTCATGTTCCACTAAGTATTTTACATAAAACAAATGATTTACTATATGAAATTAAAGAAAGTGGAGCTAAGACAATTGTCTGTTCTTATAGAAGATTAGAAAGAATCGACGAAGTAAAAAATAATGTCAATCTTAAAACTATAATTTATACTCCCACCAAGTTATTTCCCGGTTATAAATTGCCTGAAATGAAAGAAGTATCAAAGGAAGGTTACTACTTACTTAATGATCTCCTAGAAAAATATGAACCCCTTGAAGAACAAGTAGAAATAGATCCTCTTAATGATTTAGCTTTATTACCCTTTACCGGTGGAACAACCGGATTACCAAAAGGTACAATGCTAACTCATTTTAATATAACTTCTAATATAAGACAATCAATACAATGGATGATGGAACCATTAAAGATAGGTATTATCGGAAAATCCTCCATAGTTGTATGTGTTCCAGTTTTTCACCAGTATGGACACTGGGCAATTCACGCGGGAATTTCTTGGGGGCTAAAGATATTTCTAATGGATCCAAGAGATATGAAAAAAATTGCCCAAACAATAACGAAAGCACGTCCATTCATTGTGTTTGCCGTTCCGACTCATTATCTCTATTTAAAGGATCTAAGCATTCCAAAAGCTCAAATCTTTTATTATTCCGCAGCAGCAGCCTTGCCTTCCGAGGTAGCCGAAGAATTTGAGGCCGTTAGTGGAGTTCCCATGGGAGAAGGATATGGTGCGACCGAAACAACTGCAGCTGTTAGTATAAACCTCTCTGCTTTATCAAAAGTTACCGGGTTTATGAAAGAGGTTAAAAGGGGTGTTGGAATACCTGTTCCAGATACGGAAATCAGAATTGTTGGACCCGACGGAAAGGATGTACCTTTTGGAGAACCTGGTGAGATTTGGGTTAAAGGTCCTCAAGTAATGAAAGGATATTGGCCCGAAGCAGGAAAAGGGTTAATGGAAGGGAATTGGCTACCTATGGGAGATGTCGCTGTAATGGACGAAGATGGCTATTTTCACATTGTTGATCGAATTAAAGACATGATTAATGTATCTGGAAATAAGGTGTATTCAAGAGTAATTGATGATCTTTTAATTGAGCATCCTGCAGTTGATGTGGCTGGAGTTATTGGAATCCCTGACCCAGAACGCCCAGGTAGCGAAAGAGTAAAAGCTTTTATTCAATTGAAAAAGGACTTTAAGAACAAGGTAAAAGAAGAAGATTTCATTGAATATTTGAAAGATAAAGTTAAACCATACGCTTTACCAAAAATTGTAGAATTTAAAGATGATTTACCACTTACAATGGTTATGAAGCTTTTTAAGAAGAAATTAAGAGAAGAAGAAATAGCGAAAATGAAAGAAAAAGGAGAGTTAAAGTAACTTGACTTTAATCAAAATAAACAAAATCACTTTTTTTTAGTGTTGCAAAAACTAGAATATTTATTAAAATCTTTATTAAATACAATATACAATTAAAACCAAATAAATAAAATTAGTAAAATTAAGTGATAAGTATGAAATTTGGAACACCTGAATGGGCAGAAGCATACCGAAAGGCCATTAATGCTAATGAAAATTATAGGGAAGCCGCAGGACCAGAGGGATTTCCTCCAGATGGATGGGAAGGTGATTTTCTCTTTGTAATTGAGCCTGCTGGAAATTTAGATCATGAGATACGAATGTTTGTAGGGCTATATCATGGAGAATGTACAGAAACTAGAATATTAGAGGAAGGGGAAGAGGTAGACGCTGAATATGAGTACGCGGGATCATATGAGGCATGGGTACAGATTTTAAAAAAGGAATTGGATCCAATACGAGGCTTGCTTGCTGGAAAATTTAAATTAAAAGGCGATATGGCTAAAGTATTAAGAGCTACAAGGGCAGCAGCAGAACTTGTCAACAGTACTACGGCATTTGAAACAGAATTCTACTAGTGTAAGGAAAGTTTATTTAATTTTTTTTCTTTTTATTACATTTTTTAATTACTGATCACATTTTATTGTTATCCTTAATTTTTTTATTTTGTAACATGCAAAACAACGATACTAATTTAATTGAATTAACTTCCAAACAAGTCTATTTTTTTGATTTAGACGGTACAATTTATTTAGGAGATCGTTTATTTGAAGGTGTTATTGATTTAATCAATCTTTTAAAGAGAAAAGAAAAAGATATCTTCTTCCTTTCTAATAATTCCAGTAAATCAACAGAAGATTACCTAAAAAAATTGAAAAAATTTAACCTAGACATCACGCGAGAGAATGTGATTTTATCCCAGCACCCAACTATCGATTATTTAAAAAAAAATAATTATGTTAAAATTTTCTTATTAGGCACTCGATCTCTAAAAAGTGAATTTATCAAAGAGGGATTTGAAATTACTGAAGATGATCCCGAAATATTAGTTCTTGCATTTGATCAAGAATTAACTTACAAGCGTTTAGAGAAAGCAGCTTATTTTCTTCAAAATGAAAACAGTCCCTATATTGCTACCCACCTAGATGATAGGTGCCCTACTGAAAGGGGATACATTCCCGATGCAGGAGGAATTGCTTCTCTTTTGTTTAAAACAACAGAACGATCACCTAGAGTTTTTGGAAAGCCTAATAAAGAAATGCTTTTATTTAAATTAGAACAGTTAGAAAAATCGCCAAAAGATGCTATAATCTTTGGAGATAGGCTTTATACCGATATAAGAATGGGCAACGAGGCAGGAATTACAACTTGCTGCGTTTTATCAGGAGAAACTACAAAGGAGTCCATTAAGAATAGCGAATATAAACCAGACTTCATTATAAATGGGATCTGGGATCTTTTAAATGAATTCCTTAAGTTATAATTGAAAGTTATAAATTTTTAGTAGAGCATCCAAAAATTTTATTTCAATGACGAATTAACAATTATAAGAAATATTTTACTTAATATTTGAGTAAAATATATAAAGTAAAATTAGTGTTTTTATTTTATCTGATTTTGATGATTTTAGATATTTAGGTAAGAAAAATGAGCATCACCCCAAATAAAAAATTTATCTATGCTTTTAATGAAGGAAATAAAGATTTGAAAAATCTCCTTGGTGGAAAAGGAGCTAATCTTGCTGAAATGACGAATCTTGGTCTTAACATCCCTCCAGGATTTACAATAACAACTGAAGCATGTTTGTTATATTTTAGAAATGCCGAGAAGGTAATGGAAGATTTAAAACCTAGAGTAATCGAGCATTTAAAAACTCTTGAAATTCGTACAGGTAAGAAATTTGGAGATGAAAAGAACCCGTTATTAGTAAGTGTACGCTCTGGAGCGCCAATGAGCATGCCTGGTATGATGGATACCGTTTTGAACTTAGGATTGAATGACATTAGTGTTTTAGGATTTGCAGAGCAAACAAGCAATCCACGTCTTTCTTATGACTCATATCGTCGATTTTTACAGATGTTTGGTGATGTAGTAATGGGGATAGGAGACGAAAAATTCGAGAGAATTATAGACAAATATAAAAGAGCAATAGGGAGAAATGCTCAAGATACAGATCTTGGAGTTATAGATCTACAAAAAATCATCGCTGATTATAAAGCATTGTATGAACAAGAAATCGGATCTGTATTTCCTCAAGATCCATTCAACCAACTTTTTCTTTCTATTGAAGCAGTATTTAAGTCTTGGAATAATAGACGCGCAATAACTTATAGAAAAATTAATAATATTCCTGATTTTGGAACGGCTGTAAATATACAAACTATGGTATTTGGAAATAAAGGATGGAATTCTGGTACGGGAGTGGCTTTTTCAAGAGATCCATCAACTGGTGAGAATGAAAAATTTGGTGAATATTTGACAAATGCACAAGGGGAAGATGTAGTTGCTGGAATAAGAACTCCTAAGAAATTGGAAGCAATGAAAGAAGAGTTTCCTGAAATTTATAAAGAACTCTTAGAAACAATGGATAAACTTGAAAGACATTATAGAGATATGCAAGATATTGAATTTACGATTGAAGAAGGAAACCTTAAAATATTACAGACTCGAAATGGGAAGCGTACGCCAGCAGCTGCAGTTAAAATTGCTGTTGATATGGTGAAAGAAGGGTTAATCACCAAAGAACAAGCTATAATGAGAATTGATCCAAAGAAATTATCTAAATTATTATTTAAAAGCATAGATGAGAATTCTATAGTTCACGTTCTTGCACATGGGATTAGCGCATCACCGGGAGCTGTTTCTGGAAAAGCTATTTTTAATTCTGACAGAGCCGAAAAAATCGCAAATGAAGGTAAAAAGGATATAATATTGGTAAGACCACAGACAAAACCTGAAGATATTCACGGCTTATATGCCTCCAGTGGAGTGTTAACACAATTTGGAGGAAAAACTTCACATGCTGCTGTAGTCGCAAGAGGGATGGGAAAACCCGCTGTGGTTGGGGCCCAAGACGTTGAAATTGACGAAGAGAAAAGGGAATTTAGAGTTGGCGAAATGGTTATCAAGGAAGGTCAATGGATTACAATTGATGGGACTACCGGACGAATTATTGAAGGAAAAGTTAATCTAATCCAGCCAGAGATAAAAGGAGAGTTTTTAGAATTATTAGAAATAGCTGATAGTATTAAGACTTTGGGAGTAAGAGCCAATGCAGATACTCCCGCAGATGCTAAAAAAGCAATTGAATTTGGTGCTCAAGGAATAGGATTAACTAGAACTGAACATATGTTTATGGCTAAAGAAAGATTACCTGTAGTGCAGAAAATGATAATGTCGAGAACAAAAGAAGACAGACAAGATGCTCTGGATAAAATATTACCAATGCAAAAAAGTGATTTTTTAGAAATATTTAAAATCATGGAAGGAAAGCCAGTAACAATTCGATTATTAGATCCTCCTCTACATGAATTTTTGCCTGATCTTTCTACTGTTCTATTGGAGAACCAAGAATTAAAAATGACAAACGAACTTTCAAAATCTCTCTTAAATAATAATCCTTTAGATGATGAAATAGCAAAAAAGAGTAAAGTGATCTCATTAATTAGGTCATTATCAGAAGAAAATCCAATGATGGGGCTAAGAGGTTGCCGTCTTGGGATTGTTTGGCCAGAAATCAATGAAATGCAAGTAAAAGCAATTTTTCAAGCAGCTTGCGAGCTTAAAAGCCAAGGTATTGATGTAATTCCCGAAGTTATGATCCCCCTTGTAGGAATGCTTTCAGAATTGCAATTCGTTAAAGCGCAACTTATGCAAGTTGCTTTAGAAACAATTAAGGAATATGAGGTAGATTTAGATTTTTCTTTTGGTACAATGATAGAAATTCCTAGAGCTGCCTTAACAGCTGATGAAATTGCAATGGAAGCCGAATTTTTTTCGTTTGGAACTAATGATCTAACACAAATGACTTATGGGTTTAGTAGGGATGACGCAGAAGGAAAATTTATCCCAATTTATCTAAATAAAGAAATTTTGGACAATAATCCTTTCGAAATCTTAGATCAAGATGGAGTTGGTAAGTTAATGAAGATGGCCATAAAATTAGGAAAACAGACAAGACCTGATTTAAAAACCGGTATCTGTGGAGAGCATGGTGGAGAACCAAGTTCTATTAAATTTGCACACTCAATTGGTCTGGATTATGTTTCCTGCTCTCCATTTAGAATTCCAATTGCCAAAATTGCTGCTGCTCAAGCGGTTATTGAGCAAAGGGAAGAATAATATTTTCTAATTTTTTTAAAGAATGATATTCGATAAAGATTTTATCGATATAAGTATTTACTAGTGTATATTTAGTATATATTTAATGATTAAGATTATGCCTTTAACTATAGATGAAAGATTAGAATTATTGAAGGAAGTTGGAGAAGAAATCATAAGTATTGAAGATCTTGAACAATTGTTTCATTGGAAACTCAAGCATAATGAGGAAATATATGCATATGATGGATTTGAACCTTCTGGAAATATTCATATCGCACAAGGGCTTTTAAGAGCAATCAATGTAAATAAAATAACTAAGGCTGGAGTTCGGTTTAAATTCTTGGTAGCTGATTGGCATGCAGCAGCAAATAAAAAATTTGGGGGCAATTTAGAAGTAATAAAGAAAGTAGGGGATTTTTTTATAGAAGTATGGAAGGTTTGTGGAATGGACTTAAGTAATGTCGAATTTATTTATGCTTCAGATATAGTTAAAGATCCAAATTATTGGGAACTAGTCTTAAAAATTGGAATTGAAACTACTTTAAAGCGAATTAAACGTTGTACTCAAATTATGGGAAGAAGTGAATCAGATAAACTTTATGCTTCACAAATATTATATCCTTTAATGCAAACAGCAGATATATTTTATCTTCCAGCAGATATATGTCAGCTTGGTTTAGATCAAAGAAAAGTAAACATGTTAGCAAGAGAAGTTGCAAAGAAATTGAACAAGCCAAAACCAGTAGCGGTTCATCATCACATGTTAATGGGATTAACCAAGCCTCCTAATACTGATTTAACTGGAGTTGATAGGGTCATTAAGCTTAAAATGTCAAAATCAGATCCAGATACAGCAATTTTTATGTTAGATTCTCCTTTAGATGTAAAGCGGAAAATAAATAAAGCATATTGCCCCCCTAAACAGATTAATGAAAATCCAGTTTTAGAGTATTGTAAGTATATAATTTTTGAACTTACTGATACCTTTGTTGTTAAACGCCCTGAAAAATATGGAGGGGATGTTAAATATTCATCATATCAAGAATTAGAAGAAGATTTTAGAAATGGTGCTTTAAATCCACCGGATTTAAAACCTGCAGTAGTTGAATACCTGAACCAATTTTTAGCTCCTGTAATAAAACATTTTGAAACAAACAAAAGGGCTATTGAATTATATCAATTTGTTCAAAATGAATATAAAAAAAATAAGGTAAACTAATTGTAATTGAAATACTAAATTTTGTTCTTCATATTAATCTAAAGAGAAGTAAAAACTAAAAATCATACAATGACGTCGAATAATAACATTATTGACCTCTTTCTAAATCCTAAATCTGTAGCAGTTATAGGTGCTTCAAAGAATCCATTGAAGGGTGGATATCGTATTACTAATAATCTTATCCTTAATAATTTTAAAGGGGATATATATCCAGTAAACCCAAACTCGGAGGGTAAATTGTTTGGATTAGAATTTAAGAAATCAATTTTAGAAATTGAAGAGGAAGTGGATCTAGCAATCTTTTACGTTCCGAACCGAGTTATTCCTGCCATCTTAGAAGACTGTATCGAGAAAAAAATAAAAGGAGCGCTTATTGAGGCTTCAGGATTTGAAGAAGTTGGTGAGCTGGGTCTTGAATTGAGAGATCAAATATTAAAAATAACTGACAATTTCTCAAAAATCAGAATTGTTGGTCCTAATTGTATGGGGTTTTCTAGATTCGATAGAGATAGTGAGAGCAAAAATAATGAGATGGGTGGATTTTTTACAAGTTTTGTTGAATTTACCAAATACAAGAGGGGAAATGTTGCCATAATTAGTCAATCCGGGATGTTAAATGGAGGATATCTGATGCATATAATGGAAAAATATCCCTCTCTGGGCTTTAGATACTCTTGCTCTATTGGAAATAAAATGGACTTAAGCGAAATAGAATTTTTAGATTACATGATAGAAGATCCGACTGTTAATGTTATTGCTCTTTATCTTGAATCATTTAAAGATCCACGAAAATTCATCAAATTATGTAGAAAAGTCCAGAATATTCCACAAAAAACTATCATATTAGTAAAAGGGGGGTTAACTGCTCAAGGACAGAAAGCCACTTTAAGTCATACTGGTTCACTTGCCGAAAATTCACAATTAATCGATGCCATAATTAGGCAATCAGGTGTAATTAAAGCAAATGACTTCTTTGAATTATTCCAATTTATCAGAACGTTCTCTACGATTTATAAAACAGAAAAATCAATGCCAAAATACGGTAATGTTGCTATGGTTGCGGGTTCTGGGGGTGCAGGAACCATATCTGCAGATCTCACTATAAAATATGGTTTAAGTTTTCCTACGCTAAAGGAAAATGCATATGAAAAACTCGTAAATTTATTTCCAGACTGGATGCCCCCAAACAGATTTGCACTTGTAGATATCTGGCCTACAATGGAAAAAGCGATGATGGATAAAGTAAATCCGGGACTTGTTATGAATTCAGTATATGAAATCTTGTTAAATGAAGAATATATTGAAGGAATAATGAATATGATGTTTTGCTCAAATCGTTTTAGAGGTATGACTAATTTTAATAAAACAGCAAAAAATATTAGTAAAATCTCAAAACCTGTTTTCTTCTGGTTAATTGGTGATGTAAAGGAGATACGTCAAACTTCTCGACTATTAGATAAATATGGAATATTACATTTCCAAAGATTAGAAGATATGATTAAAAATTTCTGGGTTCTAGTTCAAGAGTCAAAAAATAAAAACATAAATTAATCTTCTTGTTGCTATGGTTCGAATATTATGTATTGGAGATTCTCATATCCCCAATCGAGCTAAAAATCTCCCTAAAGAAATATCTGATTATATTGTTGATTTTACAGCTAAAGAAGGGTTATTTGACTTTACGTTGTTTACTGGAGATCTCATTAATTATCCTCAATTACTTGAATTTTTGAATTTGAATACAAAAAAAGATCTTTTAGTTGTCCTTGGAAATATGGATTATTATTATGGAAACCAAGAATCTCCTATATATCAAGATCTAGATGTTTATTTTGAAGACAATGATAAAATAACTATTGGATTAACCCATGGAGCACAGATTAGACCGAGGGGTGATTATAATCAATTGGAGAATCTTGCAATTCAGAAAAATTGTAATATTTTAATCTCAGGACATACACATAAAGAAGATATCCAGCTTACGAATAAAGGAATTTTACTTATTAATCCCGGAAGCGTAACAGGTGCATGGTCTTTTGTAACAAGTGGAATTCCCTCATTTATCGTTCTAGATATTATAAAAGATGAAAAAAATATTGTTGTTTATTTAATCCAATTAAGTAAAAAGACTAAAAGAGTTACTAAATTCCAATTATATTTCACATTTAATAAAAATAAAATTCTAAAGATTAAATATTAAATTCGAATAATTTAATCTAAGACTAGTAGCTTAGGAAACTGTAAAAGAATTCTAAAATTATTTTTTCCTTCTGAACTTTTAGAAAATCGGAGTTTTCTAACTCCAAAACTATTCATTTTAAACATCATATGAAGAGTTGAATTCTCTCCAATTGTATGTTGAAATGTAATAAATAGGTTTTCTTTTTCTGATTCTTCTATTTTTACTCATCAAATAAAAATTGTAAATAATATCCCTTAATTCTCAATTTAATTACTTTTTAATGTATGAAATTTTAATAAAATCATAAACATTATAACTAATATAATAAATTAAAATAAACTAGTTTAATTTAATCAACTTGGAAAGAAAACTAAAAGGTGAAAAAGATAAATGTGGCATTTTTACTCACCAAATATTATATATGGAGAGGACTCTCTGAATTTTTTGGAGAATATTAAAGGAAAAAAATGTTTTATAGTATCAGACAAAGTTATTGAAGATTTGGGATATATAAAGATTGTAACAGACAAACTTGATAAGATTGGAAAGGCTTATTCCGTTTTTACTGATGTTATACCAGATCCGCATGAGGAAGATGTAATGAAGGGAAAAGAACAGTGTATAAAATATGCTCCAGATTTAATCATTGCATTAGGTGGAGGCTCTGTGATGGATACTGCCAAAGGAATTTGGGCGATGTATGAATATCCAGATTATACACTTGATAATATTAACCCCTTTAGTGATCAGTTATATGATTTTGCAAATAAGGCAAAATTGGTGGCAATTCCGACTACATCAGGGACTGGTTCAGAAGTTACCTGGGCAGCTATTATTTCAAGATTTGAAAACGAGGTTTGGAGAAAGATGTCTCTCCCCCACATGTCCTTAGTTCCTACTTTTGCAATAGTTGACCCTATATTTCCTATAGGAATGCCTCAAAAGCTAACAGTTAATACAGCTTTTGATGCTTTAGCACATGCAGTTGAAGGATATGTCTCGAGTTGGAGGAATGAATTTAGTAATGCTTTGGGATTAAAAGCCATAGAATTGATTTTTAAATATTTACCAATTGTTTATAAGGATGGAAATAATATTGTAGCAAGAGATTTCATGCATCAAGCTTCTACTATGGCAGGTTTGACTTTTAGTAATTCTCAATGCCATTTAGGGCATGCTATGGGACATAGTCTGGGTGGTGTATTTCCAATACATCATGGGCAAGCGGTTGGTCTTTTTCTTAGATATATTACACAGTATTGCTTAAATAATCCTGTCGAACCAAACGATTCAATTGAAGTGTATTCTAATATTGCAAAAAAATTAGGATGGGCAAAGTGGGAGGATAACCTCAAAGACGCAGCTTATAGAGTATTGGAAAAAATAGAAGAGCTTCAAAAGGAAGTTAATTTTGTTACCAACCTTAAAGATTTAGGAATTACTAGAGAAGAGTTTGATCAAAATCTAAGTAAAATGATAAGTTTATGTTATCAAGACCCATCAAGCGCTATGGGTCCAAGAACTCCAAATAAGGAAGAATTTACTAACCTCTATAAATATGCCTACGAAGGAAAAGATATAGATTTCTAATTTTTATTTGTTTTTTCTTTTTATTTCTATTTTTGAATTCTATAATTATATATTAATAATATATACCTCCAAATGATATTATCTTTTTATAGTATAGTTAATAATATTTTATGAAGAGTATTTAATCATATCTTTATTGAAATGAAATTATCTGAAAAAGAACAGGAAGCAATAAAATCATTGGAAAGTGAACTAGGAGAATCTATTCCAGAAATATCCGAACTAGAACGTTATAGGTTAGGGTATTACGTACAAGAAAATAAAGTCACAGGAGTAAGTTTATTTTCATGTGGATTATCAACAATTCCAAAAATAATTGAGACATTTTCATCACTAAGAGAAATCCATTTAAGAGGAAATGAGCTTGAAGTTATTCCAGAGGAGTTTTTTTCACTTTCTATGATTGAAATACTAGATGTAAGTGAAAATCACTTAGTTGGAATACCGAATGCTATAAGTTCTTTATCATCTCTTAAAGAATTACACCTAGAATCAAATCATCTAACGGATATACCAGATCAAATTGGAGAATTAAGTTCTCTTGAAGTATTAGATTTAAGTGAGAATAAATTAAGTAGAATTCCAAATTCCATTGGTTCACTCTTAAGGTTAAAAACATTAGATCTTAGTGGAAATGAAATAACGGAATTACCTGACTCAATAGGAGCACTTATATCTCTTGAAATTTTATATTTAGGAAATAATAATTTAAACTTCTTACCAGAAGATTTAAACTCACTTAAATCTCTTAAAAGACTTAATCTAAGAAGTAATAGCATAAAAAAAATACCGAATTCCATTGGTTCCCTTTCCTCCTTAAAATCACTTTTTTTAAGGGGAAATGAATTAGAAAGTATACCACAGACTATTGATAAATTGAAAAATTTAAAATATCTTGGTTTAACTTCAAATAACTTAAAATCACTTCCAGTTGGAATAGGATTCTTATCCTCATTAGAAAACTTAAGCCTTTCCTATAATAATTTAGAATCGCTTCCAGAATCAATAGGGGAACTTAAGTCACTACTTAGACTTGAACTATCTAATAATCAATTAAAATATCTTCCAAGCTCATTAGGGGGCCTTTCCTCTCTTAAAATTCTGAAGTGTGATAATAACACCATAGCTTATCTCCCTGAATCAATAGGAGACATCGCTTCTTTGGAGACATTAAAACTTGATCTTAATGAGTTAACATCATTACCAGAAACTCTCGGAAGATTGCATTCTTTAAAGGAATTAAACTTATATGATAATAAAATAGAGAAATTGCCTAATTCTATTGGAAATTTATCAAAATTAGAAATATTGGATTTAAGCAAAAACGAACTTCAATCTCTTCCTGAATCAATAGGAACTTTAGATTCTCTAACTGAGTTAGATGTTTCTACAAATAAAATAAATCATCTTCCCCCTTCTATAGGTGCGATTCCTTCTATAAAGAGTCTAATATTAGGTTTCAATCGTTTAGAGGAAGTCCCTAAATCTATCGGTTTTCTAACTACGTTAGAAATTTTAGATTTAGGTAAAAATCATATAAGAAATCTTCCGGAATCTATTGGTGCTCTTACATCTCTTAAACATTTGTATTTATATTATAACGAATTAAGTCAAATTCCTGAATCAATTGGTTCACTCCATTCTTTAAAGTACCTATATTTAGGGAATAATAAATTATCAACACTCCCTAATTCAATAGGATTTCTGAAATCTTTAAAGTATTTATTTTTGAGAACCAACTATCTTAATGAACTACCTACATCTTTGGAATCATTACCATCTTTAAAATATTTAAACATAGAAAAAAATAATCTGAAAAGCTATCTTCAATTTTTACACAAATTAGAACTTCGTGGAATTAAAATTTATAAATAAATACCCTTCTATTTTAGAATCAAAAATTTGGATTTTGGAGTCTTTCTTTTAAATTAAAAAGCTTTATTATTAATAAATATCTTAAAAATGATATCATTTAAATATTAACAGCAGTTAGTTAAAAGTATGGATATTTCACAAGCGATAAGAATTAAGCTGCCTCAAGAGTTACCAGAGTACCCAAGTTTTATCGAGGGAATAAGACGGGCACCATCTCGAGGTTTTAAGCTAAATAGGGCTCAAACTAAGATTGCATTAAAAAATGCTTTAAGATACTTACCACCTGACCTACATGAAAAATTAGCTCCTGAGTTTATGCAGGAATTACTAACTAGAGGCAGAATTTATGCTTATAGATATAGACCTGAAGGAAATATCAAAGCAAAACCAATAGATGAATATAGTGGAATTACCATAGAAGGAAAAGCCCTACAAGTAATGATCGATAATAACCTCGATTTTGATGTAGCTCTTTACCCATATGAATTAGTAACTTATGGAGAGAGCGGACAAGTTTTTCAAAATTGGCTGCAATATCGACTTGTGAAATTATATCTTGAGGAAATGACAGAAAATCAAACTCTTGTTGTAGCTTCAGGGCATCCAGTTGGTTTATTTCCTTCTACTGCTATGGCTCCAAGAGTGATTTCAACTAATGGAATAATGGTTGGCATGTTTGATAATCCAGATGATTTTGCTATGGCAGCAGCTCTTGGCGTAGCTAATTACGGCCAAATGACCGCAGGGGGTTGGATGTATATAGGTCCTCAAGGAATAGTCCATGGGACTTATATAACTTTATTAAATGCAGGTAGATTATACCTTAACATACCTCCGGATAAAGATTTAAAAGGAATATTATATCTCTCATCAGGATTAGGTGGGATGAGTGGAGCCCAAGCTAAAGCTGTTGAAATAGCAGGGGGTATTGGACTAATAGCAGAAGTCGATGAATCAAGAACAGCTACTAGATATAATCAAGGATGGATTTCTAAAATATCTGATAATTTGGAAGAAATTTTCGAGTGGGTACAAGAAGCGAAGGAAAAATTTCAGCCATTATCTATAGCTTATCAGGGAAATGTAGTTGATCTTTGGAAATATGTCGTTGAGAATAATATTAAGGTTGATCTTGCGTCAGATCAAACCTCTTGTCATGCTGTTTATGAGGGAGGTTATACTCCATACCAAATCAGTTTCAAGGAAGGCAGAGAATTAATTAGAAAGAATATTGAAAGATTTAAGCAATTAATAGATGAGTCCTTAAAAGAACAATATAGGCTCATTAAAATAATGAGTGAAAGAGGTACTTATTTTTGGGATTATGGAAATTCCTTTTTGAAAGCAGTCTTCGATACAGGAACTTATGAAATAGCAAAAAATGGAAATAATATTTCTGAAGGATTCATCTTTCCATCTTATGTGGAAGATATAATGGGTCCAATATGTTTTGATTATGGCTATGGTCCATTTAGATGGGTTTGTCTTTCTGGAGAAGATGATGATTTAGATAAAACTGATCAAGCTGCAATGAGCTGTATCAATCCAGACAGAAGAGCTCAAGATAGAGATAATTATAATTGGATAAAAAATGCAAAAAAAAATAATTTAGTAGTAGGTACAAAAGCAAGGATTTTATATGCTGATGCGAAAGAAAGAATTTCTATCGCTTTAAAATTTAATAATTTAGTTAAGGAAGGTAAAATTGGACCATTAATGCTTGGAAGAGATCATCATGATGTTTCCGGAACAGATTCTCCCTTCAGAGAAACCTCGAATATAACGGATGGAAGTAATGTTATGGCTGAGATGGCAGTTCATTGCTTTACTGGGAATGCTGTTAGAGGTATGAGTCTAGCAGTTCTTTCAAACGGGGGAGGAGTTGGAGTTGGAAAATGTTTTAATGGAGGGTTTGGATTAGTTTTAGATGGTTCAGAAAAAGTAAATCAGATTATTCGATCTGGTTTAGAATGGGATGTAATGTCTGGAATTGCAAGAAGAAGTTGGGCAAGAAATCCCCATGCAATGGAAACTGCTTTTGCTTGGAATTTAGAAAATAGAGATCGAGGGCAAATAACTTTACCTTATATTTCAAACGACACTTTATTAGATAATATTTTAGAAAAATATATGAAACAAACTTGATGAGGAAAATTGACTAATTATGACAGGAATTTTTAATTATGGGCAAGACATTTTAACAGTGAATATTGTTTTAAAACTTCTAGACGATAAAATTAGGGGGAACTTAACAGGGGAAATTAAAAGTAAAATTCAAGCTAATTTTGAAGCGGTACAAAAGATAATTAATAACGAAAAGTTAGTTTATAGCATAAATACTGGTTTTGGTCCACTATGTAGAACAAAAATTTCTAAAGAAGACGCTGTAAAGCTTCAGGAAAATCTTCTTAAAAGCCATAGTGTAGGTGTTGGCGCCCCTATTAGTCAAGAAATCGCAAAAGCGATGCTCATACTTAAGGTTCATACGCTATCTAAAGGATATTCGGGAATATCATTAGATGCAGTTGAAAGAATAATCTGGCATATTAATAATAATTATATTCCATTAGTTCCTGAGCAAGGGTCTGTCGGAGCATCTGGAGATTTAGCACCTTTAGCACACTTATTTTTACCATTAATTGGATTGGGATATTTGTCTACAGACGGAAAAAACTATGTTTCTACTAAAAATGTACTAAAAGAACAAAATCTAACGCCATTAACATTACAAGCAAAAGAAGGTTTAGCCTTAATTAATGGAACACAATTTATCAGCGCTCACACCGTTATTGTATCTGATCGGTTAACTAGCTGTTTGGACCATTCAGATCTTATAGCTGCTTTAACACTAGAGAGCTATATGGCATCACCACAACCATTTACAGAAAAATTAATACAACTGCGACCTCATAAAGGAGCTCTAATTGTAGCAAAAAGAATAAGAAAATTATTAGAAGGTTCTGAAATTATTAAATCTCATGCTGATTGTGATCGGGTTCAAGATCCTTATTCATTACGTTGTATTCCTCAAGTTCACGGCGCTTCTAGAGAGGCTTTATTTCATTTAAATGAAAAGTTAGAATGTGAACTTAACTCGGTTACAGATAATCCTATAATATTTAATGAAAATGAAACCTATAGTGGAGGAAATTTTCATGGGCAACCGCTCGCTCTACCCTTAGATTATGTGAGTATAGCGGCATCTGAATTAGGAAACATTTCAGATCGACGAATATATTTATTACTTGAAGGTAAATGGGGTTTGCCTTCCAATTTAATAAAAAATGCCGGTTTAAACTCTGGATTTATGATTACACAATACACTTCTGCTGCTTTAACAAGTGAAAATAAATCATTATGTTTCCCTGCTAGTGCTGATAGTATTCCTACAGGAGGTGGTCAGGAAGATCATGTGAGCATGGGATCAATATGTGCAAGAAAAGCTCTTAAAATTATAACTAATTTGGAGAAAATACTCGCTATAGAATTATTATGTGCCGCACAGGCACTTGATTTTAGAAGACCCTTGAAATCAAGTAAAAAATTAGAAGAATGTCATAAATATGTAAGGGAGAAAATTCCATTTATAACTGAAGATACAATATTATCTGAACATATCAATACTGCCTTAGAAATTATATGTAGTAGAAAATTGTTATATATTGTAAAACAAGAATTTGGGTGAATTATTTGTTTGTAGCATCAGCTTATGTTAAAGAAGAAATTATTATTGAAGTTGAGCCTGATTTAGTTGTTTTTAATACAAATGAATTAGTTACTATGAATTCAAAATTTGGTGCTCCAAGAATAGGTAAAAACATGAGTGAGCTTGGGATAATTAATAATGGGGCAGTTGCCGTTAAAGATGATAGGATCATTTTCATTGGCACTACAGAGGAGCTAATTTCAAAATTTGAATTTGGAAAAATCTCTACAAAAATAGATGCAGCTAATAAGTTAGTGACCCCCGGGTTTGTAGATCCACACACTCATATCATTTTTTCTGGTTCACGAGAGAACGAACTTTCTATGAAGCTTGATGGAAAATCATATTTAGAGATTTTAGATGCAGGAGGAGGAATTCTAAAAACAATACGTGATACAAGAGAGGCATCAATAGAAAAACTAGTTGAAAATGGGAAAACAATTTTAGATAAAATGATGTCTTATGGCACTACCACAGTTGAAGCTAAATCAGGTTATGGATTAACTACTGAGAGTGAAATAAAACAATTAAAAACAATACAAATTCTGAATCTCGAACACCCATTAGATATAATTCCAACATTTTTAGGGGCACATTCTACACCTCCTGAATTCAAAGACAGAACTGATGATTACATCGAGTTAATAACTTCAGAAATGATTCCCAAAATCGCAAATGAAAATCTTGCTGAGTTTTGTGATGTTTTTTGTGAAAAAGGCATTTTTTCTATCGGTCAAGCTCGAAAGATATTAAATGTTGCCTCTCGATATGGTCTAAAACCCCAAATTCATATAGATGAGATCTTTGATACTAATGGAGCTCTTTTTGCTTCCGAAATCAAAGCGTATCAAACAGGACATTTGCTGAAATCTAATGATGAAGGATTAAAAGCAATGGCCGAAGAAGAAGTAATAGCAACACTTTTACCCGGAACGCCTTTTTGTCTTATGCTAGATGATTATGCCCCAGCAAGAAAGATGATAGATTATGGAGTTCCTGTTGCGCTCGCTACTGATCTCAATCCTAATTGCTGGACAGAGTCGATGCAAATGATAATTGGTTTAGCATGCTATATGATGCACTTGACTCCATCAGAAGCTTTAACAGCAGCAACAATAAATGGTGCTTGTGCATTAGAAAGACAAGACGAGATTGGCAGTCTTGAGGTGGGAAAAAAAGCAGATTTGGTCGTCTTTGATGTACCAAATCATCAATTCATACCTTATCACTTTGGAGTTAATTTGGTATCTAAGGTTATTAAAAATGGAAAAATCGTCATTGATAATAACCCATCATCTTAAGTGACTAAAAATCGAAAAAATGCTCAAGGAGGTGCTTTTCTTCAAGTTTCTCAGGGCTTTCAAGTTGTAAGTAGTATTCAAGTGAATTCAGTACTGCCTGTAATGGAAGAACACCTATTAACTCGGTCCCTACTATTGGAACACCATAACGAGCAGCTTCAATTCTTACAAGTTCTACTTGTCTGTACAAAGGTGTTTTTTTATAGTTTATATTACTTATTCCAACCTGCACGCAATCTCGGTTGGCTAACACAGTACCCATTGCCTTAATATTTACTAAACCTCCCGAACGTAGATGAATTGCCTTAGCGATTTTTTTTGCAATTTTAACATCCTTAGACCCCAGATTTATATTAAAACTTATTAAGGGATTTCTAGCTCCCGTTATAATAGCACCTGCAGTAGGATGGAATTCAGAAGGACCAAAATCTGGTTTACGATCAAGATCTGTTTTAATTAAATCTTTTAATTCTTCATACTCACCCCTCCGAATATTGTCAATATTTTTCCTTTCCATCTTTCTGGCAGATTCTTCATAGAGATAAATAGGAACTCTTACATTGGCCATAACTTCTGCAAATTTTAATGAAAGCTCTATACATTCATTCATGGAAACATTTTGTGCGGGAACAAAGGGTACAACATCAACTGCTCCAATTCGGGGGTGCTGTCCTTTATGTGAATTCATGTCAATTAATTCTATCGCCTTATTTGCTGCGTCTATATTTGCCTTTAAAACCGCTTCAGGTGTTCCTACAAAGGTAATTACTGCTCTATTATAATCAGAATCATATTCAATATCAACAATCCGGGTATTAGGTGTGTTTCTTATTTCATTGACTATTTTTTCGATTTTTTCCCCATCGGATAAACTATAATTAGGAACTGATTCAACAATTTTCTTTTTATTTTGTTCCATGAGATTTACCTTATAAATTCATATTTTACCTTATTAAATTATAATGAATATTTCCTTTTATTGTATGTTTTATCAGTAAATACATAAACTTTATCTAAACTATTTCCAACTACCATATCATTAACTTTTAAATCAACAAAAGTTTTATGGATTGGCTTCAGGAAGAAAGATATTGCTGCTTTGCTAAAAAAGAAAAAAGATATTATAAAAACTCTTAAGAAAAGTGATCTAACTTTTCGGATATATTTACTAAATATTTTTCTGATTTAGTTAATCTCATAAAATTAATGATAATATCAAATAAATCTCATAAGATAATTGATGCCGATTTTTCTGCTCAGGATTTTAGCAGGTTTTTAATAGTTAAAGGCATAAATATGTATACAAACGAAAATACTCTTGCTAAAACAATTTTAGATATTTTTATATTCTTAAAGCAAAAGTATCCCAATTTGTTCCCTACTCGGGTAAAGACAGGAGAGGGTTGGGCATCAAGCGCTGATGACACAGGACATATAAGGAAAAGGGTGGTTGGAAGCCGAATCAAACTTTTTGTAATGAGACATATTTATAAAGGAAAATACTATAATTGTGTAAATGGGATATCTATTTGTCCCGAGTGTTTAAATGAGGGTTTTATCGTAAATACATCATTTCCGAGAATAAGATCTAAAGAATTTC
This sequence comes from Promethearchaeota archaeon, assembly GCA_019057775.1. The sequence continues at coordinate 39,277 of JAHLWT010000024.1, forward strand.
ATCACGAGGGTTTAAGATTTGAGGGATACTCTGTCAATGAATTATATAGATTATTTGTCAATGATCGAGGCAATCCCTATTTTTTACGAGACTTGGTGAAAAAAATGGAAGAAGAATCATTAGCGTTAAAATGTACAAGTCACCATAGCATTGTTAAAGCTATTCATTTTCAAAATTTTAAAAAACTTATTAGTTGGGAAAATATTCCTAAAGAGTTTCCTTATAAAGATATATTTGACCTTCCTGCTGAAATTATTCATATCCTTGTCAAAATTTCTGTTGATAATTTTTCACTACCTGACCCATTACCTGGACGTCCGATAGTGAGGGAACGAAATATAAATGAAAGAAGGCTTAATGTAAGAAAGCATGTCATAGACTTTCTTAAAGAGAGATACATCATTGATCGTGTTCATGGAGGTGTTTGCCCCGTTTGTGATGAATTTAACACGAGAGATCATCTACCTGCATTTGAGTATAGTCATTTATATAAAAAAAATGAATTAACGCCAGAAGAAAAGAAAAAAAGGGAGAAATACACGACTTCAAATCTATATCGATCTTTTATGTGTTCTGAAATCGTAAAAGAAATGGAGAAGAAATATCAAATAGGGGGGGTATCTTTGTCCTAATTGTCATAGGGTTATCCATAAAGATAAATCAATTTTAGATAAAATCTATGATGACTCATATATGGTTAAAAAAATTTTTGAGGATTATGAAAATACTATCAGAAAACATAAACAAAATTTTGTATATTATAGAGAATCAATTAAAAATCCCTTAAAGTCACAACTAGACAGACATGATACTTTTATGAGATATTTAATTACACTTTATGAAATTTCTAGGTCGAAAAGAAAGCAAGACGGAGTCACCCGAAAGGAGATAAAAATGTATTTAGGATTAGGAACTGCAATGCGAGGTATTTATGTATTTGAAAATAGAGAAATTTCAAGACTATATCTTAAAATTGTTGATGGAAGACCAATTAAATATTACATTACTGAGGAAGGGAAAAGAATAGTTCGCTTGATGTATTATTTTAGAGATTATTATAAAAATTTATCTTCTTAAATTTTTCTTTTAGATGCTTCCACCTATCATTGATTCTAAGAATCCCAATAACTACAATTTTATAAGGAATATTTTCTTTTCTTATAGGTTCTATCGGTAAAAATGTAAATTTTATCCTCCCCATTACTAATTGCTTTCCCATCAATCTTTAAATCTGCGAGTAATGGCTTTACTTTAGTACCTCGTGGAGTTTTATTCACTTCTTTTTCTTTAAATTTAATTATCTTTGCTTCTTGATGAATATAGGTGTCTGTATACTTGCCCATAATGATTATATCATCATTTTGAGTAAGATATCCATTATCTAACGTAATATTTGCAAAACCAGTCCTGGGATTATATTTATCAATTTGCCCCACTTTTATATATCGATAATGGGACAAATTTGATGGTGATTTGTGTTGATGATCTTCTTCTGTCATTCTTTTAAAATAAAAACCAGGGGTAAATCCCCTATTATATACCTTCTTTAGATCAGTTACCCAACGACCTACCTTTCTTTTTGTAAAAGTTCCATTGTAATATGCTTCAATTGCCTCTCGGTATGATTTTGCTACTACATTGACGTAATGAGGATGTCTCATCCTCCCTTCAATTTTGAAAGCATCGATTTTTGCTTCGATTAATTGTGGAATGTATGCAATTGTACATAAATCTCTCGAGTTTAGAAACCTTACACCATCATATATATATTCTGTGCCACCCTCTTCACGAACCCACCACCTTCTTCTGCAAGGCTGTATACACCTACCTCTATTTGCTGATTTTTCTTCAGTTCCACAAATATCCTGAGAAAAATAGCATCTTCCACTAACAGAAACACACATTGCTCCATGAATAAATACTTCTATTTCCGTTTTTGCTAAGTTTCTCTTAATCTCCTTTATTTTTTCAAGAGATAATTCTCTTGCTAAGATGATTCGTTCCGCACCCAACTTCTCATAGAATCTTGCTGATAGAGAATTTGAAACATTACATTGAGTGGAAATGTGAAAAGGAATTTTCAATTCCTTGGCTATTTCTAATGCTGCAATATCTTGAACTATTACTGCATTAATACCAGAATTTTTAGCAATCTCTATCGTACTTCTGAGTTCATTTAGCTCATTATCATACATTAAAATGTTGGTTGTTAGATATGTCTTTAACTTATTTTTATTGCAGAAATTCATAACTTTACTTAGATCTTCTATGGTTATATTTTCTGAACGCATTCTCATATTAAATTTCTCCAGACCGAAATATACTGCATCAGCATATTTCGATGCTGCTTTAATAGCTTTAAAATTCTTTGCAGGAGCTAATAATTCAACTTTTTCCATTATAAATGTTATAGTATTAAAATTTGATAATTCTAAGTATATGTTGATTTATTACTTTCAAAATAATAAATTTTACCCTTAATATTTCTTAAAATACTTTTGATATTGAGAATTTTCGCCTTTATAAGAAATTGGTTAACCAAATTCTATAAATTTATTTAATAGTTTTAATTTTTTCTCTCAACATGGAAGTAAAAACAAAACGCATCATTATAGGATGCTTGACAATTCTAATTATAATCTTAATGATAATCTTTGTAGATTATAAAACTATTTTCGACAATCTAAAAGAAATTTCATTATTGGGTATCTTTTTATTTTGCCTGACCTATACATTAGCTTTCATTTTTCGAACCTATAAATTAAAATTAGTATTTAGAGGGATCAATCTAGATCCTAAATTTTACACAATTTACGGTGCGATTGGTACGGGGTGGGCTATTAATGAATTAACTCCTGCCAAAATAGGAGATTTGGCTAAAATGGAATTTATTCATCAAAAAGAAGCAAATTTTCCTCTAAGTAAATGTGCTTGTGCTGTTCTAATTGAAAGATTTATTGATTTAATAATATTGTTTTCTATAGCGTGCTTCACCTTAATATTGATATTTGTTAGTGATGTAACTTATACTATAGAATTAAATATCCATTTTTTCCTCATAATTGGCGCAGTAATTATATTGGGTGGATTTATAGCGTTGCTTGTTCTATTTTTTAAAACAGAAGCAGTCTTAAATGTTCTTGAAAAAATTTCTCTAAAATTAAGAAATTTTGTAGAAAAATTTTTAAGACGATTTGTAAAGGGTATGAAAGATTTTAGAAATGATAAGAAAAGAATATTCTGGGTATTCTTATTAAATATTCCAACATGGTTTTTTGAGTCTTTGACTTTAGTAATCCTGTTTTATCTAGCGGGTTACGATATTAATTTCTTTATAATTATTTTAGCACAAATCCTTACATTTTTTACAAAAACAATTCCAATAACTCCGGGAGGATGGGGAATATCTGAAATTGCAGGTGCTACTCTTATTTCGATTTTTTACCCATTAACTATTTCATTTGAGAGTCTCTTATCGATCTTTATTTTAGATCATATTCTTCGAATAGTATACGTTTTTATTTACGGCGGGATTTCCACTATCTCTATCAATTTTAAATATCGAAAGCTTGATATTAAAAATTTAGAAGAAAATGAAAATCTAGATTAAATTGTTTACTATTTATTAAAAAACTTTAATCTTAATTTAAATAAATTCAAAAAAATGAAAAATGGGTCTGATTTTTTTATCTTTGAGCCTTCTTTGTGCTTCCATTTAATCGGAATTTGATATAAAGAATAACCTAATTTCCTGGCTTTATATAAAATTTCAACATCGAATTCCCATCTAAATGATTGTAGGTTTTGAAAGATTCGCATAGCAACTTCTTTTTTAAAACCTTTAAATCCACACAATAAATCATTTATTCTTAGATGGAATAGTATGTTTGAATAAAGGTTAAAAAATAAACTCAGAACTTTTCTACTAATAGGTTGAGGATTTTCTATACTTGACGTCTCATCTATTCTTGTTCCAATAACAACATCATAACCATGTTTACTATAAATTTTAATCATATTCTTAATTTCTTCTGGTGGAGTTGCCCCATCAGCGTCAATAAATAATACGAATTCTCCTATTGCATTTAAAATGCCTTGAAGTACGGCATAACCCTTTCCTTTATTTTCACTATAAGTAATTATCTTTGTATTTTCATTATCCTTTATTAAATTCTTCACAATTTGGTAAGTTTTATCAGTAGAACCATCATCTACAATTATTATCTCATAGCTATCTAAATTTTTTTTTGAAAAATCTATTAAATTTTTCAAAAAAGATGTGATTCTTAATTGCTCATTATAAGCAGGCACAATAATGCTCAGTTCAAGTGTTTCAGTCAAAAATTTTCCCTTCTTTCTTTTAACCATTTTAATTGGGTATAAATAAGATTATTTATTCATAAGCAAATTTTAATTTAATGTATGTTTTGAAAACTTATCATCTTATAAGCATTTAGTATTAAACCAGAGTGAATAAAACATTATGATTGAAAGAGATGACGAAAATCATTGGAAACTTAAAAATCCTCGATTATTAGGTATTATATTTATTATAATCGGGATTGCGATTAGAATAATTATGTTAATTTATTATTATATAGTTCATATGGACCCTAGCGTTTCTTGGGGCGATATGAGAATTAATTATAATACTATTAATACAATGTTTACTGGAGAATGGATTTGGAGGCCTACAAAATTAGAATATCCTCCTCTAACCTTGTTCTTATTAGTCTTTTTTAAATTTATATCATTTGGAAGTCTTGAAGTATTTGTTTTTTACGCTTTTTTCTTAGAATTAGTTGTGTCTCTTTCCCTTTATTTTGTCTTAAAAAAGTTTGATACTCCTAAAAGAATGCTAGTGTTTGGAGCATTTTTAATTAACCCTTTCGTCTTTCTAAACAATGTATTCAGTCCTATAAATTGTGGGTATCATATAACTGATAGTTTTTTTTATATTTTCCTTATCCTTTCTTTATATTATTACGTAGATGAAAATAAATCAAACTTCTATCTTTATTCTGGACTAACAATGTGTACTAAATGGTTTACCTTACCTGCAGTACCATATTTTTTTATTAAATTTCTATTTGAGAAAGATTGGAAAGAAATGAAAAATTTTTTAATATTTTTAGGCATTCCAATTGTCGTGTTTTTAATAAGTCCACTATTCTATTTACCAAATTATCTTGATTTATATACAGGATGGCTCTCTGGTTCAACCATCTCAACCTTTGGAGAAGTGCCATTACTCATCAAGTTAGTATTATTTGGTGCTGTTTTCCTCGGCTATCTTATTATTCGTTTAAGGAAAGCTGATCCATTAGAGATAATCTTTGCTTCAATAATTGTGATGTTTTCAATAATGTTTTGGAAAAGACCATACGTTAGATATCTGACACCTTTAGTTCTATATGGACACTTAAAAACTAATGAAAATATATTTAGAATTGATCTTGACTTCAAAATTATTCATGCCAAGTTCAAAGTGGGTAATCATTTATTCACATACGGATTTTCTATATTAGGATGTATCGCAGCAATGGCAGTCATTATATTTGTTTTTTAAATTTTAGTTTTCTGCTTCTCTCCATGCCGCCCAGGGAATTTTAAATTCTTTTACCATTATTTTTCACTTATTATTCGCATAATTTTAATATTATAATTCTATCTTCTTTTATAATTAATATTTAAGTTTAGTATTTTCTTTTATTCTATAAAAATAATAATTAATTTTAAAGAAGAGAGTTTTTGGTGAGCAGTATTACAGAAAAGAAACAAAATCTTACTATATTGAAGTTTGGTGGTTCATGTTTGCAAGATGGGCAATCTTTTACTCAGACTTCTGAAATTATTAAAAATTTTTTAGGGAAATCTAAACTGATAATTGTCGCTTCAGCTATGAAAGGTATAACTGATGAATTAATTAATTTCTATACACAATCCTGTAATGAGAATTTAGAAAGCACAACTTCACTTAATAATATAAACAATATTCACAGCAGACTAATCGGTCAAGTAATTAATTCTGGGAGTATCGAATATGAGAAATCTATGATTTTTTTAAGAAAAAATTTTGAAGAATTAACTCAACTGGGACAAGTGATACAATTAATTAGGCCAAGTAACGATATTCAAGATCTTATTTTATCTTATGGGGAGAAACTAAGCACGTTCATTTTAGCCCAATATCTCAACTCAATTAGAGTGAAATCTGAATATATATCTTCAGGTGAAATAATTATTACTGATGATAATTTCGGTAGTTCAATGCCAATCTTAGAAGATACAGAAATCCTTGTTAGAGAAAAGTTAGAACCGATATTAAATTCTAAAGAAAACCTAATAATTTGTGTTACTGGATTTTTTGGCTCAACAAAAAAGGATAAAAAAACTACAACTTTTGGAAGAGGAGGAACTGATTTGTCAGCAGCTGTAATTGCCTATTCTTTAAGAAATTCTTTTGATTGCAAAGTTATATACTGGAAAGATGTTAAGGGCTTTTTAAATGCTGATCCTAAAGTTTCTGAAAAAACATCATTATTAAAACAAATTTCGTATGTTGAAGCAAAAGAACTTGCTTTTTTTGGGTCAAAAGTCTTGCATCCTCTATGTCTCGCTGTTAGTGAAAAAGGAAAAATTCCTTCTGAGATTAGAGCTTTTAGTGATCCTTTTTCAAATGAATATACGACTATTACTAAAAATATAATAATAAAGGATAATCTTATTAAAGCTGTAACATCCATTTACAAACTTTCAATGGTCACTATTGAAGGTGATACGATGATTCCCTTACCAGGTACAACTTCTAAACTTTTTTCACTCTTGGGAGATAATAATATTAATATAATATTTATTTCTCAGAGTTCATCAGAAAATAATATTACTTTTGGAATAGATTTTGAAGATTCAAAAAAAGTCAGTTTCTTATTAAGGGAATCTGAAATGTTTGGAAAATCTTGGTTTAGAATTAAAATAAATAATGAAATTTCATTGGTAGCAATTATAGGAGCTGGAATCCTTCATACATCTGGGATAGCAGGAAAGGTTTTTACCATCCTTGGAAAAAACGATATCAACATTTTGGCTATGGCTCAAGGGTCTTCTGAGTTAAGTTTCACAGCAATTATTGAGAGAAAAAATTGTAAACAAGCCATAAATATACTATATGATGCGTTCATAACTGAAGGAAAAAAACGATAAAATAAAGAATATTTTAATCGAAAAACGACTTGAATTTTTCTTTTGCTAAATTTTCTCTTATCTGTTCAGCACGAGCAGGAGAATAATTTGCCCTAAGTGATTCATTACATATTTTCTTGCCTATAATTACTTTCGGATTATTCGCCCAATTAACATTGATTAAAAGACTAAGATAGTATACTGAAGCTAATATGAGTGCTACAAGACAACCAATATTATATTCTGATGGGTTTTCAATTAGTATTTTTGCAGCAGGTACTCCCTGTTGGATTAATGCTTGAAAAGTTGCATTTGCCTGATGATTAATTATAGTTTGAGCAGATTTTCCATCAACATAATCAATAGAAGAATTTAAGGCAAAATCAGGATACTCATTTGCTATTGTCCAGAGTATAGGAATAACTATTCCTTTTAGTCCTCCTAATAAATATTCTAAAATCGAATGCTGGCAAATGGGAGCAGATTGGTAAGTTCCTATCATACCTTTTTGATCTTTACCAGTGGATTCAGAAATTCCTTGCACCCATAGACCAACGCTTCCTTCAAGGTTTTTTGAATAAGGCATTGAAAAAACTGCCCTATATTCTTTTTTATATAAGTTAAAAAGAAATGTTGAAAGTTCTATCGCAAGATTTCTTTCAATTTTAGAGAAGTTTCTATAGCTATCTTCTAATCCTTTCAAAAAATCTTCAACGTTTATACCAGCTAGATAAGCAGGTATAATGCTAACATTAGTTACAGATGCAGCATATCGTCCTGAAAGATTTGGAACATCTAATATAGGACAATTTATTTTCTTTAATATATCAAGCATCGATCCCGCGGAAGACAAGCCCAAAAATTTATAATTCTTCTTTAAAAAAGTTCCAATTGTTGAATTAACATCTAAAGTTTCACCTCCTCTAGATATGGGGATAACAATAGAATTATCTGGAGAAGTTTTATCTAAGCATCCTTTTAATTCTACTGCTCGTGAACTTGTAACTGGGAATATTTTCTTTTTTGCTAAATGTTTTAAGGCAAGCAAGGTCTGAATTGACCCCCCCGTCCCTAAAACAATTATATTTTTGAGATCATCAGTTAAAAATTGTTTAGATATGTCCTTAATCATTTCCATATCTAAATATGTCTTAGTGTCAAAGAAAAAAGGAGAATCCCAATTGTTTTTATTTCGATTAATTAAATTAATTGACTCTTTTATATATGAGTCATCTAGTAAAGGATAATACTCTAATTTTATGTTTAAATTCATATAATTTTAACCTATCAATTTGTTGATAAATTTATATAATCTCTGCTTGTTTTTATTATTTTATTGATTTCAAGTTATATATGAAAAAACTTTCAATATTGTCGCTTTTTGTCTCTTTAACCATAAAAGAAATTTGAAAATCAGAAGTCTATTTTATAATAAATAAAAAGGCATCTAACTATTCATAATTAAAAATATCTATAAAAATTACACTTATTATTATTTGTAGAGTGAAAAGCTATGGCTAAAGCCACAGAAGTTAATGATGGTCCCGAATTAGATAAACCTTATTTTTGCACGGAGTGTAATCGTAGCCATGTTAAAGGAAAGATCTATAAAGATCATCTAAGTTTTGCTACATTTGGGAATAATAAAGATGAGGAATTAAGCGATGAAAATAAAGCGAGTGAAGAAGATTTCGAGGATGAAACTGAATTAATTGAGGCTTTTAATGAATTAAATGAAGAACAAGATGAATTAGAAGATGATTTCGATTTAATTAGTGAAGATGATTCAGGAGAAATTGATACCGGGAAAGCCGCAGTTAAAAAACTCCCTGGTGTTGGAGAAGCAACACTAAACAAATTAATAAAAGCGGGATTCTCTAGTTTAGAGTCAATCGCCTATACTCCTCCAAAAATAATTATGAACGAGAGTGGGTTGGGCGAGAAAACAACTATTAAATTGGTTAAAGCTAGTATGGAAAAGTTGAACCTAGGTTTCAAATCTGCTGAAGATGTGTGGGAACATAGAAAAAACATTGCTAGAATAACAACAAGTAGTCAAGAACTGGATGATGCATTAGGTGGCGGTGCTGAAACTGGGAGTTTACTTGAATTTTTTGGAGAATTTAGAACAGGGAAAACCCAAATATGTCATCAATTATGTGTGAATGTCCAATTACCTAAAGAAAAAGGTGGGCTTGAAGGAAGAGCATTATATATTGATACAGAGGGAACTTTTCGACCAGAAAGGATAATTCAAATGGCAGAAGGACTAGATTTAGATCATAAGAAAGTGCTTAAAAACATAATTTTTGGCAGAGCTTATAATTCTGACCATCAAATTGTCTTAATCAAAGAAGCTGCAAATATTATTAAAGAAAAAAACATCAAATTAATTATTGTTGATTCATTAATAGGTCATTTCCGAAGTGAATACATTGGTAGGGGTACTCTCGCTAATCGACAACAAACTATTAACTCTCATATGCATGATTTGTTAAGGCTAACCGATATATTTACCGATCTTGCGATTGTAGTCACAAATCAAGTTCAATCTAAGCCAGATGTCTTTTATGGTAATCCCTTACAAGCTGCTGGGGGCAATATTGTTGCTCATGGATCCACAATTCGTGTGTATCTCAGAAAAGGTAAAGGAGAGCAACGAGTAGCGAAAATTGTTGATGCTCCACATTTACCTGAAAGCGAAGCTGTTTTTTGTATAACCGAAAACGGAATAACTGATTAAATTCTTATTTTCCAACCCTCTTTCTGGGTAAATTGGATTTTTCTATTTTTATTCATTTGGTTTATAATTATACTTATTATCTTCTCAGAAATTGTTATTCTTTCTTTCATTGCTTTTTCCAAAGTAAGTTCAATTAATGTTTTTGTAGTTCTTACAGATTTTTCTTCATAAAGTATCTTTAAGATATTCCTCTCAATTTGATCATTAAGATTTGCTGGGATTTTTGCAGCCATAATAAGATAGAAAATACGGAATTCAAATATATAAAAATATTAAGAAAACAAAGGTAATTAACACTTTTAATTCCTTTTAAAAAATCATAACTATCGTATTTCATAGAAAATAAGATTAAATGAGTCTTTCATACTCCTTAGATTTATTTGATAATCTCTTTACTTCTTTAGTCATCTCTGCCCCACCTAATTTAAAAATCTCTGATGCGAGTTTCGAGGCCATTCTATATTTTTGTGAAGCCTCATTATATTCTTCTGCTTTTGCTGCTACCTTCGCTTCTTTTTCTAGGGTAGTTAATTTTCCTTTAAAATCTTCAATTTTGGTTTTACGAATATTTTCCTCTAACTCTTGAAATTCTTTATGCAATTCCCAATCAGTGGCTAATTTGGAAGCATTCTGATAAATTCTTATTGAATTGCTATAATCTTTCTCCTTTTTGGCTGTAATTGCTTTCTTCCTTAAAATTTTTATCTGCTTATATGCTTTTTTAATATTCTCAATTACAACAACTTCAGGTTTCGTTTCAACGGGAGCAGAGACTACTGCTTTCTGTTCAGTCATGCTTGAGAAATATGCTTCTCTTTCTGCGGGACCCATTTGTGCCAAATCATTAATCAATTTTTGTTTTTCCTCAGGTGCTAGATTTGTTAATTCAGAAATTTTCTGGTCAATAAGATTTAGTTCCTGTTGGGAAATAACTGGAGCCTCTATTGTAGATATTTCAATTGGTAATAAAATCTTTTGATCCCTTAATTCTTTAATACCCATGAAAATCTCTGCAGTATCCTTACTTGTTTTTTCAGCCGCTTCTTTTAAAAGTGTAGCGATAAAAAAGAAATTTCTTTCTGTATCTTTCATTAATTGTTCAGCGATTTTTAATACATCTCGAGAATGAGGCTTTTTCAAGGCTTTTATATTTGAAAATTCATATGTTAGTTCATGTGGAAGAATAATTGATGTATTTAGCATCTCATCTATTATTGGTCCTGCATTTCTAAATAGATCTAATTGACCTCTCCAATTTGGTAGCTCGTTAGCATAAGTTTTTTCAAATACATTTATGAATTCCATTAAATTCTTCCTTAATATAACAGAAGCCTTTTTCCCTAAAACTAATGCAATTCTAATAAATTCCCCATCTGTTAATAATAACATCTTTTCGCCGTAAGAAATCTCGTTCAATTCCTCCTGCCATACGAGATCTTTTCCAAAACTGCATATTGCAGAAATAAACCCCGAGATCAGTTCGGGGTCTATCGTTTCAGACCCAAACGACTTAAAGAAGACACAGGTTCCTGTATTTTTATATATAATTAATATATGTTCTAAATTGATAGCGTCATCGAACGTTGTTTTTACTTCCGTTAGGATACGTTCTTTTTTACGTTTTTTAGGAACGATAACTCCTTTATAAATTCCTATTGAACTTACTGATACTCCAATTGCAATTCCGGCTATTATCAAGTAAACTAAAATGGTTTCAAATGGGATCCCTGTTGGTTTTGGCGGGTTAGCAGACAATTCAGCAAGTTCTAAAGATGCTTGGTTAAAGTTATACTTACCATCTAAGCTAACCAATAAAGAAAAATTCCGCGTGTTGGAAGGAAGAGTGATGTCAAACGATACAATTCCTTGCCCGTTAGTAATATTGTAAATAGGTGTAGAAGATTCTCCGTTAATTATAGTTATAATTGTGACTGTTGCACCTATAAGCGGTTGTGTAGGAGAGTTTAATATAATTGAAACATTAAAAGCTATTCTAAAGGATTCTCCTGCATTTATCTCATCGGGTATAGAGTAAATCGAAATATTGACTTGATATCTATCTTGTATTGTTAAATAAAAACTAAAAGTCACATTTTCAAAATTGGTTTTCATAATTAGTATATTAAATTGGTAATAGCCCGTTGTTAAGTTTGCTTGATTCAGATTTAACATACCAATAAAATAACCATAGGTATCATTTACAGAGTTATAACTAATACTATTACTTATCGTGCCGGTGATACTGTTATTATTAAGATCAATATATGTAATAGAATAAGAGTCCATATGCTCTAATACTAAACTTCCAAGATCAGTATTCGTTAAATTAAATCTAATATTTAAGTCATTTCTCACGTAACTTGTATAGTTATACACAGTATCATTGCTAAATAATTGACCGCCTTCATCAGCTAACGACATAAGACCAAAAGTTGAATAATATCCACGTAAATAAAATGAGATCTCTTGACTTTCAGCATTAGCGTGATTGGCTAGATTTATAATTTGAAATTTTAATGTGTAAGTACCAACACTTAAACCAATTGTACTTATACGTAATTTATAATTCCCACCACCTAAGTTGACTAATGTCCAATTATGGTCTTGTGCTCCTCTTTGCCATAACGTACTGTTTACACCAGTCTCATCATATACTAAAATATTTGCAGTCGTTAAACTTGAAATTCCTACATTTTGGACTGTATCCATATAAGTAAAACTAACTGTTTGATTTGCTTCCGTATGACGAGCAAGTGTACTGTTCGAAGCTACGATAGAAATTCCAGTTGTTGTAGGGAAAACAGTGAATGTCAATGTTATTATTTGGGTTTCGTTTCCTAGAGAAGAAATGTCGAATTTAAAAGTATATGATCCTACATTAACACTACTTGTGTAGAGATACATATTGTAATTTCCATTCCCTGTATTTTGCAAATATGGTGAAAGTCCATAGGTACTACTTATACTAGACCAATTCACATTCGTAATAGGGTTTGCTAATATATCTGAATAGCTAAAAGCAAATGAGATAGTCTGACCACGATATACTGATGGCAAGGTATTGGTATTAGAAGGGCTAATTGAAGTTCGAATTTGTCTTTCAATTCTTAAAACGATCGTTTTATTATGATAATTTGTCTTATTGATTTTAATTATTATATCTACATAACCATAGTTAGTAAAATTATCATTATTCACATTGATCGTGATGTTATATTTTCCAGTACCAATAGGATATATATTATAAGAAGTAGTGAAATTAGACCCATCGATACTATAATTTATAATTCCATCTATCGGTATAAATTTCGCATCATCATTAAATTGTACCGTTATATTAAATGTTTCACCATCCAAATAGGAGGTATTATTTTCTGGTCGTAGAAGATTAAAAGATGTTACTCCTAACACATCAATAGAATCCAATTGAGTAGCGTTATAATAGTAAGTTTTATTAACATCTATGATAAGGACAAATGAACCATATCCATTAAAGATATTATCAGTAAAATCTATCGTTATGTTGTAATTCCCGTCTCCGTAATCATATATAGTAGTTGAGTACGGATTGGATCTATTATTTACAAAGATATATAGATCAGCTCCTGAAATGCCTACACTTCTTATAGAATCATCGTAGTACACACTGATATTGAGGGTATCTCCAGAATCATAAACTGTTTTAATCGGATCTTTATCAAATGTGGCTGTAGTTTCACCCAATATATCAATACTAATAAGCGTGCTCGTTTGGTTGTAATAGTTCGTTTTATTAACATCTATAATGAGGTTGAAAGGACCGTATCCATTAAAGATAGGATCAGTAAAATCTATTGTTATATTGTAATTCCCGTCTCCGTAATCATATATAGTAGTTGAGTATGGAATGGACCTACTATTTACAAAGATATATAGATCGGCTCCTGAAATACCTACACTTTTTATAGAATCTTCGTAGTACACACTGATATTGAGGGCATCTCCAGAATCATACACTGATTTAAGTGGATCTTTATCGAATGTGGCTGTTGTTTTACCTCTTATTACAATATCAATATAGGGGATGCTAGAATGGTTGTCATAGTTAGTCTTATTAATATCCACAATAAGGTCGAATGGACCGTATCCATTAAATATGTTATCAGTAAAGTCTATCGTTATGTTGTAATTCCCATCTCCGTAATCATATATAGTAGTTGAGTATGGATTGGATCTGCTGTTCACAAAGATATATAGATCGGCTCCTGAAATGCCTGTAGTCAATGTAGTATCTTCGTAGTAAATACTAATATTAAGAGTATCTCCAGAATCATAAATAGATTTATTAGGGTCTTTATCGAACGTTGCACTGGTAGGACCTCCCACAAAAATATTATACGATATAGTAGCGTTATAATAATAAGTTTTATTTATTTCCACTTTAATGGTAAACCAGCCATATCCTCTGAATTCCCAGTCTGTAAAATCAAAATCCACTTCCCAATACTCTCCTACAAAATTATATGTGATGGAAGCATTTATAGTATAATCGTCGTTATCTACCCACACAGTTACAACCCCATCCGACATAACATTAACTTTCACAGAATCATTATGTTGAACAGTAACGGTTAAAGAATCGCCCGAATTGAAAAACGTTAGATTTGGAATCTTGGCAAAGAGTACTGTAGTTTCACCCAATATGTTGATACTTATTGGTGTGCTCGTTTGGTTGTCATAGTTAGTCATATTAATATCTACAATAAGGTTGAAAGGACCGTATCCATTAAAGATAGGATCGGTAAAGTCTATTGTTATATTGTAATTCCCATCTCCGTAATCATATATAGTGGTTGAGTACGGATTGG
>JAHLWT010000025.1 GCA_019057775.1 Promethearchaeota archaeon
AGAGTTACTAGACTATATAATTCAAAAAGAATTAGCAAAGCAAAATAAATTTCCAATGTTACTAATTTAGGATTATAATAAAATTAATCGATTAACAATCGATATGATTAAATATGCTTAATTTATAGGAGTTTAATATTATTGAGTTGATTGTAGTTATTATTAGACACAATGGGGGTATAAATAATGAATTCGCGTGAAAGAGTAATGACTACACTGAATCATTCAGAACCTGACAAAGTTCCTATTGACATAGGCGATAACGTAACAGGTATTCATATAACGGCTTATCGTAACCTCATTGAATATCTAGGAATTGAAGACAAGAACATTCGATTCAGCAATTTTGCTGGACAGACTGCATATCCATGTGAAGAACTTCTAGAGCGTTTTGACATAGATACTAGACGTCTTCGACCACCCGCTCATATAGTCCCTGAAAATTACTCTCCGATAGTGATTGACAAGTACCAAGGAGTATATGACAAATTTGGTGTGTTCTGGGGAGAGAGTGCTGAAAAAAACCTTGAGGATATTCTCTATTACAGCCCATGTATTAATCCTCTGAGTGAAATGACAACAGTCCAGCAAATCAAAGAGTTTAATTGGCCTGATGGAACTAATACTAAACCACTGAAAGGCTTACGAGAAAAAGCAAGGAGACTAAGAGAATCCACTCCGTATGCTATTGTCGCAAGCCCAAATCTGGGTAATCTTTTCGAGTACACAACTTGGCTCTTTGGATTCTCAAAAGCATTAAGGCACTTACAAAAGAGCCCCGAACTGATCATCGCTGCAATGGAAGAATTGGAAAAGTTCTGGACTGACTACGCTACATCTTTCTTGAATGAGATTAAATTTGGTGATGAACATTATGTGGATATAGTCTGCCTCCAAGGAGATCTTAGTGGGCAAACAGGACCCTTTATGAACCCCAAGAAATTTTATGAGCCAATAATAAAGCCAATAGAACATCGTTTTGCCAGAAAAATACGCCAATTAGCCGATGTGAAAATCAACTATCATTGTTGCGGCTCGATACCTATGTTCATACCACACTTTGCTGAGATGGGATATGATGCTGTAAATCCAGTTCAGATTAGTGCCAGAGACATGGAGCCTTGCAGCCTCAAACAACGATTCGGATCTTCAATAACTTTTTGGGGCGGTGTATGTGATACTCAAAAAACTCTGCCCTTTGGCACACCTGAAATGATTCGCCAAGAAGTGAAATATAATATGGAATGCCTAAAGCCTGATGGGGGATTTATCGCATCAAATATTCACAACATTACGGCAGAAGTTCCCCCAGAAAATATCGTAGCGATGTTCGATGCTATAAGAGAGAATAGAAGATATTGTTAAGTGTATTTTCTTATTTCTGCAGCTATTTTTTTTTTTTATTACAATAATATAGATATAAACATGCAGTCTAATTAGTTACAAAACATTTATTTTTTCGAACTTTATTTGTATCATAGGAACTAAAGAAAAATATGATATTAAGGAAATGACATCAAATATTAACGAAATTGGAAAAAAAGCATTAGAACTGTCCGCTCGTGATCGTGCATTATTAATTCGGCAATTATTAGAAAGCTTAGAAGAAGGAGAGGAAGAAGAAAACTCCGAAGAATTATGGATCGATGAGGCTAAACGCAGATATAATCGATATAAACAAGGAAAAATATCAGAAAGACCGGTAAATCAGGTTTTAAAAGATGCTAAAACCAATCTGAAATGAGGACCATCACTTTTTTGTTAGAAGCTGAAGAAGAAATGAATTCTTCTGCACAATATTATAATCAACAATCTTCAGGTTTAGGGCTCTACTTCTTAGAAGAAATAGAAAAATCACTTCAAATTATTGAAAATTTCCTTTTTCTATATTTTATGTTTTTGAAAAAGATATAGATAAAATAATAATTATTGCTGTTGCACATCAGAAAAGGAAACCCGGTTATTTGAAGCAGAGAATTTAATAGTAGATTGTGGATTTATATATTACCCTCTATTATCATAAAAATAACGCTGTAGTTCCGTTCTTCCGAGCCTCTTCAACGAGTTCTAAAAATTTATCTTCTGGGAATGTCCCTTTTGGGAATGGCAATAAATCAAACCCATTCACTCCTGACAATGCAAGTTCTGCTCCAAGGGTTTCCACAAGGTTATTGCAATCTCCAGATAAATATACTTTCCGCTTACCAAACTCCTTCTTGAGTTTTTCGCCCACTTCATTGACTGCGCAATACCCAACCACAAGTCCTTTCCTATATCCTTCTTCTTTTAACTGTTCTACGAGATTGTCATCGTGACCTTTACCCATGATTATGAACCAACCACCCTTGAATTTTTCAGGCACATCATAAGCACACAGTTGCAGGCAATTTAATGTATTATTTTGACAACCTTCTATACATAGTAAATCTTTACCCTTTACAATTTTGACGTCCTCTGGAAATTGCTGTATTAAATCCCAATCATATTTCTCCTTATATTCTTCTAAATTCTTGCCAATCACGTTGATTTTACTCAAAATCCCTTCACCGAGTCCTCTTTCATGAGCAATTTTAAGATGTGGAACTTCATTTAATGTCATTCCAAATATTCTTGCTCCTACAACATCGACTGCCAGTGTATCTCTTCCTCCTATTAGAATATGAAATTTAATGATTTGTTTATCCTTAAAAGCTATAGGAGGATAATGTCCGTGAATAGTACCAGTTGTACCATCAATTATTGTTATATCGGGACGAATGAGCTCATAGACATCTACCAGTTTAGAATGTAAATTGAAATTGTGATCCTTGCCACGATCCTCATGTTGTGGATATCCCCATTGATTTTTGATTCCTAGGGTTACTCTTGTCATACAATGAGTTTTAAGTTTTGGTAAATTTATATACGTATATTCATCTCTATTTTCCATGATTTTAACAATTGTTTCCGGCAACCTAAATGTCATTGAATTATATCCCTTAGGATCATCTTTCACTGAAGGTTTCCCCTTAAACTCAAAGGTTTTTGTATCTTCTTCATCTAAGTAGATGATATTTGCTCCTAGTTTATCGCAAATTTCTTTATATCCCGTTATAGCAAAGACAACTCTGGTAATGGCACATTGGGATGCATTTTCCATTACGTGAATCTTTCCTCCTTTATTTTTAAGATATAATATCACAGCTTCTAAAACTTCAGGTGATGTGTGAACATGTGGATAGATGTTTATCCCATTAACTTTAATATAAACATCTTTTGAACTTTTTAACTTGAGTCCATCTTCTTCAAGCTTAGAAAAAATTTCTTCAACAGCCCCTTTTACACCTTTTTTTTCGGTATCAGCAATAAAAACATTAGTCATTTTATTTCCATCTCAATAAAAAAATAATAGTTGAATAATTTTAATGTACAAATAATCTTAAAAGAATTATAAACTTTTCATCCAAGATAGAAAATTAAGGACTTTAAGCTCCCATTATTAATTTTTTTCTTAAAAAAAATTCGCGAATATACTGTTATTAGAGCCCCAGAATATATTTAAAATATAAAAGAATATCTAAGAATCAAATAAAATAAAGTGATAAATATTACAAAAAATGAAAATAAAAACACCGGAACACTTATGAAAGCGATTGTATACGAGAAATTTGGACCTCCGGATGTTCTTCAGCTCAAAGAGGTAGAAAAACCTACTCCCAAGGACAATGAGACATTGGTAAAAGTTCATGCGACATCTTTAAATGCAGCTGACTTGGATTTTCTGAGAGGTAAGATGCAATTATCTCGAAAACCAAGATATAAGATACTTGGAACTGACATAGCGGGTCGGATTGAAGCGGTTGGCAGAAACGTAAAGCAGTTTCAGCCAGGTGATGAGATAATCGTGGACTTATCCGAGTATGGTTGTGGCGCTTTTGCTGAGTATGTATGTGTTCCTGAAAAGGCATTATCGTTGAAACCGGCCATCATAACATTCGAGGAAGCAGCGACCCTACCTCAAGCGGCAATCCTCGCCCTGCAGGGTCTTCGCGATAAAAGACAGATTCAGCCAGGACAAAAGGTTTTGATTAATGGTGCGGGTGGTGGTGTGGG
>JAHLWT010000026.1 GCA_019057775.1 Promethearchaeota archaeon
GGTCCGCTTCATCAAGCTTACATTCGTCAATGAGTTGTTTTGCAAGAATTAATTCTTTAGGTTTTTCTCTTACTTTTTGGTCGCTCATATTATTATTCTCTGTCTCACGTCATAAACTCCATCCATTCTTCCTATTTCTAATAAATTTTAATGTTTTCAAGAAATAACTTTCTAAACGAAATAAAATTTACTTTATTATCATTTTAATTAATACAGCAATTCCTTCTTAAAATTTTTGAACTAATTTATTTATATTTTTAGACATTTTGGTGAATTTCATAAATGAATGATAAATTATAAAATCCTTCCAAATTTCAGATTTGCCTGCTGCTTTTGTAGAAAGTCTTGACAAGTTAGAGAGTCTCGATAACCTCTTGAAAGTGCTGTTACCCGACAGAGTAATCTGCATGGACGAGACATTTTTAAAAATAGAGGGCACTCCTATTTATATCATTATTGCTACGGGGTATAAAACCCATAAAATTTTAGGCTTGAAAGACCGGTTCCTCAGTCAATTCAAGTTACCTAAAACCTCTAGTGCATTCTTAAATAGTTTTAACGCTTCTGGATATTGTGCTCGTCTATAGTACATTCCGGGGATATTAAATTTTAGTAAAATCTTAGAAGATTGCATTACAAATAAAAACCTTATAATTCCAAGCTTGAACCCTATTTTTGATTTAGTGATAAAAAATCTGTTCTCAAGGTGAAGATGTTTAGCTTATTTTCTCCAAAAATCTATATATTCTTCCAATTTTTCGCGTTTTTCTTTTTCTAGCTTTAAAAATTCAATATTTTCTTTAAGTTTATCTTTAATAGTGTGGTCTTTTAAATCAAGTTTCTCTAAAAGATCAAGAGATTCTTGAAACCTTTTCAAAGCTTCAAGATATTGTGACTTTTTGTAATAAATCCCTTCAATATTAAAGAATCTATACTTCTTCAAGGAAACTGCAGCTAAAAAAAACCATGAAATCGTAAAAAGAAATAATAGCCATTCCATCAATGGTGAACGTGTAATAATTAATAAGATTAATGGAATATTAACTGAAAATCCAAAATAAGCCAATCGTCTTTTAAACTTATGGCCAGTATATAACTTGGATTTCGGACCAAAGTACATTAAAATACTGTAAAGAGTAATGATAATATCTGAACCTATAAAAGCTATCACTGCTACAAATCCGTGAAATAAAATAAAAATTTTAAAATAAGTTTCGTCTGGGATTATGCCGACCATAGCAATACAGAAGCTAGTAAATATAGAAGCTCCTGCAGCAATTTTTCTGACATTCTCATTAATATTTATTAATTCTCTTTCGAGGTACACGAAAAAAGGAATAAGAAATAACCCTTCTGCAACAAATGCAATACTAAACAATGATTTTGTAGCCCCCAATCCTAACGAACTTATTGTCATTATTCTTGGATCATATCCCGGTGTAAAAATTGCTGCTAAAAATACAAAAATTGCGGCAAAAATTGTCCCATATAAACCAAAATAGCATTCCATTCTGCGATTTACTCTTTCTGACATTTTTTTCCCTTTTTTTAATAGATAAAAACGTATTCTATAATTTTTTTTTGCAGTTTTTTAATTTACTGAATATTAGCCGTTAATTTTTTTTTTCCATCTCTTCTTGAAGGAACTTTTTACTCAAAAATGACAAGATAATCATATTGGGTTTGGTTTTTATAACTTGATTTACCGGTTAAAAATTCATTATCATGGGTCATTTTATGTTAATGCAAATTTAAATTTTTGGTACAAAATTTTTAAATACTAAATTATCCTTTATTCTATGAGATTTCAAGTAAGAGATATTATATAAATATAATAAGTAAAAAATTTAATAATAAATTGTATATATATAAATGATAATTTAAACGAAAAAAAACTTCAAGTGAATTTTATTGAGCAAAAGCGAGCATAAATTCGTGTTTAAGGTTACTGTTATTGGAGATGGTGGTGTAGGAAAAACTTCATTAATTAGGAGATATACACAAGATAACTTTCAAAAGGACTATATCATGACACTAGGAGCACAGTTTTCAAATTACCATTTCAAAATAAATGGGAGCAAAATTAAATTGATCTTTTGGGATATCGCAGGTCAAGATACACATCATTATTTGCGCCCTGCATTCTTTAAAGGAAGTCATGCCGCGATTATAGTATTTTCCCTTGAGGAATCAGATCATGGTAAAAAAAGTTTTGGTAATGTTAGTAAATGGTTTAATAATTTTAAACAATACTGCGGTGACTTACCTATTGTATTGTTTGGTAATAAAGCCGATTTAGTCGAGGAAGAAACTCTAAATAATGACAAGATATTTAAATTTGCAGAAAAACATTGTTTTATAGGGTATTATAAGACATCTGCGAAAACGGGGACTGGAGTTAAGCAAGCATTCCAAGTTATAATTGAAGAGTTATATCATAAATATGCAACACCAATAGTATGATTAAAAGACCAGAGAAAAATTCTTTTTTAAATTGTCTTTGAACTGGTAAACTGACATTTATGAAATCAATTTAATGAATTATTAATTTAATTTATGTTTTTAAGCCCGTATATAATAATAAAGCGCTAATAATAATTCCAAATCGCACAAAAGGCAAAGCAGGACCCGGAGGAATTAAACTATCAAACACAGCCACAAACGAGAATAATATAAATCCAAGAGACATGTAAAAAAATTTTCTTTTAACTATTCCCTCTTTTGATTTAAACATTTTGGTAAGGAAACCAATTCCATCAAAAACAAAAGCAGAACCCAGAAAGATAGCAATTAATATAAAAGTAATTGAACCATATACGTGAGAAGTATCAATTATATTTGAACCTGAGGGATTTGGGATAGTATAAATAAAAGATTTAGTAGGAAACAAAAAAAGAATTATTTCAAAAATGAGCCCTAAAATCACATAAATAGATAAAATATACCTCTTTTTATGCGGTGTCAGTAGTTCAGTTCCAATATACATAGAAAAGAAAACAATAGGAGCCACCCACATATAACTTAATATTGGATATAACCAGTATGGATTTAAATTGTTTTCTGTTATTAATATTGTTAAAAAGTCAATAGTAGGTGCTAGCCATAAAAAACCCATAAATAATATAACTAAAGCTGCGTAGGAAAGAAGCTTCGCATTTAACTTTTTGGATTTATAATATACATATATTCCATTAATACTATTGATAATAAGCACTCCAAATGCTGATAAGCCATTGAGCCATCCTTCAAAATTTAACATTTAATCTTCCTCCATGTAATAAGAAGTTCTTTTCCTCTCTGGTTAAAAATTGTGTTTTTTCTACACTTTTAATATTGGGTGAAATTCTATTTAATATTATGTGATTTTAATGACTTAAAGCAAAATCAATTTTAATGACATAAATTATTTTGTGAGAAAATCTTAGGATAAAAAATTGAAAAACGTAACGACTGAAAATTTAATTTTAATTTCACGTTTTTTTTAACAGGCGCCATAGTTAAATCAACTGCACAAGGAGGTTATATCTATGGTCGAATCCATAAAAAAATGTACCAGCTTTAATGGAAATGGAACAATCAAACCAAATTTTTTATAATCTCTAATTTGGAATCATCTTCCAAGATTTTTTTTACACTATTCATTAGATTAGTAAAATACCCGATACTAACGTCCCAAAAAAGACAAACAACACTTCTAATTTATTATTAGTTCGCATTCCCATGAAGATTCCACCATAGAATTTAATTATAACAGTTTTGTAATATAATATTCATTAAAAATTAGTATTAAATTTTTGTACAATCTTAAAAAGATTGCGATACATTTTAATTTCATAAAATTGAAAAAGCCTATTTTAAGAGGAGATTTCTCTTTTTTAAAGCAAAATTTTTAAGAAGAAAAATTTTATATAGAACAAGTGAATAATCATTAGTTAATCAATTTCAATGGTCCCAAATTAGATTGTGGTATCCAATGGAAAAAAAAGATAAATTTACGTTTAAAATCACGGTAATAGGAGATGGAACAGTAGGGAAAACTTCTTTGATAAAAAAATTTTCAGAAGGGAGCTTTGAGGATGATTATATTCAAACTATTGGGGCAGAATTTTCTAAACACGTAGAAGAGATAGATGGCGATAAATGTACCCTATTTTTTTGGGATATTGCTGGTCAAGATACTTTCCATTTCTTACGGCCAAGTTTTTATGACGGAAGTAATGCTGTAATTGTTGTTTATTCCCTTGAAAATAATGAAGTTGGGAAAGAAAGTTTTTCACACGTTAAGAATTGGCATAATATGATTAAGAAACATTGTGGTGATATCCCTGTAGTCCTTTTTGGTAACAAAGTCGATTTAGTTGAGGAGAACACCTTAGACGATGAGGAAGCTTTAGAAATAGTAAAGAAAAGAAATTTCATTGGTTATTTTAGAACATCCGCTAAAACAGGAGAAAAAGTTACACAAGCATTCCATACCATAATTAAAAAATTACATAGAGAATATAGATTTCGCTCATTTCAAATCTCTAAATAATAATCTAATTTTAAAAAAAAATTAAGTAGATCATTTTAAATAATCTTATGTCCGACTTATTCTTAGTGGAAGAATACCCCATAGATTATCATCGAGGGATTTTTAACTTATTTCCTTAGATATATTGTTCTTTAAGTGATTTTAAGTTTCCAATTGACTTAGGGATACTCCTTAATGGATTGTTATTCAAAAGAAGTACTTCAAGAAATTTTAAATTCCCCATTGATTCTGGAATTGGGGGAGAGAAACAAAAAAGATGTACCATTACTTAGGATTTTCGATTTTATCGCGAGGGATTCACCTTTACGCAGGACTGGAACACATAGCAATAAGACAGTCAAAAGTTCCCGTAATCATTAAATTTCTTGATCAATTACTTGAGTTAAGATTGTCTAAGTAATATCTTGAATTTTCATTTCAAGATTCTTAAAGAAAAGGAGAATTAGAATAAGAATTTTATTTGCTTATAAGAAAAACAGTAGTATTCAAGAAAATTTGAAACTCTCAAAAGTATCAGGAAAAATTCGTATTAATAATAATTAGACTGATGCCAAGACTGCATGAATTTGTACAGGGGAAAGCACTTATATAAAATTTCAGAGTAATTATTTATAAATTTTAAATTTTATTAGTCCAAATTATTCTTATTTTACACCTACGAGTAAATAAAAAATAATTTAAATCTTATTTACATTATGTTAATAAAAACATATTGATTGAGAAATTACATGTTTAAACAGAAATTTGGGGAAGGAATAATAAGCGCAAAACAATTTAATAGAGGAGATATTGAATACCTTTTAGAAAGAGGCAAAGAGATGCTTCAGGTTAAAAACTCAGCTCTTCTTAAAGGAAAAATTTTAGCGACATTATTTTTTGAACCGTCTACTCGTACACGCTTGAGTTTTGAATCAGCAATGTATAGGTTAGGAGGAAATATAATAGGGTTTCATTCAAGCGATGTGTCATCCATTAAAAAGGGAGAAAGCATAGCAGATACAATTAGAACTGTAGAAAATTATAGTGATTGTATAATAATACGACATTCACTTGAGGGGGCGGCAACATTAGCAGCTAAATTTGCTAAAATCCCAATTATTAATGCGGGATCTGGAAGCGGAGAGCATCCCACACAAGCATTATTAGATTTACTTACAATTAATGAAGAAGTAGGTCCATTGGATGGACTAAATATCGGTTTAATGGGAGATCTTAAGTATGGGAGAACAGTTCATTCACTTGCTATTTTACTATCTAATTTCAATGTGAATGTGTATTTCATCAGTCCATTACAATTAAGAATGAGAAATAGAGATAAAGATTTTCTACAACAACGACAAATTAATTACAAGGAAATTACAGATTATAGAAAAATATTAAGTATATTAGATGTCCTTTATATGACCAGGATCCAGAAAGAGAGATTCGCAGATTTAGAAGATTATGAAAAAATTAAAAATTATTATAACTTTAGAAAAGAAGATCTAGAACAAACAAAAGACAACTTTAGACTGTTACATCCACTCCCACGAATAACCGAAATTTCGCCTGATGTTGATAACTCAGAAAAAGCTATCTATTTTAAACAAACTTATTATGGAATCCCAATGAGGAAAGCTATTTTAGCAGAGTTAATGAGTGATTAATTCGATTAAATTAAGCATTACGGTTTTTAAATTTTAATCAGTTAGGAAATCTTCCTAATTGAAAGGCATTTAAATCCGAGTTAAATAGAATCTTTTGATAGTATTCTAGTGTTTGTTCATTTCCATTTAAATTTGGATAAAATAATGTTCCTCCATTAATTACCCTTTCAAATTTTTTGAATAATGAAATAGTTTTATCAGGTGGTAAAGTCGAAGACTCTCTAATTATTCTAGAAACATGATAATGAGTCTTTTGGCCACAATTAGTAATGCCATTATTCCAAGAATTTCTTAAACATTCATCATAATGAGGTTGGCTTAAAACGTAATTATCGTTTTTTATATTGTTTTTTTCCTCAATAATCTCATTCATTAATCTTAAGACTTTCAAGGCAAATAATTCACTGTTTTCTGTTCTATCCAACTCGATTCCGCAATGATTGAAAACAGCGTCATTTAATCCAAAGAAGCTTATAGATTTTAGAGCATTCTTATATACTTCGTTTTTAGGTTTTCCAAAGAGCTTGAAATTTAAAGTATCCCAAAGATTAAGGGAACCCAACTTTTTTTTAACTAATTTTTCTTTATAATCGAACAATTCGAAAACTAAATTTAATTTTTCTTGAAGTAAATCGAGAAATAAATCGTCATTTTGGTTAGCCTTGATTGAAATCATATATAAATTTATTAAAATTTTATCTAATATTAGGTAGCTATCATTAGGATTTAGAGTTTTAATTACTGATGAAGTCAAAGATCCTGAACAATTTCCGTTATAAAAAATTGTGTTGTTTATATCAATATTGGAAAAAACATCATTTAAACCAGATCTGCGTGAATTGAAATTATTAAATTTTGAATAATCTATGAGGCATAAAGGATTTCTATAATTTTTATAAATTTTCGCCGTTTCTGTTAAAAAAAGTAAAAATTTTAAATCAATATCATGTTGCGTATCGTAATCTTCTTTAAAATTATAATTATAATTAAAATCTAGCGATAAATGTACTCTATTATCTTGGGAAAGTTCATTAAATCTTAAAATTTGATTAGCTAGAAGATTAAACAGAAATGATTTCTTTTCCGAGAAATTAAAATGAGAGAGAAAAACATTATTAAAATCACTTAAAATTAAATCTTCTGAATAAAATTGCTTTAAACAATAGAGAATATCAATGAAATATAATATAAGGTTAGTGAAATCTCGCCCTTTTTCAAATTTTTTTGTTATATTTGGGTATTTCTGGAAAATATATTTCATAATGACTTCCATGTTTAGATGTATGCTTAAAGGTCTTAAACTCCAGTAATTCAAGTTTAACAATGAGATTTCTCCCGATAAATAGAGATCAGCTAGGTTCTTAGGAAGTAGATTTAGAAGTAAAAATTGTTCAGATGTTTCTGAACCTAGTTTATTAATAAAATTGTCGGGAGTTATACCATTCTCTGATGAATTAAACAATTTTAATGCTTCATATGGAGGAGTTCCTAAACGAGTTAGTTTATGTCTTACTTCTTCTAAACTATTTTCTAGTAAAATTGCATTAATATATTCACGCATTAATGGTGTAGTTAGATATTCTATATTTGTTTTTGATAATCGTTCTTCGACTTCGTGAGCAATTTGTCTTGCTAAGAAACGATCTAATTCGCCCTCATTCACTAAATATTCCTCAATTTTAGTTATATCAAATAATTCCTTAGAATATTTTGAGGTTCGGATCATTTTTCTTTTAGTTTCTTTATTAATAATTTGCTCAATCGATAAAATCTTATCTGTGATTTGTTTTCCCATACTTGTAATCGTGTATCCTTCTTCTGATGATAGAATTAAATCACACTTTTTTAGAGCATTTAAATGAAACGATAAGTTTACTGAAGAGAGATTATGGTCAATAACTCGTTTTTGAAGCTTTGAAAATGATATAGGAATTTGTACATTCATTAATTTCTTTAGTATATCAATCCGCGTTTTTTGACCAATTGTCTTTAGTTGTTTTTCTAAAGTATTCTGATTTTTGTCGGAATCCACTTTATTTA
This sequence comes from Promethearchaeota archaeon, assembly GCA_019057775.1. Next base: position 8,221 of record JAHLWT010000026.1, read on the forward strand.
TGTACCCCGCTTTTGATCTTTAAATCTGCTTATCTAAATAATATGTTTACCAATTATATAAAAATTAAGGATTTATTCGTTCTAAAAATGAATTTAAGTAATACGTGGGTGATATATTTATATAGGTTTGAACCTAATTTCTCAAAAAACCCATCAATAGTTTTAACAGATTAAAATAATTTTATTCACTATTCACTATTATCTCATATTTTTATTTATTGAAAAATTGGACTCCTTTTGGATTAAATTTAAGGATGATTAATAAAAGATTATAAAAACTTTTTAAAATCTATAAATAAAAATTAAGAGTTTAACATGACATTAAAAAAAACAAAAACTGAACTTGAATTAGTAGAAATTGAAAAAGAAGTTTTGGAGAAAACGAGCGCACACTATTTCCAAGTAGATTTTTTAAAAGCAGCAATGATCTTCTTAGTTATTTTCGATCATATAGTATCTTGGAATATAAAATCTTATATTGCTGCCACTCTTTGGGAAAGAATCTCAATACCAGTGTTTTTAGTGATATTGGGCTTTAATATGGGGCGCTCATTGCAAAGAAGTGAAGCACAGACATTAAGGGAAATGTATTCTTGGAGTTATTTCAAGAGTAAAATTTTGCGATATATTGTACCATTCCTAGTTTTGTATGCGGTATCAACATTTATAGGTTTGTTTATGTATGGATTTGATATTACTGCTATGTGGAATGGACAATATTATCCAAATCATGGATTTATACACTTATTTCTAGGATTCTTACCATTTTGGGGCCCAGGAAATTGGTTTCTTCCATTACTATTTCAATCCATTTTAATCTTCCCTTTACTTTATTGGGCATTCACCAAAAAGCCAGTTATAACATTAATTCTATGTTTCGTGGTAGAGATAGCATTGCAGTTAACACTGTTTTTCTTAATTGGAGATATTACCTCATATGAACAAGGGTATATCGTGACGATTTTTATGACCTCTGTTTTATTTTATCTTCCAAGTATTGGCTTAGGAATGTGGTTTTCATCCGGATATAAACTTAACGATAATCGTAACTTTTTTATGTGGATTTTATATCCAATTAGTTTAGCTTTTATTACGGCACATCAGTTTTTTTCATTTAGAATCAGAGTTGATGGTACGCCACTTCTAAGAGGAGATTATCATTTCCTGATAGTTCCATATTCCGCGTTTTTGTTTTTGCTAGCAATGAAATTTTTACCCCAAAATCCAGACGGGCGCCTTTCACGAGGAATTTCTTTAATTAGCAAATCCACATATCATATCTTACTTACCCAAATACTAGGATATGGGATGGTTTACGCTTTTTGGGGAGATCATTATGCTATAAACACTCTTTTTACATTCCCTTTCTCGCCAAATGATATAGTAGGAATAATCGAAGCTGTTATAAACCTGGTTGCTGTATGGATTCTCTTTATTTCCTTCGGAATTCTGTGGTATAAGATAGATCAAAATAAAAACTTACTTAGACGCGTGCTTTATTACATAAACTTTTTCATCGTTTTCTCTTCAATTATGCTTTTTACTTTTTGGATGCAAGAGTTTTGGGTACCAATACCTCTTATTATCATTCTTGCTTATGCGATTGGAGCATTAATTACTCGTTATGTGATAAAGAGACCCTTTAATATAAAGCTTTTAGGTTTATGGACCTTAGTATTAGTAACAACATTTACAATGATGATTCTTCAGGTAGTAGTTTTCCAAACTCACGAGTATTGGATAACAATGTTTTCTATAGGAGCTTCACTAATAATTGCGATAACTGGTACTATTTTAGAGACTATTCCAAGAAAATAATATATCACAAATTCTTTTTTTTTTTATATAATCTTAGGATGAGTTATTTGTTAGGAATTTCATAAAATTTCAACTTCCTGAAATGAAGACTATCTCTATTTCATAATTCTGCTTTATTCGCCTTTATAATGGCGATTTTTAGCGTAGAGTCAGATTCCCATACCACATTTATAACATTTTTGGACAACACCCATGTTTTTCGCTTGACAGTAGGGACAGATCTTAGTTTCTCGAATGCTTTTTTGATTTATTTTAATATGATTTACAACTTTTTCAAATATCCGATTATGACGCACTTTAGGAATAAGATTTTGTAAATAATTATTTTCAGGCAACACATCCTTTTTCTTTGTCGCTGTTATTTGGCATTACCTCATTTTATTTCATATTAAGAATAGAAATCCAATCTCTAATAAACTAAATTTTTGTTCTTAATATAAACGAATATGGTAATGGATTGAAGCAATAAATCTTTTAAATTGAATTTTCAACTAAAATTTTATCTAGATTCATAAGATATTGAAAAAAATAAGCTTTTTAATAGAGGATAATTGTAAAATCAAATAGAAGTAGATAAAATTATTAAATATGATCCCATTTATCTTGCTGAAACAGCAATTCTCTCGATTTCATCTTTTCGCTTAACTGCTCTTGATTCTTGGCTATTATTTGCGGCAGACATCAACTCTTTCGCTAAATTTTCTTCAAATGATCTTTCATTTGAATGAGTGGCCGAACCAAGCGCTTGAGCTAGGTACTTGAGAGCCAAATCTACTCTCCGCTGAGGTGCGATATCTACTGCTGAAGCGTAACGAATCCCACCCATTGCAATGCGTGTGGTCTCTTCTCTGGGCGCAGTGTTAATAATTGCATTAACGAGAATCTGGATTGGATTTTCTCCGGTTTGCAAATCTATTAATGTGAATGCATTTTTTAAACTACTCAGCAATTTACTTTTTTTTCCAGAATTATAAGAGCTTTTATGACCCCTAATTTTACTGGCAATAAATCCGGGTGACAATAATCTGTTAGTAAAACGCTCAAGAATTGAAATTTTTGACGATTTCCAAAAACGTTTATGTTCATGTCTCCCTGAAGAGTGAGGAATTATAATTGGCTTTAAGTTGATATAGTTTTCTAAAGTTACATCTCTAATCTGAATGTTCTCAAAAGACCATTTGTTAAAAAGTTTGACTTCTTTTCGTACTTTACTCATATTTCCTTACCTCTAGCGCAATGGTTTTTCCTTCTTTCCAGATATAAGAGCTTTCAAACTTATACCATTTACTTTTACAACCTTAAAACGTACTCCTGGAAGGTCTCCAACAGCACGACCTTTAGCACCACCTATACCCTCCACGATAACTCGATCATGCTCTTCTATAAAATTTAGAGCCCCATCTCCCGGAAGAAAAGCTGTGACAGTTTTACCATTCTTTTTTAATTGAATTCTTACACATTTTCTTATTGCTGAGTTAGGTTGTTTACTTTCGCGTCCAACTTTTTGTAATACTATACCTAACGCTTGACAAGAACCTTCAAGTGGGTCTGACTTTTGTTTTAGTTTTAATTTCCTTCTCTTATATTTTGATTTTGACCACTTAAATTTTTTCCGGTTAGCTTTAAGTTGTCTTGCTGCGTATAATCCCTTTGGCAAATTTTTACACCAAAATTTAAATAATTATAATGTGAAATAATACATCCTTAAACTTAAAATTTATGAATATCTGGATTTTCCATAAACCAGTAGTTAATCGCTTAGTTTTAATCAACTCTCAGATCAAGACTTTTAATCGTATTATAGCAAATTTCTATACAAGCATTTAAATTTGTAGCAGAGCAAAGGTCAGGAATATCCTTTTTAGAATGTATGTATTTTGAATCTTCTTTAGATAAAAAACAAGCAACTTGGAACTCTGGTTTTTCCGATTTTTTTGTAAAAGCACGAAATACCAAATGATCGTTCCTGGTGCCAAAAGCCATGCTAGCTCTCTTAAAGGGAACATTTAGTTGAGTAGCAGATGCTTCTAGGACATCATTTAAATTATCATTTAATTTCTTTTTTTTAATGAGTCCGGTTTCATCAATAATCCCAACATATGAGCCCACCATATCTATGTTAATATTATATGACTTATTTAAATCATAATCATGATCAAGTTCTTCGAAATGCTTAGCACAATATTGTTTTGAGCCCCAGATGCCCATTTCTTCTGCACCACACCATAAGAAAATAACATCTGTTTTTTCAAGAGGGTGGTTTTTAATTAATTTAGCTAGTTCTATGAGTATTGCTGTTCCACTAGCATTATCAACTGACCCGACTGATTGATTGGTTTTTTTATTAAAAAAAGTGATGAAAATCTCTATTAATATTATAACTCCAATAATTATGGATATATTTCTAATAATTACATAAATAATATCGATTTTAAGTATTGGAAATAAAGCTATAATCGACCAAATTGCTAGAACTAAGTTTATTAGTAGAAATGAGAGAAGCAGCATAAATACCGAAAGGAGTAAGACTTTAATAATTTTCATGGGAAAATTTGACGAAGCCGAGTCATAATGTGCTGTAAAGATGACAACAGGTCTTTTGGGATATAAATCATTTGCGTGAATGGTCGCTATAACATTTTTTGATTCCTTTCTTTTACCCAAGAATAAAATACGAGTGTGATCAAATATTAATTTTGCTAATGCAAATAAAACTACGAAAAAAAGCCCATCAAGAGGAAGAATTATCCATGTAATAACAGGTTGTAATAAAAGAATTTGAGAACCTAAGACAAAAGCAAAAATCCATAAGAAAATTAATTTTCTTAACTTTATTGATGTTTTAGACCACATAAAGGATTCAACTGTCAGATCAACCTCCTTTTTGGCTAATTCCTTTAAGATATAATTTATTGTTTTAGTTTCGCCGTCAGTGGCAGCCAATCGCTTAAAATTTAAATTATTAACATGGTTAATAGCATCTTGCTCATCAAATAACTCTAAAGTTGGGATAAAAATCACTATATTAGTTTATCAAATAATAAAATCGAGAGTTCCTAATAATTTAAAATTACGATAGGAAATATTTAAAGATTCTTTGTGTTAATTATTACATTATCAACATCAAAATATCTTAAAATAATTTCCTTAATTTTGCGAATCATCGAACCATCTTTTCCAATAGCTTTTCCACGATCCTGTGGTCGCACGGTTATAATTACAGTCTTCTTTAGATTTCTGCTTTCCTTGATCTCGATATTTTTAACCAAGATAGAATTCTTTGTTGTTTGTAAAATATTCTGTATGAATTTATTGAGATCCTCAGAGAACGCTATAACGTCAATTTTTTTTTGGAGCTTCGATTTTAAGTCTTTTACATGTTCCCCTGCTTTTCCAATAGCTTTTCCAACATCTTCTTCTTTCACTAAGAAGATAATAATTTCATTCCCATATTCAGGAGATTTAAAGATAAGACAATCTTTTATAATGGCACCAGAGATATTATTAAATAAGGAGATAAGTTCCATTGAATCTCTGTCAATTTTAATATGTTTTTTTAACATGGCAAATTAAGTTTCATATTTCTATTTTAGTTTAGTTTTTAAAGAGTTTAAATCTGAGTCTCCATAATCAATCACACCTATTATAGATATCATATAAGGCTTAGCACATGCCAATCCCAAGTCCCAACTTGAACCTTTATATTTATGTATAAAGAATTTATCTTTTAAAAGTGAATTATAATAAGTTAATTGATTCATAAATTCTTGTGGGCAATTATTGCTTACAATTAGCATATTAAAAGGAGAATTATGTATCAAATTCTTTAGAACTTGATTTTTTCCATAGATAATCTTTCCAGTTTTATAAGCAACTTTAATATTCGTATCTATATCAAATTCTTTAGTTTTTTTTCTGCTAAGATCGACTTTCTCGATTACTGATCTACTTCTATTCTTTGCCATCGTAATTTCAAAACAGATAGATATATTAAATTATAAGAAGGATACTTTTTTAATTTTAGTTTAGTTTATAGGAAAATGAAAAAGGATATTAACGTTCTCATAAAGATTGTTTTTTTTTCTTTAAAATTGCTAAATTCGCATCTAGATCAAACATGACACTTACCCTCCCAGTACCAATCGGTGATATTTGTCCGACTATTACATTTTCAGGAATTCCGAGTAATCGTTCTTCTTCTCCATAAAGCCCAGCATCAAGTAGTTGATTAACTGTTACTTCGAAAGCAGCTCGCGCAAAAACACTTGATTTTGAACCGGAAATTCCATGCCTTCCAATTGATTGAATTGATCCCAAATGGCACATTAGGTCAGAAAGAATGAGGAGATGTCTTAAATCTACATCTAAGCCTTGTTGTTCTAGGACTTTTTGAGCTTCTACTATTATCATTGTTCTTGCTGCCTCAATGCCATATAATTTTTCAATTTCATGAATATGATTAGAAACTGTCCGTGCAACATCTACACCCTCAATTTGTACTACTCCTTGCATGTTAGTTCCTTCAGTTTTAATTACCCATTCTTTATTACCTTCAGCAGGAGTCAATAATCCTCTTTTTACTCCTCTGATCCCTTTAACGACTTTCTTAAGAATTTTCTCTCTTAGCTTTTGTAAACTCTGTAAATCTTCAATCCCGGGATCAATAATTATAGAATTTCCTTCATGTTTTATTGTACCCTTCTTCTTATAACGTTTTAATATTTCAGGGATTTCTTCTATATCTATTCCTTTCTTTTCACAAATCTCAGGGATTAGATGAATATTGATGGTCCAATTCACAAAATCTAAATCCACATCATGCGTTATTTGTTCAATTCGTATCTGCTCAATGCGATTGTGAACTATAAGCGCTTTTTCTTCAGTTTCTCGGTATTCTTCTTCTAAAAATACTGTCATCTGAGGAGTTGACGGAAATCGCCTTGCATCCACAATTTCTATTAATCTCGGTAATCCTTGTGTTACCGAGAATTCTTCAACCCCCGCATAGTGAAAGGTTCTTAATGTCATTTGGGTTCCAGGTTCACCAATCGATTGTGCTGCTACAGTTCCTACTGGTTCTGAAGTTTCTACAATAGCATTGTTAAAATTAATAAAGATTTTATTTAAAAGATACTCAAGCTGCTCTTCTTCTAAATCTTCATTCTTTACTTTTTCTCTAATCTTATTGATTAAATCTTCAGGTATACCATCTTCCATTAAGAGATCTAATTCCTTATCTAAAATTTCTGGAGTTACTTTAACCATTTTTCTCGTACCATATGATTTTTATTCATCTTTAAAATTAATGTTGTTTTTTCCATTCTTGAAATCCTTTAGTAAGCTTACCGCAATGCAGAGCATTTTTTCCGGTTTTTTCCTTATATTGTGCTTTCAAAGCTTCTAAATCAGGATTTCCTGCTGGTTTTTTCTTTGCCATTTTTTTTTCCTTCTTTTTAAATTTTTAATTTTAACTTGATTTATTATCTTTCCATTCTAAATAACCTTTAGTTTCTTTTCCTCTCCATATTGCTTTCTTTCCAGTTTCTTCTTCATATTGTTGCTGTAAAGATCCTTCATCTGCGGTTTCTTTCGGTTTTGGCTTAGAATCAGTTTTTTTTACGGGTTTTTTTTCTGGTGTTGTTTTCTTAGGTGACGATTTTTTAGAAGCAGGTTTCTTTTTTGGTGCTGTTTTCTTAGGAACAGGTTTCTTTTTTGGTGCTGTTTTCTTAGGAACAGGTTTCTTCCTAAGTTCTTTCCGAATTTCTTCCACATCGAGCGCTTTAGCTTTCAGTAGTAAGACATCTAAGTTTACGGCGTTCCCATGATCGGTTTTTGTCGGCTCGACCCCATCGTCACCAAAAATGAACTGTATGATGTTTTTATCGCTGTTTCTTACAGTACCATCATTCTCAATGACCATATCTTGTAAAGCATTCACTAGTCTTCTTTGCATATATCCAGATGTTGAGGTTCGTACTGCTGTGTCAACCAATCCTTCTCTCCCTCCCATAGCATGGAAAAAGAATTCTACAGGTTTTAAACCATTCCTATATGAAGAAGTAACAAACCCTCTTGATTTAGGCGACAAATCGTTGATTTTAAAATGCGGTAAAGTTCTCATACTATACCCTCGATTAATCCTTTCACCACGGATAGCTTGCTGTCCAACCACCGCAGACATCTGTCCAAGGTTTAATATATTCCCTCTGGCTCCAGACTTAGTCATTATAACGGAGTGCGCTTCATCACCAATAAATTCTGCTGCAGTTTCTTCGGCTTGTTTACGAGCTTCTGCTAATATTTGCCTTATTCTAAGCTCTAAAGTTTCTCTCATTGAACGCCCAGGAGCTCTTTTTAGCACAGTAGTATCATTATCATCAAATGCTTTGATAAGCTTATGGGATTCTGCAGTTGCTTCTGCTAAAATTTTCTTAATTTCATCATACGCATGCCCATGTACATAGACCTCATCTAATCCCATAGTAATTCCATTTTTTCTGATAACGTATAACAACATCATTGTTGCGCTATCTAAAAATTGTCTTCCGAGAGCATTTCCATGGTCCTTGATGATGCGTTGCAAAATACTGTTTGATTGCATAGCACCAAAAGAATTCTCATCAATAGTTCCAGCTATTAACCTACCATTCGTTATAACAACATAAGCATCATACTCACAGTTTTCTTCTTTACAAACCTCGCATTTTTTACAAAATTTAGATTTAACTCTAATATTTAAATCATCTGGAAATAAAGTACTGAAAATATCTTTTCCGGAATAGAGAGGTTCTGGATCAGTAGTTATAGGAGTCATTTGGTCTAAATTAAAATTAGGTTTATGTTCAAAGATATTTCCAAGATATAGTAAATTTAAGGCATCTTTTTTGTTATATAAAGCATCTTTGCTTGTAAATTGAAATACAGTTGAGATAAAATCTTGAATTCCTCCGAGTATAGGACCACCAAACCGTGGTGACAATATATGTTCTTGCACTTTAAGCAAAAATTCTGCTTCCGTTCGAGCTTCTTCACTCTGAGGGACATGTAAATTCATTTCGTCTCCATCAAAATCAGCATTGTAAGGAGGGCATACAGTTAAATTTAACCTAAAGGTTCTTCCTTCCATTATTTTTACTTCATGAGCCATTATTGACATTCTATGAAGAGAGGGCTGTCGATTAAATAACACTAAATCCCCATCAGCCAAATGGCGTTCAACAGTAAATCCTGGTGCTAACATATCAGCGATAATTTTTAGGTTTTTTACATAACGAAGATCAATTCTTCTACGATCATTTCGTATTATATAATTAGATCCAGGGTGATTATAAGGACCATTTAAAACCATTTGTTTCATCTCTTCAATGTTCCAGTCATTAACATTCGTAGGAATTGTTAAAATTTTAGCTATTTCTATTGGGACTCCTACTTCATTAATACTAATATATGGGTTTGGAGATATTACGCTTCTAGCAGAAAAATCAACTCTTTTTCCACTTAAATTACTTCTGAATCTTCCTTCCTTGCCTTTAAGCCTTTGGGTTAAAGTTCTAAGTGCTCTTCCGGACCGATGGCGTGCTGGAGGAATTCCTGAAACTTGGTTATCAAAATAAGTAGTTATATGATATTGTAATAATTCCCATAGATCCTCTACAATTAAATGGGGTGCTCCAGCATCAATATTCTCTCGTAATCTCTGATTGATTCGAATCACATCAACCAATTTATGAGTTAAATCGTCCTCAGATCGTATACCACTATCTAAAGTAATAGATGGTCTCGCACATACAGGAGGGATGGGTAAAACGGTAAAGATGATCCATTCTAAACGAGCGTTTTCAGGTGAAATTCCAATAATCCTAAGATCAACATCGTTCATTTTTAATAAGCGTTCCAAAATCTCAATAGGTGTTATTCTCCGAGAACCCTTTCCTTCTTCCTCCTCATAATATGTAGTAGGCTTCTCAATAACGATTTTCTTTTTCTTTGCTCCACAATAAGGACAAATTTTTGCTTTTCTCGCCCGCTTAAATACAATTTTTGAAGCATCTTCATCACCTTCGAAAAATATCTTTCTATGTTTTTGTTGTTCCTCCCGAAACATCTCTTTTTCATCTTCTAGTAACATCAACCTTGAACATTCTGGGCAAATACTCCGTAATACTTTCAATATTTTTTTCGCATATCCTACGTGTATCACTGGTCTAGCTAATTCTATATGTCCAAAATGTCCCATACAATTGCTCACCAGATTACCACATGTTTGACAGCGTTGACCTGGTTCGATGGTGCCCAAGCGTTGATCCATTAACCCAGATGGTATCGGTAATCCATCTTCATCATATGTATCAGCTGTTATAATTCGAGCAGCTGACATTTTACGGATTTCATCTGGACTTAAAAGACCAAATTTAATCTTATCAATCATCTTAGTTCTCGAAAACGTATAACTCATAAACTAATTACCTCAAAAATTTATCATATAATTAACTGTTGAAGAAGAAGTGTGACTCATGGGAGAAAACATCCTTTTTGATCGTGATAATTTAATAATTTTAAAAAATAAGAATACGAGTCTTCCACTGTACAAAATTAAGGGTAGCAAATTTTAAAAATTTTACTATTTTGGGCTTTTTTTAATTTCAAATAGCACAATTAATATGTTTTAAGATCGTATCTAAAAGAGTTTAATTTATTGCTCTACTTAATTAATTGATAATGAAAATATTAGACATTTTTAGAATTAGGATTGTGATATTTGCTATACAATTTCTAATTTTAAGCCTTTTTATCTTTATTCAGAGTTATAATATTAATTTAAAGTTTGATGCGGGGATTATAAAAGAACGAGAACTAATTATACAATTCTTAGCGAATTATGTTTTATTTGATAAAGTATCAGGTTTATTCTTTATCTACATTATTTGGTTTACAGTTTCTTTAATTTCTATTTTTGTGTATGTTGATTATAAAAAAGCGTATTCAATGAATTTACTAGCATTTTTCTTTTTCAATTTTTTTCTTTACGTTTTTCTTTCAAGATATCATAGTGAATATTTTAAATCCAATTTTCAATTTCATTTTGTCAACACAATTTTGTTGGGTATCTTTATTGTGGGAATCTCAATCACACTGTCAATAATTTTGAAAAAGATCACAGAGAATAGAAGGAAGCCTCAGAGCGCAGATTTAGAAGCAATTGCAAGAAGTATATCGACAAAGTGCCCAAAGTGTGGAATAGAATTCGATTCTCGTCCGAAAATATGTTATAATTGCAATACAGATTTAACGATTAAAAGTGAGGATATAAATGGATAATATTAATACCATTGATTCATTAGATAGATTGTTTAACCCAAGAAATGTTGCGATATTTGAAGTCTCCAGAAATAATTCTTTTTTCCTTAAAGGGTTCAAACGACAAAACTTTGATTTTGATAAGATTTATTTAGTTTCTTCCAAACATGAAGAATTTCAGGGCTTAAAGTGTTATAAAACTATTGATGAGATTCCAGAAAACACCATAGATCTTTTAATTTTATCTGTAAGAAGAGAATTACTCATCAAATCATTAAAGAATATTCTCTCGAAAAAGAGGGTTAACTTTATCCACATATTTACAGCAGGTACAGGTGAATTTGATGATTTAGGACTAGAAATCGAACACCAAATTAAGGATATTCTTGAAAGTTATAGCCATACTAGGGCAATTGGTCCAAATTGTATGGGTTTATATAGCCCTCGTGGAAGAACTGCTTACTATTCTTCCTTTCCTGAAGAACCTGGGAACATTGGATTAATCTTTCAATCGGGAGATTTACATTCTAAAATGATAAAGTTCGGCTCACGCAGATACAATCTAAGATTTTCGATTGGAGTAAGTATTGGAAATTGTGTTGATATTCAAATATCAGAAATATTGAGTTACCTTAATCATGATGATGAAACTGATGTTATTTGTGTTTACTTCGAGGGTTTTTCACCTTTTCATAAAAAGGAAGGAAAAGTTTTATTTGATGTGTTAAAAAAGATGAAAAAACCTATATTGTTCATGAGAGGTGGAAAGACAACAAGAGGACAAAAAGCAGTGCTAACACATACTGGTGCTTTAGCAACTAGAAGAAGCATTTGGGAGGCTATTTACAAGCAAACTCCCACGATTGAAACTCCTTCTTCATTAGATGAGTTAATTGACTACCTATATCTATTTTCATACTATATAGCTAGATTTAAAAAAACCAATGAGGATATTGTATATCCAGTAGGCAAACGAGCATTAATTATTCTTTGGTCAGGGGGTTTTGGGATATTAGCCACCGATGCTTTAACAGAATTGGGGATTGAATTGCCTCTATTTGAAGGTAAAACATTAGAAAAACTTAAAGATATTTATCCAATAAGAGTTGGGAGTCTATCAAATCCTTTTGATCTTCCATGGGTAACTCACCAGAAAGTACTTGTTGATGTGAGCAAAGCTGCTATTGATGATAATATCGACTTAGTTATAGTTGAAACCGATGCGTGGCGTGATTTAGAGGGTGAACGCTTTAAAGGCTACTACGAAAACCTGTTAGAAGTGAGAAACCATGTGGAGTCTTTAAATAAAATATTCATTATAATTTTACATCAATATCCTAGCGAATCTTTAAAGCTTTTTTATAACATGCTTATTAGTGACAATTTTATAGTATATTCCACAATTGAGATCGCGGCTAAATCCTTTTTAAAATTATATGAGTATGGAAGGAAGCTTATGCATTAATTTCACTCACTCGCAAACAACTGTGTCTAATGAAATTAAAATATAAAAACCTATTACTAATGCTTAACTTAAGTTTTTAAAGTCACAAATAAACAATATAAATCTCATTAAACTAGCTTACATTAAAAATGATAAGTCAGGCTGGAAATAAATCATTAGATCTATTATTTAAACCAAAATCTGTAGCAATTTTTGAAGCTAAGGAGAAATTAAGTTATTTCATTCATGGTTTTAAATCACAAGGGTTCAATTTAGATAATCTATATTTAATCTCTCCCACGGAGGAAGAATTATTTGAGATAAAGTGCTATAAATCTTTTAATCAGATTCCAGTTGATACAATTGATCTACTAATTTTAGCTGTAAGAAGAGAAAAATTAATTACATCTCTAAATGAGATTACTTCACAAAAGAAAATCAAATTCATCCATATATTCACTGCTGGAACTGGAGAATTTGATGATGTCGGGGCGGAAATTGAAAAGGAACTCAAAGATTTTTTTGATAAAAATACTGAAATTCGCGGCATAGGTCCTAATTGTATGGGTGTATACTGTCCAAGTGGTCATAATGCTTATCTTCCTATGTTTCCAACGGATGATGGAAATATAGGTTTAATATTTCACTCAGGTGACCTACATTCAAAGACTGTAAGGTTTGCTTATGGGAGATATAGACTCACCTTTTCTAAAGGAGCGAGTATAGGGAACTGTGTAAATTTGCAAGTGACGGATTTTTTAGAATATTTTAGTGACGATAGTGATATTGATATAATTGGAATTTACTTCGAAGGCTTTTCTAAATACCAAGAATGTGCGGGAAGGAAATTTTTTAAAGTACTATCCAAAATAACAAAACCAATTCTCTTCTTAAGAGGTGGCATGACTAAACGCGCTCGATCTGCAGTATTAACTCATACTGGTTCTTTAGGATCAGATGAAAAACTATGGAATGCGATATATTCTCAAACTTCGTTAATTGAGGTAGGAAGTTCTTTAGATGAATTGGTAGATGATTTATTTATGTTTCAAAGTTTCTTTAAGAAATATAGAAATTTACCCTTAGAGGATCAAATCAAATTATATCCGAAAGGCAAAAATGTGTTGGTTATTTTATATTCAGGAGGATTAGGAATTATTGATACTGATACTCTTACAAAATTGGGACTAAATGTTCCTTTATTTGATGATAAAACTAAAGAAAAGTTAATGAATGTATACGCTATTAAAATAGGCTCACTTTCAAATCCGCTTGATTTACCTTGGGTTTCACGTTCTGAAAAGTATATGGAACTATGTAAGGCAGCTGTTAGTGAAAATATTGACCTTGTTGTAATGCACACTAATGTTTGGGGTAAAAGAGATCCCGCTAGATTTGAATCTTACTATAATAATCTTAAAATGATCAGGGATTATATTGAGGATCAAAATAAGACTTTAATTTTAATATTAGCTGAAACGCCTCATCAGTATCGAAATGACTATCATGAACTACTCATTGATGATGGATTTATCGTGTATCCTTCCATTGAAAGTGGAGCTAAATCATTTCTGAAGATGTATAATTATGGGAAAAAAATAAATAGACTATTTAAAATCTAATGACTGGAGAATTAACCGCAATTTTAGCTGTGCTTACGTTTGTTGTCTCAAATGTAATCTTTAGAAAAACAGAACACGAAGCAAGTCCAGCTTATATAAACTTTTTCCGTACAGGGATTGGTACATTAACTTTTTTTATTATAGCTATAATATTGAATGTTTTTGTTATGATTTTTTTAATACCTTTAGAGATTTGGATTTTTTTAATTATTAGTTTTGTATTTGGTCAAGTTGTGGGTGATACTGCATATTTTAATGCGCAAAAGGAATTAGGGACAACTATTGCTATAGCAGTTTCAATGACATTCCCACTCTTTACATTTATACTTGCTGTATTATTTTTAAATCAACCTTTTGATGTTAGGGTGATTTTATCGATATTATTGATTGGTTGTGGAATTACAATAATAGGTAAAAGTAAAGTTGCATCAGATAATAATGATATGGCAAATAAATCCTCTGAAACAAAAACATTACTTTCATTAAAAGCTATTGGTTTCGGATTAATTGCATCCTTAGGATGGGCAGGAGGTTTAATAATAATAGATTTTGCTACTAATGAAATTGATCAGATACTCCAATCAGAGCAAAGTATTAGTTCCATAATCGGAAATGTCATTAGATTTCCTTTTGCTTCATTGATGTTAACTTCAATGGTGTTGAGAGAAAATTATTATAGAAAGAAGAATGAAATCCAAAATAGCCATAAAAGATCTTTGAAAACATATATTCTATTATTAGTTGGAGCACTTATAGGAACATCCTTAGGAGCTTATCTCTATACTGAAGCCGCTCGAACGGCGGGAGCAACCATCATGTCATTAATCGCGAGTGCGAGCCCCTTATTTGCTCTTCCTATTACGTATTTTATAAATAATGAGAAAATTTCGAAATTAGGATTTGCTGGTGTAGTTTTAACAATAACAGGAGTTATCGGCATCTTAATATAACTCTTCTATGCTAAAAATGAGTCATATTACTATTTACTATTCATAGTATTGTTTAAAGAGCTCAAGTTCATCGGAAATTTCTTTTAATTTTTCTAATTCTTTTGCTGTAGGAGGTTCTTCTCCATAAATATCATATTCCTTTAATTTTAAGCTTTTCCTTACTTGTTGTTCTAATCGATTTATCTTCTGTTTTGTTGCGAAAAATTTAATGAGCTTGAATTTCAATTTTGTAATTTTCTTCTCCCATTCTCTCGTAAAATCACCATCCTGAATTTCTTTCAAAATTTCTTTCATGGAAGGTTTAAGAGGTAATTTACGAAATCGAATTCCTCTACTCATAGCACCATATTGACTTGTTTGGGAATGAAAATCTATTTGTTTTATTAATCCTACATCTGCCATCTTCTTATAAGTATATGCCATTTCACTACTCATGTACATTTCGATTAAAACAGCTTCAGGAGGATATCCGGCATCAATCAGAGTGTAGATACTCGTGAGTAAAACCCTTCCAAACGCAGGACCAAATGCTTGCTCGTTAAATAAATCAAGTTCAGCTTCTTGTTTGAAAGTGAGCATAATTACACCTTTTTTTAGAGTCCCAATTCCTTTAGATAAAGCTAGTAAAGTCCTTTTAGCTTGCCCAGAATGGTCTTGTTCAATAGCCACAAAGCTAAAAAATCCTTCATTTTTAAGAAAATTCTCTCTTACACCTACACCAATCATTCTTGGAGCTATTAATATAATATCAACATTCTCAGGAGGTTTTAAGAGTTTGAAGCCAATATTATAACCACTGGCGAAAACTAGAGTTGAGTTAGGCTTAATGTTTGGCTTAATTTCCTTCTCAAAGACTTCATTCATAATCTCATCAGGAATTAATATAAAAATAATATCAGATTTCTCAATAGCTTCTTCTATTGAAAATACTGAAAAATTGTCATTTAGAGCAATTTTTTTAAATTTATCCTTAATATTGCCAACAATTACGTTTAATCCCGAATCTCTCAAATTCAGAGCTTGTGCTCTCCCTTGGTTCCCATAGCCAACAATACTTATAGTTTTTTCCTTTAATAATGAAAGATCTTCATCTTCCTCATGAAAAATATCAACCATTACGATCCTACCTTAAATTAGTATAAATAAATAAAAAAGAAAAAACATATCGATAACGACTTTTTAGATTAGTTTATCGTAATCTAGTTTATTCTTGATTAATATTTTAATAACGAGATTTTTAAAAATTTCTTTAATATTATAATTATCCTTCGATGATGTCTTGTAAAAATCAACTTCATTATGTCGTTGCATAAATCGATCAACAACTAAATCATCTACTTTAGATTTTTCATCAGCAGTTTTAACTAGATCGTGTTTTGCTCCAATACACATTCTTGGTGTATAGCCATGATGATATTCCCCTAACTTTTCATACCACCAATCTAATCTCAATAATGTTTGAAGATCTACTAAATTAAAAACCATGAAAATTCCGTTAGCTCCGTTAATGTAGTATGGAAATAGTTTTTTGAATTGTTCTCGCCCGCCAAAATCCCAAATACTTATCCTAACGAAAGTATTTTCACCATTTACGATGATTGGAAAGTCAATTGTATAGAATTCAATCCCAAGAGTTTCACTGGTATTCACATCAAATGTATTGAAGCACAATCTCTTCGCAATACATGTTTTTCCTACTCTTTCTTGACCAAGGATACAGACTTTGAAAATATAAATGGGCTTTTGGCTGTCTTCGTTTACTTTATAAACCATATCGTTATTACCAGACATAATTAAGTTACTTTTTTTTGTTAATAAAAATAAACCTTATAATAAAAAATAAAAGTCTAAATTAATAAATATTAAACTTATACTAAAAGTTAATTTATTAGATATTTTGAGAGAAAAAGATCTTTTCCCGGATTATCAACCTAAGAGAACTCCAGACACAGTTTATGATTATTTACGGAAGCCTGATTCTAAAGTTTTTATAGTTCTTAATAAAATTTCCCATCCTTCCCTTGATAACCTAAAAATGATTATAGATTTATTTAAAAAGTATAAAATTGAAGCACAGGAAAAACCTGGAGAATATCGACCAAGTAATATTGTCTTGGGAGCTGATCCCGATCAATATTATCCTTCAGAAGAAGAGATCCTTACCTCTGAATTAGGCAAAATGATTAAATTTACACTTGAGACAAATTCAAAACAAAAAATTGAGGATGTTAAGCAAAGAGAAGGTATTACATCTCAAACACTCGATTTTAACGAAATCTACTATCGCCATGTTGATGTTATGGGTTCTGGTCGTTTTTTTTATGCCGAAAGAAAAAATCAGGAAGTAAAACTACTTCTATAAGCTTCCTATAAGGAAGAAACCCACGGTAAAAGTAATACCTACTATAATTATTAATGCAGCGAGTAAAGGTGCTATATTATTCCCTCTCCTGTAATAACTAATGATAAGTCCAATAAGAATCCCAAGAATTACTAAACAAATAATAAACGGTACAAGTATTTCAAATGGATCTAGAATAATAATTATTCAACACCAACGAAAAGAAATTAACCTTATCAAAAAACTCTAAATATAAAAATTTTAGTAAACAAGTTTTTATATATCTTTTATAGACTGCTGATTAAAAAGTTTTAAAACTATCTTTCCCTTCTCCTGGATCTCTACATAGGATGGTTGCATGTGCTGCCAGGAACCAGAATTGGTAATAGATACATATGTGTTATTAATTTTTTCATAAGTTACTCCCTTAATATGAGAATGCCCATAGATTACATGGTTTATTTTTGATAACTTATAGACATCATCTTCTAAAAATTCTTTAATTTCTTCATTGTAATAATCAGGTTTACTTGCACGTTCCCATTTTTTCATAATACGCATATTTACTTTAATCAAGTTAAATTCCAAAATGCTCAGCTCGGAAAAAAGTTGATCACTTTCTTCAATTGGAATGGATTTCACCTTTGCTAACTCTTCTTTCATTTGTTTGAAAGTGATAGGTTTAATCTTTCTCCCATTTTTGATAACTAGATTCCAGAAATAATCATAGGTTTCTTTTATTTCAAATTTATTGTTAGAAATTAGAGCTTTCCATAATTGCCCAACAAAAAAACGATAAATTTCACTATCAAATTGAAATCCATGAGCCATTAAACACTCATAATCGTCTCCTAACTCAAGACCTTTAACTTTTATTTGCGCGATTGGATTTCTATTTATTTGATCTCTTGTTTCATATAGAAACAACTGATCCTCATTATTGTTCTTTTTCAGAATTATATATTGATAATATAAATTCTCAGCAAACAGATCTTCGGAACCTAGTTTCTTAAATTTGATTAAGAACTTTTTTTCTCTGCGTTTAAATTTCGCATCATAATCTCCAGTAACTGGAATTTCATGATTACCAAGAAGGAAAATGAGATTCAACGATTCTTTAATTTTTAATAGGAGTGTAAAGATTTCCTGGATTTTTTCATCTTGTAATAGATTTGCAGGAACATCTGTACATAAATCAAGAAAGTCTCCCATTATTATGAGTGTTTGTAACTCATTCCCGAACACTCCATTAATAATCTTTCTTAAAAATTGAATAAATAAATCAATTTCACAATCCAAAGAGCCAACATGAATATCAGAAACTATTAGTATTATAGGTTTGATTTCACTCATTTTTTAAAACTTCTTTCTCAATCAAATAATAATGTTGATCAACTGTTTTATAACCTAGTATCGAGTAAAAAATTATAAAACTTCTTATGTTTATTTCGTAATTGAAAAATGTTAATTCTACTATTTATTAAAAAGCTCCATTTAATGATTTAATACAATCTTATATATATAAATGTTTAAAACATTTATTTAATATACTGATCATTTATTTTCAATCATAAATTTTTATTGTATTATAGTATAGTAATTATGATCTGATCACAAACTGATTAATATGATCTCAAGAGTTGATCAGATCTTATGATCCGAATTTACTACTTAAAAAAAAAAAAATTATCGCCAATGGATTTTTTTGTCGATTAAAATGAGTGGATCAAATTCATCGGATTATTTGTCACCAACCAACAAATTTAAATATAAGAAATACTAATTTAAATTTAGTAAAAAAACTAATTAAAACAAATATTAAAAAGTGGAGGAATAAAAAATGGCTGCATTTGCATGGAGTCCACTACGGGCTCTAATGAAAAAAGCTGGAGCTGAAATCGTAAGTCGAGCAGCAGTTGATAAGTTAATGGATTGGTTAGAAGAATACGCTAAAACATTAACTGGTTGCGCGCTTGATATTGCAAAACACTCCCGTCGTAAGAAAGTAACTAATGGAGATATGAAAATAGCAATTACTTTAGTGTAAATCAATAATTACACTCTAAAATTTTGCATGTTTCATTATCCAAGCAATAAATTCTAATTTTTTTTTTTAATTTCTAAATTAAATTACAAATTTTTTTAAAAATTATTTACTATTCAGTTTTCTTAGTATTCCATTTCCAGGCATAGTTTATTACATCTTGTTTGCAGATAGAAACACATCTTCCACATAAGATACAGTCTGCATCATATATGTCCCAGATTGAACTAAAGAGTTAACACCAAGTCCCATTTCACAGGATCTTGAGCATTTTTTACATTTTGTACACTTTTGAGTATCTGCTTCTAAATGCAGTGAAGGATATTTAAGTTCTAAATACATAAAATTGCTTCTAAATCTAAATCTCTAAATTCCCTGATCTCGCAATTTTTTAGCAGAATAATGATATTAGGATACAACTTTAAAAATTTATTATATTTCAAATATAAACTTCTGACTTTTTTTTATTATGTTTAATTTAATCAGTTTTACTATTTTGGCGATAAGCATTAAATATTAATCTGATTTTACTTAAATCATCAATCGACAAAATTTAGAATTTTATAAATTCTTAGATTGTTAAAGACAAAAATTGAGGAGATGTCGTTTATCATCTATGGAAATTAAATATATTGATTTAGGGAACGGAAGAAAGGATTGTTTTTATGTTTTGAATGGAGAATGTTATCATATAGAACGCATTTCTAATAATTGTAAAAGGGGAGGTTGTAAATTTTATCGATCAGGGATTCCTCTAATAAAAAAGCAGGGTAAAAATTAACTATTTTATACTCAACAAACATTGAAATTGACAACAAGAAGAAACCGGGGGAAGAATTAGTTTAGTAATTTTTTTTTCCGATTGGACAAGATTCAATACATACATTACACCATAAACGAGTAAAATTTGAAAGCTTTTTCCAATTAGTGTGATTATAATCAAGACAGAGCGCTTTATCATACTTCCCATTATTAAAAGCAGCAGCAGGACAGGCTTCAATGCAAATATTGCATTCTTTACAGAAATTACTCTCAAAGATGGGTTTTCCGAAGACTAAAGGTGCTGTTGTAACAATTGCTCTAAGGCGAACTTGGGAGCCATACTTTTTAGTGATGAGGAGATTATTTTTACCTACTGGCCCTATTCCCGCAAGAGCAGCAGAATCTTTCAAGAAAAGTCCAGGATTATATTGGATTACCTTAGATTCATATCCCTGTTTATGGAGAAATTTAGATATGGAATTACAATAATTTTTCAAGACAGAATCAGCGAACTGAATACTTTTTCCAATTTCCTCGTTTTTACTCCACACATCAAGCATAATGTCATATAAATGTATTCCTACAATGATGGTAGACTTGGTTCCTTTTAAGAATGTGTCGGGTTGGTTTTCTTCCGGAAAACGATTAAATAGCATTGGATCTGCAAAACCTATGACGTCTATGCCAACTTTCCTACTATATTCTATTATTTTTTCGGTTAATTCTTGCTTTTGATCCATATTAAACGTAAAAAATAAAATTATTATAATGGATAATTTATTTCCATTTTTATTTTTTTTTCTTTTCCATTCGTTTCTTCAACGATGCTGATGACATCCGTGCTCTTTGTTGACCTTTCGCAGCCCAATAGCTTTTTGCTGGTGCTTGAGCGACTTCCTTTTCTTCCATCTCAATTTCTTCTAATTCATCATCTAAGTAGGATAAACTTTCTGTGAATTCTTCTTCAGCAAAACTCAAATTGGAAGATTTAAGTGCCATCATTTCATCCCTCATAACATTCTTTAGTTTTATTAAGCGTTTTTTTGAATCATTTGCTTTTCCCGCATAGTAGCCTGATCCCGCAGATTGGATGTTCATCATAACATTTAGTTTTTGGTCATACTCAGATTTGAATTCGTTTGCATCTTTCGTAACTCTTACCTTATCATTAATAACTCTCATTCTTTTACGTCCTTCTTTGTCTAAGTACTCCACTTGAAGCTGAATTGGTACTTCTTGTTCTTCTTTTAATTCCTTTTTAGCTTCTAATTCGAGAAATAATTCTCTATCTGCTGTAATAGCCCCTAGATTTATTTCAGAGCCTTCTAACACGCCTTTAGAACTAAATGCACCAGTTACATTTTTAATACTAATACTCGGCGGAACAATGATTCGCACTTTTACATCTTTCCCAATATATCTTATCTGCCTTAATGCTGTAAAGATCGTTTCCATTTCTTCACTTGAAATCAAATATAATGTTCCACCCGTACTATCTGTTAATTTTCCTAACGTTTGAAGTCCCATCTCATTATTATCACCAGGAGCAGACACTCCTACAACATCGACAATAATTTTAAACTGATTGCATAAATTAGCCATACCCTCATAAAATCTCTCAGCTCCAGCACTCGTTCCAGATAAATTACCTATACCCTGATTTGCTAAGCCATCAGTCAATAATGTTATCCTTCCAGATGAATAAAATGATTCAAATGAAATAATCGCAAAGTACAATGCAGGTCCCAGTGCTGTCATATCCATTGATTTTAAACTCTCAACTTTCCTTACCCATCCATCGGCAAATTCACCTATAGAACCTAAAAACTCTTCCTTTTTTATATATTTATTTATAGTAGATTTCATTTCTTCAACAGAAAATAATAAATCTCCTTTAAGATTTATTGGTTCTTTATTATGTCTTAAATAATAATAGATACTACTTTCAAATGCTATTAAAATGTATTTTGTATTAGGGGAATTAATTTTAAAATCTTTTAATGTTTGAACAAGCGATTTTTTTACAGCTTCAATTTTAGCACCACTCATGCTACCTGAGATATCAATAACAGAAATATATAAATCACCCTCAGTAACATCAACCTTAGTGATCTTTTCTTCTTTATCAGTTTTTTTTAATAAAACGTCTACCAAAATAAAATCGATATCATTTGCAAATTTCTCTTTAATCTTTGATTTATCTACTTTATTTATTGAGCCACAATATTCACAAACGTAATGTGTACCTTCTTTTTCATCTTCTTTAATTAGATCGGTATCAGTAAAGATTGCACTACAAAATTTGCATACAATTGGTTCAGCTTTAATTTCCTTTTTTGGATTACCAAGTTCTTTAAATGTTATTGAATACAAATAGGGATATAATTCATCTTTTGTTGGTTTTTTAATTAAGAATTTTTTAAATGCTCTATTAAACATATTTTTCACTTACAACGAAATTTTATTTTACCTTTCTAATAATAAATGAATAATAAAAAATTATCTATGTATTAAATTTCGCATTATTAAATAACTTGAAATATTGCTAAAGTAAGAAAAAAGTGGTGAATCCCAAAACCCTCACAAGGTTGTCCTCCTATGTCTCATTTTTTTACATAGAATTCATTCTTAATTGGGATTTTTAAAATACTTATCGATGAGGATTAACATCATTTTTATGGAAGGTCTATCTGTTTTATCTTTTCCAATGTATTTCCACACAATAATTCCATTCTTATCTATTAAAAATTTACTTGGAACTGCTTGTTTTATTCTAATATTACTAAAAGCTTTAGCGTACCAATATACATCATATTCTTTAGCAATTTTAGCGCCACGATCAGAAATCATATCAACCTTAAAGTTATTTTGTTCTTTGAAATTCCTTAATAGTCTCATACTATCGCTCGCTATTGATATGAGTTTTATTTTTTTCTCTTCAAATAGATGGATGTTATCTGTTAAAACTTTGAGATGTTCTTTTCAATGACTTCACCAATTTCCCCTAAAAAAATCAATCAATACTCCATCATACTTTTTTAGGAGAACATTTAAATTAATTGGTTTATCGTAGATATCTACTGTATTTATTAGGGGTGCTTTAGTGTGGATGTTTAATCCTTTTGGTCTAACAGGGTCTTCTAGGACCATTCGTCTCACAAACTAGTTTTTATTCTATAAAATTTTTAATTACATGGCATATAGGGTTAAAAATTTTAAAGCTGTGCTTTTCGAAAAATGAAAATAAAAAAAAATAAGGAATATGGTTTATTAATTTTAATCCGTAAACCCTCACAAGGCTGTCATTGAGTGTCTCTTTTTTTTACGCTCAATTCATTCTTTAGGATTTATTATTTCTTTATCTATAATACTTGTCATTAAATCTATTGACGGTCTATCTGTCTTATCTCTGCCAATATATTTCCAAATAATCTTACCTTTCTTATTAATTAGAAACTTACTCGGTACTGCTTGTTTTATTTTATATTTTTTGCCTGCTCCGGGAGCAAACCAGTATACATCATATTGCTTTGCTATTAAAGCACCTCGATCAGATACAATATCAACAAGAAAGTTATTTTCTTCTCTAAATTTTCTCAATAGACGCATACTATCACTTGCAATTGAAATCAGTTTAATATTCCGTTTTTCAAATTCAGATATGTTCTCAGTTAACACTCCTAAGTGTTTTTTACAGTGACTTCACCAATTTCCTCGAAAAAAATCTAATAATACTCCATCGTAGGTTTTAAGAAGATCATTTAGAATAATAGGATTTTCATAAACATCTACAGCTTCAAACATCGGAGCGGCTATGTGTATTAGTAATCCTTTAGGTCTTGGAGGTTCTTCTTCATTAGAATTAACCATGTATATCACTATTATCTTTTAAAATTTTTAAATAAAGTAATGAGATTATAAATATGAATCATGGGTATTTTAAAACAAATCTAAATCTCAACACATATAGTAACTAACTGGAATATTTCTCAAAAAGAGTTTCTGTCATAACAGTAAAAGCTTCTTCTACATTTTCGCCTGTTTTAGAGGATAATTCAACAAAGGAAGCGAGGTTATATTTCTTTGCTGCTAATATTCCATCATCTCGAGGCACTGCCCGATATTCGTCAAGATCTAGTTTCGAACCAATTAACATTATTGGAATATCACCAGCATTTTCTCTTATTATTTGAGTCCAATCTGGTAGATGTTCTAAGCTTTTAGGGTTAGTTATATCGTAAAGGAAAAATGCTCCATTAGCTCCCTTACAATATTGAGTAAGTAGAAATCGAAACCTTTCTTCCCCTCCAAAATCCCAAATCTGTAGCTTTACATTCTTTTCCTTAAAATTTATTGTCTTACTATAGAAATCTACTCCAATAGTTAAACGTAAGTCTTGCATGAAGAACCCCTTGATATATCTGACTGTGAGGGATGTCTTCCCGACAGACGCATCCCCAAGCATCATTATTTTGAACGTGTAGTCGTAATTGGTCATAGGTTTTTTAATCCAAGAATTTTTATAGTTCTTTATAATGTCTGATATAATTCAATAAGGGTATGTACAAATTTTAATTTATAATATTAATATACCTAATATTAATTAATTTTTGTCTAATTTAAAAGTAATATTTTCGGAATAGATACAAATCATAATAAGAGAATAAAAATATTAAAAGTTGAATGTGCGATCATACATGGAATTATTGAATTGAAATATACAAACAGTAAAGATAATAAGATTCCAAAAACAAAGTAATATCCAAAAAAGGTTATTACTGTTGTTACAGGTACAAGAAACGGGGGAATATGATATAACGTAAAAATAATACATGGAATAATGATAGAATATAATAATTTTAGCTTCTCATTAATTTTTTTTATTAAAAAACCCCTAAAAAAAGCTTCCTCACACGGTCCTATAATAATAATCTGTAGTAGGACGAGAATTACAGTTTGAATTAGATTCGGTTGAATCGGTGTTGTTGAAATTGCTCCATCTTGCCCTTGTGTTACAAACTGATCACCAAAAATATTGCTCACTATAAAATCACGGAAAAAAATTATTAAATAGTTACCAAAGAAGAAAAAAAGTATACCAATACCGATTCCCGCAGTTACTTTAATAAAAAGACTATCGGTTTTTTGAAAGCCCATTTCTAGAACTATAACTTTAAATGGTTTTTTCTCGATCTTGCTCGATATAAACCCGGGAAGAATAATGAAAAGAAGTTCTAAAAACATTAAACCAATTAAAATCCACGGATTTTCTCCTAATTTTATTGCCATTTTTACTTGAACAAACGTTTTCAATCAAAATTTAAAAATCAAAAAATTAAATATCTCATTATTATTATATTTTAACTCTGTTTTCTATACTTTCAATGGCAGTAAATGAAAAATCTAGTGAAGGGCAGGGAAAAGATTTAAATAAAGTTTCAAAAGATCCCCAAATAAGTAGTATTATAGGTATGACAAAAGAAAAACTCCTGTTAAACAATCTTAAGTCCATCGCCCAAGAATATATTGAACTAGAAAAAGTGAAAAACCTATTTGCGAACATAGTTTTAAAAAATCAAGAGTCTTTAGATTTCTCTGAATTTATCCAGTATCCTAGATTTTTGATAAAAGAGAAATTTTTAATAAAAAAAGTAAATCCTGCAAATATCAGAGGTCTAAAAATAGTTAGTGTTGATGGGAGTTCAGTATCAAAGAAATTCATGAATGTTGATTTTTCATTTTTAAAAGCCATTGCGGTAAAGTATTATTTCAAAAAAAATGATGTAGCAAATATTGAATTTTTTCCTGATTTAAGTGGTTTTAATAACTATTATGTTCAGGGCAATTTCTTCAATTCCAATGAAGTTACCTTAGAAGCAAAAATTTCTATGGATATGACTTTTTTGGAAATAAATTTGTTAAATCTTATGGTAGAAAGATCTTCTGATATAGATATAATTATAATTGATGGTTCGATCGTGATTATGCCTATAAATCTCATCTTCTCGAAAGAACCTGAAATTTCGAAAAAATATGATAGGCTTTTAAAAGAATATCAGAAATTGTACTCTAATTGTGAAGAAAAAGGTATAATTTTAATTGGTTCAATAAAAGATACCAGGACATCTGCCTTATCTCATTTATTGCGAGATTCAATTCAGCTTTTAAAACCTAGCTATTCAAAATTAAAGGATTTTATTACAATTGACTATAGAACGGTTATTGATTATTTCTCTGATATGGATTTATATAATCGATTATTAAAGAAATCTGAAAGATCTTGTATCTTTATCTGTAAAAGAGAAATAGATAAGATAAGAGACACTGGGATTAAAAAAGAAATACCTTATTATTTCCCATTTTCATTTTATGCATTTTATCTTAAAACTGCAGAATATGATACTCCTTGTAGGTTTGAGTTCTTTGTAGATGAAAATCATTCTTTAAAAGATGCATCTGAAAGAGCTGATTTAATCTCATCAATATTACTACCCATTTCAAGTTTGAATGAACATTATGGGCTTCCTATTCCTCAGATTGAAGCACATAGAAGAGCGGTTTTTAAACCAAAAGAAGTGGAGTTGTTCTTCAATAATTTAACTAGGAATTTAAGAGAACATGGAGTTGAATTATTAGAAAAAAGGAGAAATAGACGCCCTTTTTAATCATTCTTATTTATAACTTAATCTATTTAAAAAAATATCCTCAAAAAATATATGTTTCTGATCTACAATCTCCTTTTTATACCCAAGAGTGTTTATTTGCCTATCTAATGTTGTTAATTTAGACCGACTTGAACTTATACTGTAAATGAAATGTTCTTCTTCTAAATTGAGAAAGGTCCTTGCATTTTTTAGAAATTCAATAAAAATCTCAAATCCATTAAGCCCTCCATCCCAACTCAAATCAATATTTTTTTTATTATCTTCCTTAATATTACGTGAAGAAGGTAAGTAGGGAGGATTGAATGTAATAATATTAAAAGCATGGTGTAAATCCTCAGGAAAATCCTTGAACAAATCTGACTGTATAAATTTGATTTGATTTTTGATATTATTAAGTGATTCATTTTTTTTAGCACATCTAATAGCTTCTTCTAAAATATCAGACGCTACAATGTTTGCCTTGAAGTTTGGATACTGATTTTTAATAAGTTGAAAAAATATCGCAATAATTCCCGTTCCAGTACCTAAATCTAAAATATACTTGATCTCGCTAAGATTTAGTCCATCAAAATGAGTTTTACCTAAATTTTTCTTAAAATAATCGATAAATAGAAAACTATCATCTGAGGGAGAATACACGTTTTCAAAATCATATTTTATTAATGGATCCGGAATGTGGTTAAAATAGATCACCTCTAGGCTGTTCATCTAATAAAATTGTAAAAAATCTTACTGATTTCTGTAAACTCCTTGATATTTAGAAGAAATAATTTTTTATTATAATAGTTTTTTTGTTGTAATATTCTGAGAATCTCACTTTTTTCAGGTCGACTTCTGTAATTTGCTTTAAAAAACAAATTTAGTGCATTTACAATATTTTTATTCTTATAAGGCATAATTCCAGCAATAAACTTTAAATAGTATTGAATTGAAATCTCTTCTTTAAAAAATGGGTCAATTTTTTCTTTAGGAACTAGTTTTATAAGAGTATTTTCTATTTTTGGAATAGGATAAAAACAAGTTCGAGGAATCGTTTTCTTAAACAATGGATTCATAAAAGTATTGACACCTATGGATATTCTGGAAAGATTTTTATACTCACCCGAAAGAAATATTCGATCAGCGATACTTTTTACAATTGTTAAGATTCCTTGCGGTGGATTTCTCTTAAAAAAGATCTTCTCAAGTATTGGTCCCGTAATCTTATATGGAATATTGGAGACGGTTTTAGTATGAAAAGGAATATCAATTTCTAATATATCTCCATTAATAACTTCAATATTGTCTATAGTTGAAAATTTATTCTTTAAATAAGAATGAAGACGAGAGTCAATTTCCACAGCATATATTTTCTTTACTTGGGTTGCTATTTTTTCTGTTAATGAACCTAAACCGGGGCCGATTTCTAAAATCACATCATTTAGAGATAGATCTGAAAGAGCGATAATCTTATCAATAATATTCTTATCAATTAAAAAATTCTGCCCTAAACGTTTGTTAGGCCTTAATTCTAATTGATTTAAAAGTAGTAGTACCTCATTTTTATTCATAAAGCTCATTTATTGATACTTTTGCGTTTTGCTGAATAAATAATACTTCACATCTCTTTTAAGTTCTTTAATTATTCTTAAAGATATTATTTTTGGTGGATTAGAAATACTTGTTCTATCAGCAATATCTTGAAATGTTACAAATTTTTGTCGTTCCCTTGCTTCAAGGATCTCCCACATGTGTTTCTGGCCGATCCCGGGTAATAATTTTAACGCATGCATTCTCGGGGTAATTGAAGTTGAGTTATTAAAAAAGTTAATAAATTCATCCTCAAATCTTAAAACTTCCGTTTCTATGATAGGTTGAATTAATGCTTTAGAAGTACTTGTTAAGTCATTAAAATCGATTTTTTTTAAGACTTCTTTTATTTTCTCCTCGTTTAAGAATTCTTCATAAGTTTTTTGTTCTTGTACTTGAATATTTGAATTTTTATATACTTTAACTTCATAAAGAACGAAATCCGGAAAAGTAAGAACTTGAGCTATTGGAGTTTTTGCCCAACTGGGCCTATCTTCTTCGGGATGTCCATGAATTAATAAATCTAATATTACAACTTCCCGAAACTTTTTTATAAACTGTTTTTTCTTCCTTGGCCCACTTCGATAACTTCTTCTTCGTGGAGGGCCTCTGTATCGCTCTCTTCTTTCCATCATTACTTGTTAGCTTATTTTTTACTATACCGATAACCATTTCAAAATTTATAATTAGATGAACTTAGTAATTAGCTAGATATGTTCATTAGAATCTTAAACAACATAGACTTATAAATTCTTCGGATTTAAGATTAACCCATCAAAATCATGTAATTAGAAAAATTATTTCAGGATGATTCAAGTTCTTCTATTTGTCCTAAAAGTTCTAGAAGTTGATCTTCTGTCATAGTTTTTCCCACATAACTTTTTTCTAAAACCATCCTCAACTCTGGAACTGATTTTGGTCTTATATTTATTATGTTAATTGCATAGATCTCTTCGATCTCGTTTTTCTCTATCAATAATTTCTTGATTTTATTTGCAGTTTTTGTATCATATTTAGCAAATTTATTAACATAATTATAAGTGATTTCTTGGAAGTGAGACATGCCTTCCTCGGAATCAATTTTTATTAAATGTTCTTTTACGTTTTCCATTATTTCCTTTACTTCAGGGATAGATACTGTCCTTTCATCAATTTTTCTTCCAGACATAGTCGAACTTGTATTATTAGTTATTTTTATTTTCAGAAATAGAATTTAATCTTAGATGTTCTCTTCCTATAATCAAGATTTTTTTAGCATTACCTAATTTCACTTTTACTATATAACATCGACCTCGTTGGTCTATAACTGTGCCTGTCCTTCCGTGATATCGAGTGTGTGGCATGCCACGTTTATGCTGGCTTGAATCTGTTATGATATCAACTTTATCATTGATGTTATAATCGATTAAATATTTTTCAATTGATCCTAAACCTCGGTCACGTACATTTTTCCTATGCTTCTGCCGCGATTTTGTTCTATATCCATGATGTTTAACCAATGAAGCGCACCAAACTAAATTTAATGTAATTATTCAGTCGATTTAATAGAATTATGAATTATTGTTTATTTATTTTTGGATTTTAAGAAGGGGTTTCATGTGTGTTATCAGCGTCTCTATGATAAAATTTCTAGAACATCCAATTCTTTACAAATTAGAGGAATATTAAAAATCTCTGAAAAAGAAGGAGAAGTGCGTCCATCATCACCACTAATTAATTCCTTAATATAAGTTCCTCCTTGGGTTTCAATCGTAAATTTAAAGATATTACTTTTAATGAATTTCCCTTCTATTTTATAGATAAACTTTTTTCTTATTTTATCAGCACGTCGATGAGACACTCTATGCGGAGTTCTTTGACGAATGGCCTTATTTTCCAGGATTTTTTTAAGCTCTAATTCCTTTTGATTAAAAATTTCTTTAGAGATTTTATTACTAGCTTTTACTACTGCTCTATAGATTTTCTTTGTATTTTTAGCTTCTGCTTTAAGTTTTATAACTTCGCTTTTATTGCTGTATCTTAAATTTTGAATTTTCACTTTTTTTTTATTACTTTTATTTACTTTTTTTTCTAATGTTAGTAAATCTAAACTTCTATTCTTAGGATTTCTTAATTCAAGAATAAAAGGTCTTCCATAACCTAACATCCTTACATCAATATCTTCTCTACCAGCTCCATGAAATTTTGAATCTGTTGAGCTGGTTGCTTTAAGAAACTCTGGAGTAATTCGTTCTTCTACACTTGTTAAATATTGTTTACCCGAAAAATTACATAATTTACAACCTTTTCCCATACAATTCTTACAGAACCAATGAGTTTGAGGGATTCCTCTGATGAGTTTGTTATATTTTCCGTAAATAAACAGAGATTTTAAAATTATTTCAATCTCGAATGTTTCATAATCGAAAGAATAAATAAGTAATACATCTGGACGTGTAAATTCAGGAGGTTTATTTAATTTATCCCTCAAAATTTTTCCAAAAACACGGTTGAAATGACTCTTAAAAGATTCTGCTTCTAAAAGGTTGAACTTAGTCTTGAAAGCATCTTCTCTATTTATTATGTGAGATTTTGGTTTTGACCCAATTAAAAAATTATTGAATTCGATTCCATTTAATGATTGGATTGTTTTAGTTAGATATTTCTTGATATTAGAGAAAATACCATTACATAAATAACAAACTGATTTGTCATCTTTTTTTTTAGAGATTAATCCTTCATTTTTTAGTACATTGTATGCAGGGGTGTAGTGAGCATTATCAGCAAGTACTTTTAACTTAGATATCGCTTGTTTTTGTTCATTAGTATCTCCAGATAAATAATATCTGTGGTTTTCCATTGTAATAGAGAGTAATATAGAATTTCCTCTCTCGTAGTTGGTGGTGCTTGTACCTAAAAGGGAAAACATTCTACCTAAACAACGGATACAGACATAATAATTGTGGTAAATATCAATAACTTTATTGAAAAACATACTTGCTTAAATAAAGTAGTTGATAATATATTGATTTTACTTACGAGAATAAAGTGGAGTAAAAAAATTTTAATATCGATTTATTGAATAATTTACCATTATAAAAGTGATTTATTCCAAATTAGTATTCTTAGAGAAATATAAACAAAAAAAAATAGAGGGGGATAATTATTTATTTTTTCTCCCATTCAAAATCTAAGGTTACAAATTTCCGTGTATAGAAGTAGGAGATAAGCAGAATTATTGATACTATTGGACCAAATATAATTAAACCAATAGAATAACTAAACACTCCTGTCGGAGAAATATCTGGTAAGGATAAAATAGCTCCAATGAAAAATGCACCTACAGCCTGAAAGATGTTTAAAATTATAGAAGGAAATCCCGTATAAATCCCTGCTTTCAATTCTCCCGTAGATTTTTCATCATCTTCCGCTACATCAGCATATAAAATATAGGGAAATAAAAACCAGCCCCCTAAAGTTGCACCGATCCCCACAATAAAAATGATTCCAATAATTAAATAAGAATCCATAGGGATTAACGCTAATAGAGATACTGGAAGAAAAGCTATAGCACCAATAAATACATAAAGTAAGGCTTTTTTCTTACCCAATTTTTGAATTGTTCTTCTCCATAAGTATAAAAAAACGAAGATCGTTAATAGTAAGGCAACAGCAGGAATAATATAATCAATGAGCCCCTTTAAATTTAATGCATCTACAAGGTATTTTAACATAACCGTTGTAATCATTGACCACCCTAAACCAGAAATACCAACCATGAGCACTATTTTCATAAAATTCTTATTTTTTACAATGGTCTTTAAACTTTCAATTAAGTTTGATTTGATCTCATAGTTAGGTTCAGTAGGCATCTTAAAAGCGATGATATAGAATAAAACAACTGTTAAAATACCAAAAATTAAGATAGGAATACTTAGATTTATTGGAATTGGAATGTTTAGATCTACTGCTGACTTTAAAGCTCCAATATAACTTGTAAGAATTATCATTGAGAAAAGAGCCATAATCCCACTTCCAATATAATTGAAAGTATTTTGAAATTGAGAGACTTTTGGTCGTTCTTCTACAGGAAATTCTTCTGCCATCCATGCTTGATAGGGAGTAGTTACCGCATAACTTGCGCGAAAAACAATCTCCCATATTAACACCCATACAAAAAGAGTTCTTGAATCGTTAAGATCGATTACTAGTCCAGGTAATAATAAGAAAATAATTGAAATTCCTAATAGAGGAGCAAAAATTATAATATATGGTTTTCTTCTCCCCCACTTTGTATACTTTGTATCACTAATCCACCCCAGTAAAAATTGTGAAAAAGCTATAGTTAAATACCCCATTGAAATAGCAAATCCCACAAGAAGGGGTTGCAGTCCATATCCGCTTGTATATAATGTTAATAGTGCCCACCCTTCAATACCAAGGACAATCGACGTACCTAACCGTGGTGAACTGAAGAGTATTTTCATTAAATTGCTAGTTTTTTCTCTTTTAATTTCACTTGTTTCATTCATTTTTACTTCAGATTGCATTGATAATTGTTTTTTATTTTTAAAAGGAATAACAAATATAATTTAGAGATAGCTGAATATAAACATTTATTAAAAAACTTAGAAAAATAATACAATTTTAAAAAAGTAGTCTTATAAAGTATAATTTTAAGCTTTAATTTAATCCTCTTCTTGATCCCATCCTAAATCTTTTAAAACAGAATCTAATGCCTCAGATTCCTCCTCTAGAACAAATTCTGTGTCGTATTCAGAAGCAGAGAACTCTGTATCGAAATTAGGGGGAGATAACTCATCAAATGAAGGTATACTATCAAGAGGGGGAAATTCTACAGCAGCAGAAGATAATCCCGATGAAGGTATAACTTCTTCCGATAGAGGTGGTGATTTTTCCGAAACAACCTCATCATCTATTTCCATAGGCGTATAATCATCAAGGGGAACTGGTGGAACCTCATCATCATACACTTTAAATTCAGATTCAGAAATTAGAGTTTGTTGCGGGGGTGTTTGGACTGTTTTACTTTCTACTCCTATACTAACTGTTTTTGGGATCGAAACAATGCCACTTTCAGCAGAAGGTTCAAGTTCTTCAAACTCAGCACCCTCTTTTTCCCAATCATCCAAAAATCCTAATAAATCATCTAATGCTGCTTTATCTTGTTCCACAGAGGGCTTTACAAGAAGAGCACCCTCTTCTTCTGCTATTTGCGGAGCCGGTTTCTTAAATTCTGATGGTGCATCAAAGGATACCACCATTTCTGTTTCAATATCACCGGAAATTAATAGGTTTAGCTTTTTAACTAATTCACGTAAATATCCAAGATAATATCCAATTGTATACACCTTCTTGAGAGCCGCAAACACAACATATTGATCATTTATAGCTTGTAAAATGCTGTAGCCAGATGTATTATGTAAAATTATTTCTGTTAATGCTCCATGAACAGTTGCTTGATTTAATCTCAATCCTAGATCAATTAAGGCTGTACTTGATGCAGAAGTTGCATCGGCATCTAAATCTGAAGAGGAGGAAGTCGCAACTTTCATCCCTACTCTAGATAAAACTGCCAAGTTCTCTAAATCAGTTTTATTCTCTTCTTCTCTTAAGACATACATCAATTTTTCTCGTATATCTTCCGCAATTGACGACATTTACTTTTCTGCCTTATTAAAATATCTTATTGGATAAGATTTTTCTAGTTGAGATTTATGTATTAATAGAGACTTCATTTTTATATATTTTATCATTACTTTATTTTAAAAACTTATTCATATTCATTTGAGTTGTAGAGGGTGTTCTTAACCTTTGAAAAGAATAGCCAGATAAATCTGTTATTAACCTTTTCATTTCATCAATTACCTCATCTGGAAAAATATCATTCGTATCAATCATGAAAACCCCTTCTTTTGTCGATAAAAATTGGGTATAGGAGGAGAGAATAGATAACAAATATTCTTTATCTTCTTCATTCCATTCTTTCCGTATTCTTTCGATTGAGCCTCTTTGAATTATTCTTTTCATGAGGGTATCTGGTTTTGCATATAAATAAAAGATATAATCTTCTTTCCATTGAATCGATTTATAAGTGTCTAAAATAAGGGTAAAATCTTTTTCTTTCAAGTTCAAGCTTTTAGAGTAAATTAAAACACACGATGGTGTTCGATCCAAAATTATAATTCTTCCATTATATTTATTATCAAAATTTGTAACATTCCTATTTCTTCTAATGAATTGTTGAAGAAAGTGAATTTCACTTCTAAAACCAATTTGTTTATTTGAAGATCCGAAAGGAAAAGGAGGATTTTTTATATATCTCTCAGGAAAAAATTTGAATTTATTGTCTTTTCCAAAATATTTTTTGAATAATGTAAATATTGTTGTTTTTCCAACTCCATGAGCTCCAGCAATAGATATTATAATGTTATCCTTTTTTCCTTTATTCCTATAAATATTTTTTACCAATCTCTCGTACTCCCGCTAAAATTAATTAGATCCTAATAATAAAACAATGGTTCTAAATAATTATCCTAGAGATCATTGATTTTTCTTATTATTAAAATTTTATATTGAGGGAGAAATGATGTGTAGAGATTAAAGCACGATTAATATCATTATAACAATGTTATAAAGACAATTTGCAATTATCGTATTATAAATATTTCCATTTATCGAATACAAAACACCTAACACCGTGAACGTGAAAAAGTTCGTTAAGAAAAAGCTTAGGCCAGCAGGAAAAGAGAAAAGTAGCATAACTACTGAATACGCTAAAGCAACTATAAGGATAACATAATATTCATTTCTAAATTTTTGTTTCAATGCATTGTGTAATACTCCTCTAAACACTATTTCGGATGACACTACGACAGTTATTAATGAAAGGGTTAATATTAATTTCCATAATATATCAGTATCTCTTATTACTTGATTTTGGTCAATTATACTCGTTTCTATGTCAAAAAAATCCAAACCTGCATCATTAATTATGCTTATAAAGGAATTTGAAAGAAAATCGATTATTATTAAAATGAATGTTCCTACAATACCAACTAGGATTGCTATGAGTATTTTTTTTTTATCTGAGTAAAAACCTAGTTTTTTGTAACTATGTCTTTTATTATAAATATACCATAGGGGATAGATTCCAAATACTAATTCAGGTAGTTGACTTAACACAATGGTGACAATATTCAAGCCTAAATCTTCAGTATCAAATTGAAGTGTGATAAGGGTAAATAATAAAAAGAAAACAATTACTAAGATATAAATACAAGTACTGAATATATTAATTCCTTCTTTTAAGTTCCACGAGTCTTTTTTTAGAAGAAACTTATACTCGGGTTCCAATTTCTTATTAGTAAATATCAAGCCAGGTTTTTCTTGAATGAACGCTTTTTTACTTTCAGGAATTTTTTCTAAGGGAGTATTGCATATTGGACATTGCTCTAAAACAGTAGAAGTAATAGTAGAGCCACAACCTGAACATTTACGTGAGATTTCAAGCTTCTGGGGATAAATTGATTTAACAACTTTTTTACTTGATTTAACCTTAATGACTAACTTACCACATTCAGGACAATAAGTCTCATTTTCCTCTATGTTTGCACCACAATGTACACAGTGTTTAATTTTTGGATAACTTTCTTTTGGCATATCTCTAAATATGAGCTCATTCGATAATTTATTTTGTTTAATATATAAACTAAGAATTAAATAATTTTGGATTAAAATTTATATGAGAAAAGATATAAGCAATAGTAATTAGTTTTATTCGATTATAGTTTTGTATGAAATCATTAACCTGGATACTGACATGCTAAAAAAAATCTTTAAAAAGAGAATAATTGAAATTTATGAGAAATTTAATGATAAAAAAATACTAATAGCTGATGATATGGCTAATTTCTTCGGATTAGAGTCATTAGGAGTATGGAAAATTCGAGGAAATGGAGTTCTACTACTCACAAAAGAAGAATTAATCTTCGGAATATGGAAGCCTAAAAGGGATTTATTAATCCTCGTTAGAAATATTATTGAGATTTCTAATCCAAAATCACATATGCATCGATCAGTTTTTAGGCCTCTCTTAAAAATAGTTTTTAAAAATGAACGAGGAGAATCTGATTCAGCTGCTTGGTATGTACGAGAATTAGATAAATGGAATCAGATTCTGAATGAATTAATTGCATAAATTAGAATAAAAAATTAATTTTTTTCCTCTTTTGTTCTTCTTAAGTTCTTTTTTGTAATATATGATAATTCCATAAGTAGTAATCCCTGATAATAAGTGCATGAATCAAAATATCCTTCTCCTAAATCTGATTTTCCTGCATGATTTAGAGCCATTTGAGCGTTTAGTGCGGCTCTCATCAATAATTCAATCCCTTTATATATTAAATTAGGGCTCCACATCCCATTCTGGGGATTGGCCCACCAGACAGGACAAGAATAAATTCCTTTATCGTAGAAAAAGCGGGAAGTATTATAATATTTCTCTACATCCCAATTCATTGTTAAATCAGTATTATCTGCCAAGTTCATTAAATTGTTAAGACTTTTCATGAATTTCCAGTAATATTTATGAATACTATTATCTGGATGTTTCCATAACGGGTAAGGAATTTCTGCTTGAATATCTTCATAAGACGTACTCCAACTAGATTCTCTTGGAGTAACTTTTCTTTTTGAGATGGGAAAATATTTATCTAAATCAGAAATAAATACAATCTGTATTTTCTCATCTTCATTAATGAGATCTAAAACCCTCTTAAGAAAAGTTTTTTCATAACGCGGAATGTGGTGTCCAAAAGTCTCTCCATCCATAGCAGTGACTATATACCTATCAATTTCCTTGATTGAAGTCAATTTTTCATTATTAGTCTGTTGGAAAATCTCTTTTATTTCTTTTACAAATACTTTAGCAGTTATATTCTTAAAAGAAATCTTGTTACTCAAAATATCATCTCTAAAAAATAGCTGTAGTCCATTAGGAGAGGTATATATTTTATCATAGGGCCACTCTATAGGACATGCAATTCCACTCATTAATACCCATTTATATCCTAATTGTCGTATATATTTAGCTACAGTCCCAGAGATTGCTAATTCAGGAGGGAAGAATCCTATTCCTTTCCAGCGCCCAAATTCTTTTCTGTTTATTTCTTCATTGATCTGAATTTGGTGTTGTACTTCTTTCTTGGGAATCAAAGGGAGAATTGGGTGGTATTTTGCTGTCCCTACTACTTCAATTTTATTTTCAGAAACTAAATTTTTAAGTAAATCCATAGAATCGGAGAGTCCATATTGATATAGTAATTCGATAAGAACTCCATTGATGTTCAAACTGAATTTAACATCGTCGTATTCTTCAAGTAATGAAAATAGGGGTCTATAACATTCTTTATCAACTCGCTTTAAGACATTAATATCCTGAGTAGGTGGTTGGTATATGTGGAGTAATGGTGCCCAATATGTTGTCATTTTTTCTCCTTATTTCTCAATTATAGTTTCTTTTATTGCTGTACCAAAATGTGTAGCTCCAGGACCAATATGAACTAAAAATTCATCTCCAATTTTAATATCTACTACAGATTTAGCCTGACCATCAGCCCCAACTAAGCGTATAGTCTCAGCATTTTGACAAATACAGCTTAAATTAGTAATTATATCATCTTTTACAGCTTCTAATTCGAATCTGAGCATTGGGCGGGTTTCAATTTTTACCCTTCCAATTGAAACAATCCTTGCCTCACCTTCAGTTGTAACAGCTATAACTTTATCACCACCTTTCAGTTCGCTTAGATATTTTGTGCGATATAATTTATCAGGATCGTTATCAGGTACTATTAAATAAGCAGATACATCGCCAGCATTGACTCTAAATGGTCTAGATGCTACGAATTGAGTCTCAAATGACTCAGAGTGAATTAAACAGAACCCTGCTGCTGTAGATCCTACCAAGAATCCTTCTCCAATATTTAGAAGAGAAGTTGAATCAATACATACTCGTTCGCTCTCCGGAATTGTTTGGATTCTACTAATTTTTGCTTTGGTTAATTCTATATGGAAATCTGATCTGATAAGTTTCTTCAAATCACCAATATCGTTAAGATCTTTTGGTTTTATAATAATTCCATCTACGCCAATTTCAAGAGTTTTTAACATAAGTTCAGCTTCTTGAACGCTTTCTACTTCAGCAATTAAATCAGTACCATAAGAATGCATATCTGCTATAAGATTTTCGAATGGAATAATCTTCCAATCTTTAGCTGAAACTATAATGAAATTTACATATCCAGCTTTAGAAATTTCAACGATTCTTCTTTCATCTTCTTTAGATTTTAATTCTACATAGAAACCTATATGTTCATAGGTAGATCTTTCTTTATCTACAACTTCTTTCAAATCATCAATATGTTCATAAATCAAAAATTTAGATTGAATATGAGGATCTTTCGTATACACATTTACTCGTTCGATATTTTCAAATTCACTAAAAGTCTCTTTGGAGACCATAAAGTTCAAGATATTTTTATTAAATGCCTCCTGAACAAATTCTTTAAAATTATCATGTCTAAATTCAAAGTTTAGAATTAATCTCTTCATTATCCTTTAAAAAATGGTCTATGAAAATATAATAAGACTTATTTTATTATATTATATTAATAATATTAAATTTTTAAGTTAGAAAAATCATATAATTTATAAATCAGATAAATATAATTGAAAATTCTAAAAGGAGTTAAGCCAAAATGGGTTTGAAAAGGAAGCTCTTTCCAAAAAAGAGTAAAGAAAAAGATAGTTTGATTTCTAAGAGTAAAGCACACATCCATAAATTAACTTTAATGAACAAGAATTATAGCCGAAGAGCTGAGATAAGTCGAAAAAATGCAAAAATCGCATTGAAACGTGGAGAGAAAGGGCGAGCGAAAAATTATCTTGTTCAATATAAGTCTTACCAAGCAAAAGTAGATCGTGCCACAAATATTAGGTCAAGAATCGAGCGCCAAATTCAAGCAATAGAAGAAGGGGTTTTAATATCACAAACCGGTGATTTAATGGGAGGTATCCGAGATGAGTTAGAATACATCGCTACGAAAGCCTCACCCACAAAGGTTGCTGAAATTGCGGAAGATTCTGAAGCTTATGTATCTGAAATTGAAGAAGCTGCTGACATTTTAGCAGGTGACCCTGAGATTGACCTTGCAATTGATGTCACAGACGAATTAAATCAGCTAGAAACAGAGATGCTATTAGATCAAGGTGGAACCATGCCTCAAATACCTTCTGATGATTTGCAATACATACCTGAATATGAAGATAGTGAAGTAGACACCGAGATTAAGTCTGGTGACAAGTTGAAAGAAGAGATCGAAAAGTTAAAGAAAGAATTAGAAGGCTGATTTTTTTCTAAAAATCTTCTTCTAATTGAGGTTTAATCAAGGTTTCTTAAAGCAAGAACCATATTTTTAACTTTGCTTATTGCGATTTCATATCCATCTTCTTCTCCGAATGCGTTCAATGGTAAGAAACCACAATCAGGTTTAATTATTAAATTTTCTGAACCATATTGATCTATCCCTTTTTTTATGAATTTTTTTAAATCATTAACATCTTCAATATAATCCTTAATCTGGCGATTGATATCTGGCGTGAATTTTGATTCAACGGCACCCATAGCTAGAAGTTTCTCAGATTCTATTAGATGCTTTTTTTCAAATACCTTGAAATTTCTTTCATTTGTACTGAATTCATGATCTAAAATATTAACATCTGTATTTAACAGAATATCCCGTAATTTAGGGCTAATAATTCCACATACATGAATAGAAGACAAGTTTTTTATTCCTGATATTGATTTGTTAATAATTTCGATGAAAAAATCTTCATTATGAAATAAAGTCTTCCTTCCAACCAATAGTCCTAAGATAGGTTCATCCATAGATATAATATCGATGCCTAAATCATTATAAGCTGCCCCTATTCGCTTCATAATTTCAGCGAATTTATCAACAATCCAATCCACCATCACTGCTCTTGGTTCTTCAAAGATCATCGGTTTTAATCCTTTTGCAAGATGGTTTTTAAGAATAAGATCAAAAGTCAACGTAAATGGTCCCGTTAAGCATGCTTTTGTTCCTTTTATCAATTTTTGAAGGTGTGGTCTTTCTTTTAAGAAATTGATAATGAATTCTCCATATTCTAAAGTTGGTGTGGTTGTTGGAATTTTAAAATCTTCATTTAAATAAAATTTTTTCTCGACTTCCTCCAATGGATCGATAATTCTTGAGAAAGGAGATAAAAATTGACTTATCATTGAAAGTAATTGAGGATAACAAGGATAATCGATACCTATATTAATTAAATCATCAAAAATCTTAGTCATGTTTTCTTTATTATTACTTAACGGAAAACTTCCAACAACAGTAGTGAATACCATAAATTGTAATAAGAAGAATAAGATTTAAAATGTATTCTATATCATTGTTAAATTTATTTCAAAAAAAACCTAAATTATCAAAATCTCTACTTCTTTGTTTTATATTTTCTAAATCTTCTAAATTCTCTTTTAGAGACTGTACTTTTTTATCAATCATGTAAAAACCTTTTTGTAGGTTTTTATAAGTTTTAAAAAAATCAACCTCTGAGATTATTCCTTCATCAAATTTAGATTCTAGCTTTTTTATTGTTTGTTTAAGACTATAACGTTCTTTGTTTAACTCTAGCATTTTTTCTTGTTTTTCTTTATCGAACTTAAATGAGGGTCTCTTGTAACCATATGAATTACGAGGTCTATTATAATCAGCATCAAATAAGTCTGTTAAATGGTTTTTCGTATAATCTTGAAATCTGGGATCATTAATCGCTTGATCCGTATTAAAGCCTTTCTCTTTCATAGAATTGATATGGTTAATATATTCAATATCTTGGTTTTGATTCTGTCTCAATTTTCTCATGAAGAAGTTTCTATTGTCAAAACTTGAGAAATCAGGATTATATCTTGGAAATTGGCGGGAGACATAATTTTGAAGATGATTAGGATTTGATATATTTTGCATAAATAAGTTTTGTTCATCAATTCTAGGGGAATAGAACATATTATTTGCTCCTGGTGGATTAATTACTGAGGATTGGTTGAGATTTGGAAAGCAATTTCCATTATAGAGATTCATACTTCCTGGAAGATTTGAATTAATTAAGTTAGGATTAAAATATTGGTTAGAATATCCATTGTGAATCTGGTGGGGGTGAATCTTATTATGAGCTAAATTAGGATTGTTATAATTTAGAGTGCTTTCATTACTTTTATTATATTGACATTTGATACTGAAAAAATTATTAATAGATTCTTCGATAAAGTTTTCTATATCACTTAAATCTATATCAATTCTTTGAAGTTTTAAAGCAGTACTTTTATCATATACCGTTGTTTCATCAAAAGTTCTTGCTAGGAGAATATATTCAATTACTTTTGAAACGGATTTTGCAGGTAGAGAAAATTCATATTTTCCATAAGCAAATTCAATGTAAAGCTTTTTAAACAGTTTCCCCTTTTCTCTTATTCGAGTCAAATCTCCTACAGGGGCTTTAAAGATCAATTCTTTCTTCTTTTTAATCAAACCGTGTTCATGAACAAAGGATAAGTCGAAGTTGGTAACAAATAGGATACCTTTATCTTTTTTGTATCTTTGTTGTGTATCCAATCCATTAGCTAATTTGGCATAAATTGCAAATACCGGTTTTTCTTTTTCTGCTAAATTTAAAATTTTCTTATAAGAGGTGAAGTAAAGATTTAATTTCTCAATAAATTGTAAATTCGCTAGTATAGATTCAATACTACGATCAAATGTCTCAATATTATTTCTGATAAAATCACTAATGGAATCATAACTCCTTAGAAGATTTTCGAATAGTCCTTCAATAATGGTAATATTTGAATTTGGTTGGGCATATGCATCGAAGAAATATTCTTTATTTTGATTTAATTGGTGAAAGTGAACATTCATTTTTTCATATAAAGTACTTTGAACATAAAGAAATAGTTTAAAGAGAGCTAGTAAATCAGATTCCATTTTGGGATAATGAAAGTATCTTAGAGGAGGATTTCTTACATTATAAAGTTTTTGTTGAAGCACCAATAATTTATTAAGTATTTCCCTTAAAGGGTCAACAAATAAACGAGTATTTTTGATAAGTTCAAGGAATTTTTTTTCTAAATCTTCTTTCTTCTCGTAGATATTAACAATATGATGAGAATGACATTTTGGGCATGATTTTATGAGTTGAGAAACTCTTGCTACATTTTCACTGCCACAATCTTTACAGATTCTCTTTTTCTCTGAATTCGAACTTTCAACTTTCTTTGAATTACATTCCTGACAGATGTAATGATCAACGTGGTCCTCATGTAGACAGTCAGAACAACAATTAGAGCCGCAATCTTCGCAGTAATAAGCTAACTGAACATATCTATGGCAAAATCGACAAATTTGTTCTGACATTTTAAATTATTAACCCAACCAAATAATATCAAAAAATCTTTTTAAATCGCTTAATCAAGAGGATAGTGAATTTCGCTATAATTAAATAAATATATTATTCAAATATCATGTAATATCCAGGTATAATAATGAGAACTAAAAATGAATTGATAAAATTTATTTGATAATTTTTATCTTTTTTCCTAAAGCTTGCCCTGGAACTCCTGCTTTTTTAAAGTGAGCTCTCACAGCACCATTATCACCGTGTGCTCTTGAAATAACACCCTTTAAAGCCTTACCCGTAGAACTCACCCATACAACAGTTCGGCCTATCAGTTTATTAGCATCTTTTCTGGTTTTTATATTTGGAAAAACCAAAATGCAATGTTTCTGATGTACAGTATGACGTCCACTCTTGTAGTTTGAAATGACGCCTTCAAGCCCTAACAAGTGTAATTTATTTAAAGACATCTGAGGAGACCTTCTGTATTTAGTTTAATCTAATTTTTATAAATATTTCAAAACTATTAAGTTTTTTTAATTATCGAGGTATCCTTTTAAAAATATAGAGAAAAATAAAATAAGCTATATCCGTTTCACTTAACAAAAATAAAGTATTTTGAATAATTAGGTGTAATATTTAATTATGAGAGTTGCGATTAACAAAATACTAATTACTCCAAAAGATTATATCGGAAAACCATTAGCAGGTTATACTCGCCCACATTTCTGTGTGGGAAAATTAGACGATATTTATGCTCATGGAATCCTAATTGAAAATAAAAACAAAGAAGACCAATATATTCTGTTGCTATCTTTAGATTTGTTAAAAGTTCCATTAGCACTGGCAAATTATATAAAAAATACTATCGAAAGGAAGTTTTCTCTTTTAAAACCGAGGCAAATTTTAATTCATTGTACTCATACTCATTCAGCCCCAGATCTGACTGGTGAATTCTTTTGGCCTGGCGGAATTTTTAATGTAATGAGAGGAATTATGTTTGGTAGTAATAGAAATGACAAATATATTGTATGGTTTGTTAATCAAATCGTTAAGATTGTTCAAAATCTTTTTAAAACGTTAAAGTCATGTAAATTAGCATTTCGTAAAAAAGAATTTAATCCTGATATTGTCATAAATAGAAGATACCCAAAACGTCAATCTAATCCAGAATTAGGAATAATTAGTTTTGCAAGTTTAGATGATGACAAGTTAATTGGTATTATTATAAATTATTCATGTCACCCGACAACTCTATCATATAGGAATGAGAAATTATCTGCAGATTATCCTGGGAAGATTTTAGAACAAATATCTCGCTTATCT
Source organism: Promethearchaeota archaeon (assembly GCA_019057775.1). The sequence continues at coordinate 52,549 of JAHLWT010000026.1, forward strand.
AACAAGAAAATTAAAGCAATATTCTTTAACGGCGCAGCAGGAGATTTAAATCCAATCACTACATGTGGAACAGATTTTGAAGGATTAGATTCGGATAAAACACGAATTTATAATCAATTAGGAACTTATAGGCATACAGAGCAAATCGGATTTATCATTGCTGAAGAAGCATTAACTCTAGCAGAATCAATTCCTAAAAATGAATACTTCGATAACCTAGAATTTCAATCGTATTTGAAATTATTAAGAATCCCTATGAAAGATTTTAAATACTTTGCTAAAACGTGGTTTAAAAATAAATTAGGGTATATTCTAAAAAAATATATACTTATTCGAGTTGCTAGAGTTATTTACAAGAAATCTAACTTCCCATCTTTTACTCTATGTCGTGAAAAATTAAAGATTAAAATAAAAACTGTTATACAATTTATCCAGATCAATCTAAAATCCAATTTAAAATCAGAAACACTTGGGATAATAACGGTACCAGGGGAACTTTTTGAAGAATATGGTAATATCTTTTTAAATAAGTCACCTACGGGAAGAAAGAGCTCTTTTATTTTCCAAAATTCTAATGATTGGATTGCTTATCTATTTCCTCCAAAAGATTATATTAAAGAAGGGGGATATGAACCTATTGCCAGTTTCAGTCCTGTGTGTGGTCATTACGTAAGTAAGGAAATACTCCAATTATTTAATTTTATAAAAAAAGATCGATTGAAGTAAATCAAAGGATTTTGTCTGATTTAATAAATCATTTCATAAGATTTATTCCATGCTTCTAAATTTAAAGATTTTACCTTTTCTATGAATTTTTCTCTCGATATTACTTTTTCTTTATTGAGAATGTCGTGGAGTGATGAAAAAAGTCTTTTTTCAATATTATTAAGATTAACTTTTCTTTTTAAAGGTATTGAAGTTTTGTGTTTCCACCAAAACCAATCAGGATCGATATTTTTATATGGACCGGGATTGTAGTATTTTTGGCCGTCAAGAGGGAAAACGTACGGTTTATAAATACTCATACACGGAAGTGTAGTCCCTGTAAGCCAATGAATTGAATAATTATCATTACGTAAATGGGATATTTGTGATCCTGCTGATTCAAATCCTCCGTGCATACAAATTCCTACTTGGTGTTCTCTTAAGAATTCCATCATCATTTGAGGTGAAATAATCCCAGTGTTTTTTTTAAGAAGTAAATTGCATTTTCCTCCTCTAGAATATGGTGATGGTGTACTAGAGATAGGAGATCCTGAAAAAGTATAAGCAAAATCGAAATCATTATCATCTTTACAATATCCTTTTTTAATAGCATGGGTTATTATACCCTTTCTTCTAATATCCCCTTTACCTCTGATTGTAATACCATTTGAAATAGATCTCACCGTCTTTACTTTTTCAACAATCCACCAATTATCAGCAGTCTCTAAGACATAGGCTTCTTTAGGATCTGCAATTATAAATGAATTAT
>JAHLWT010000027.1 GCA_019057775.1 Promethearchaeota archaeon
TGAGGAATAATAACCTGATAACGCTTACAATACCAGATAACATAAACGATCCTAAACAAAAATATATTATTACTGAAAAGGGTAAAAGACTGATCGGTGGTCTGGATATTTAAGTTTATTCCAAATCTCCGGGATAAGATGATAATATAATTACCCCAAAAATTAGGACAGCGATTTTATTTTTTCCCGAGCAAAGTGCTCACTTTCACCGGATTTTCCAGCCATGTGTTAGTATTAAATTTTGGACATCCTCATAAAACACCTTAGAAAAGCACATCTTTTAAAGCTCCCACTAACTGTTCATGTTTGTGACGGTTTTCCTTTATTAGTTTATTAATATTTAGAAGTTTCCATTGCACAGCCGGCAAGTCTTTTATGACCTTATAAGGAAATATCTCCCAGTCTGGATTACCTTTTTCAAAACCACATATCAGTTTTTTGTCTTCTTCTGTCAGGCTTTCATTAATCTTTTCAATAAGTTGATTCCGGGTATTTTCATAATCATCATAACTAAATTCAATAGCAGTCATTCCTGAGAATTGTGAATCATACGCTGATTTTTGATCTTTTAGTATTGGACTTATTAACTCATGAATTGGTTTTTTGTGGCTCAACAAGCCAACAATAAAACCATAACGGACTTCATCCGAAAATCCTTCATTATCAAATAAAAGCCTTACATCAAATAAGTCACGGGGATGTTGCCTGTCTAAAGCAGCACAAATTTTTCCTCCATATAACTCAGCATGGGAAACTATATTTATTGCTACAAATTTTCCGAATTCATTCTGAACTTTATCTGTTACCTGCATAAACCTGGTAGGTAAAAAATGCCCGCGAATAGTTGTATTAACTTCAATCTTGATTTGAGCATTTTGGTATTGGCAATTCAATTTCACATCAGTTTCGAAATTAAGTGGAACTGTTGTTACTTTTAATCCTTTTATTGCCGATTCTATAGCTTCTTTAACTCTTCCAAGGGCATCATGGATATTCTGAAAGGCAAACTTCCTCGTATCAAATGGAAGATAAGTTAAATCCATATCAACAGACAACCGGGGTAATTCACGGATAAACAGGTTTATTGCCGTACCTCCGTTCAATGCAAAAATTTCTTCTTTTGCCACATATGGCAAAATTTGGAGTATGAGGTCAACTTGGGCCCGATATGCTGGTGCAATCATAATTCTGCTAATTCTTTTGGTATAGTTATTTGATATTTTGATATGTAAACCCCACCCTCTGTAATTCTTCTATTGCCATTTCCCAAATTAAACGATGATATATCAATAAATTTTAACCATTGGTGATTTGCCTTTTCACATAAATATAAGAAAAGTCGTTTCACCTGTACTGAATTACATTTTTGCAGTAATTCCTGTACAAGTTTGGGTTTTAAATTTACCAATCCCTCCATTAAATGATAGCACTCAACAAGGTCAAGGGTTTTGGGTGCCAGATATAGGCATTCAAACATGGCACGTTCCGGAGAAGATATTTTTATGGAGAAGTTTTTCTCTTCATGTTCTACTATGCCTAAATCCATGGGCAAAAAGGCAGTTTTTTGTTGGTTTATTGGATTACCCCAATTATAGCTCTGAAACCATTTTGGCAAATTGGTTTTAGGTGGTGAAAACAAAAATACCTTTTCCTCATTCAGCCGAAAGTAATGACTAAATCCCTGCATGGATAACGCAGTTATTGCACCAACATACACATTGAGTTTCGCCTGGTATTGCAGAGCATAAAGGGCTCCCTGCCATTGCACCTTTTCCCCCGGTCTTTTAAAAGCCCCCCTGCCCATTGATTCCAACCAACCACTATTTCGGTAGTGTTTCTGCAAATTTCTGGATATACCAAGCTCTTCCAACCATGAAGCCAGACCAACCGTCTCCGGTTTCATGTTTTTTATTAGGGTTTTTAATTTTGTCTCATTTTGAGTAGTCATACTACCAATATTTCAGCAAATATAACGAATATCAATCGAATTAACTCAATAAAAGTACCTGTTTTTTTTAAAAATTAGTTATTATTATCCTTCTATCAGTAGTACAACTACCCGAATAGTGGTAATTGTAACGAATAATTCAGATTTAATTTATTCGAATAATATAAGCTGTATGAGGTTGAAGATTCATAAGAATCTAAATTCTCTTAAAAAAAATTTGCTCAGTGAGCAAATTTAGGGCAGCGCCGTCTCCGCCAGTTGGCGGATCTGGCGGCCGATGGTAGGAGAATTTCGCTCAACGACCAGCGGGAGGTAACCCGCCCAACTCCACCTTTCTTCTTCAGATGTTAATCTTGGTCTTTTTATACCTTCTGACTTTCCAGGATAGTTAGCAAAGTTTGGTCTTTCATAGCAAACTTTATTGCTTCATTTAGCTTTTTGAATCCTACAACACATTTGGCCGGAAAGTCCTTTAGTGTCTCAGTAATGTTAGTTAACAGGAGTTAATATTGGAGTTCTGTCTAAGACTCTGGGACATTCTTCAATTCAGGTCACCCTTGATTCCTATGCTTCTGTTATGGATGAATTAATGATGAATAACGTGCGGATGATCCGAGAGAAATTAGTGGCAAAAGATGAAAGGTTTGAAATTTATGAATTGAAGAGTAATTCTGCTGTTAGCGAATTATTGAAGGATTCTATTTGTAAGGAAAATCAAAATTGAAAATTTATTATCTTTTAAATAAGAGTTTCAATCACCTTTCTTAAAACCTGAGCAGCATCTTCAAATTCTTCAAGACTGAGAGTTACTTTTTTCCCAAGTAATTTTCGGTCTTGTGGAATTAATCTTACGTACTTATCATTGATAATTCCTTTATTATGCTTGCTTACATGTCGCTTTTGAAATACCCGCCGTAGAATTAAATATTCCTTATCGGTTAAACTCGTTATAATATCTATTTTTAAATGAGAATTTTTGAAATGTTTTCTTGAGTCTGCTATATTTTGGAAATTAATATCTGATAATCCATGCTTTTTTGATATGCTTGAACATGTAAATTCGAATGTAGAAACTAAATCATCATAAGCATGCCTTAATGCACGGTGTTGATCTTTTGCTGATTGAATTTCATTTCTGATTATAGTAAGATTTGCGTCATAAATCATAATATTTTCAGTTCGGCATAAAGGGCAATAACCAAATATTCCGTAAACTTGAAAATCAGTATTACAATCTGGACAATTAATTTCTGAATCTACTTTTTGTTCCTTGATGGATCTGGTCTTAAAGGAGTCCCAATTAATTTTTGTTGAGGTGAATTTGACATCATTGCTCCCTTTAAAAACTCTTTTAAGCATCTTTTGCATTTCATCAACTACATCTTCAGTTGAAACTCTTATTGCTTCATTTTGAATATACTTTTCTTGTTCAGGAGTATACAATTCCTTCTCCTTGACTTCTGTTCCACAATATGGACAATATAATACTGCCCCAACCTTATCATCACTTATCTTGAAATATTTTCCACAGGAATTAAACGGGCATTTTTGCCCAAAGTATCCTTGATCAGTTGGAAGTGTTATTTTAAAGTATTTGGTACTCATAATGATTAAATTTCTCGCCCCCCTTGGAGTGGTTTTAAAACCATTTGGACGAACAATGATTGGGCGGCATTCCCACATTTCATGGGGGTTGTGAAAGAAAAACCACTCCTTGGGGGGAGTGGTCGGTAATAGACCAAAGTGGAGCGTATCAGACCATTACCCACCCCTTTTAAGTGATTATTTCACAACATCTTATCTCACACCCGAATTTCAATGGTACAAGAAAGTGCTACTTTTTTTCGCTTTTTTTCTAAAGAACTCTGTCCTTTTACGAAGATAACAAATTAAAGTTAAATATTGAAAAACAGAATATTGACTCCTATTTAACAGATCACTCTGGTCTGTTCATTCTGGATTTTGATAAAAGTATTGATCATTTTTTAAACAAAACTCAAACGAAATAAGCATTGATACTAGAAAATACTTAAAAATCCATATCAATTATTACTTTTAATACAAAATATCTTACTTTTATGGCTAAAAATGCAATAAAATAATTTAATTTCTTGTTTTTTGTTAAAAAAAAGTCTATTATTGTTTAAAAATAGCCGCCATGATATCAAAACTACACATAAAAAATTTTCGGTCAATAAAAGATGAAATTGAATTAAGTTTTACACCGACATCAATAAGAGGGCTTGGGGATAACTTGCACAGATTGACAAAAAAAGATAGACTTTTAAAAACAAATGTCATTTTTGGGCCGAATGCCTCTGGAAAAAGTAATATTTTAAGAGCAGTTAGGGCAATTGAGTTTTTGATTCATCAATCGTCAGAGTTTAAACCTGGGGATGAAATAGACCCATATGAGCCCCATGCTTTAGACACAAGAACCGCAGAAGAGCCTGTTTCCCTGGGCATTGAATTTTTTGCTTCGAATAAAATTAAATATGAGTTCCAATTTACATTTTGTTCAAAAAAGATACGTAACGAATCATTATTTTACTATCCAAAAGGACAGAAAACACTGCTCTATAAAAGAGAAGAAAAAAATCCTATCAAATTCGGAGAGTCATATAGAGGAGGTCAAAAAATAATTGAAAAACAATTACTTGAGAATCAATTATTCTTCTCCAAAGCTGCTTTGAACAATGCAGAATCTGTTCTTGTGCCCTTTCAATTCCTCCTGGAATCTGTAAGAACATATCCATTCCTTGGAACATATACAGATAGCAGATTAAGTAGATTATATGCGAAACGTATAGCTGAAGAAAAAAAAACATCTTTTGCTAAAAAATTCAACATGCTCATCTGTGCTTTTGATACTGGAATTCATAAAATAATCTCAGAGGAGGTTGATTACGAATTCCCGGATAATATACCTAAAGAAATAAAGGCTAATTTCAAAGAAGAATTTAAATATGATATACAATCGTTCCATAAAGTTTTTGAAGATGAGAAAGAAGTTAAGATTATCCCATTTGATATTGAAGATGAATCAGTTGGGACACAAAGATTATTGGTAATAGGTGGATTAATAATTGATGCACTTGAGAATGGTTCTGTTCTTGTTGTAGATGAATTTGAAAAAAACCTTCATCCCGAAATAACTCAATACTTAATCAAGTTATTTCATAACCCTATTACAAATCCTCATAATGCACAATTGCTCTTTGCCACTCACGATTTAACTCAATTAGATAGTGATATATTTAGAAGAGACCAGGCATGGTTTACAGAGAAGGATGAATTTGGCGTTACGTCCTTATATAGATGCTCTGATTTTAAAGGCCTTAAGCTAAATACCCCTTTAGCCAAATGGTATAAAAGTGGAAGATTTGGGGCTACACCAATAATTAGTGACCTGAACTTTTTATTAGAAATGCAACAAGATGCCAAGTGAAGTATATAAAAGAATATTGATACTTTGTGAAGGACAGACAGATTTGCAATATGCAAAAGCTCTAAAACAAACTTTACCTCGCCAGGTTCAAAGAAATATTAAGATTGATATCGATTCATATAGAAAAAAAGACCCATTAAATCTAGCGAAAGAAGCAAGGCGAAGAAAACAAAAGGCTAGAACTGAGAAAAATGCTTATGATCAGCTGCATAAAAAGTATAATCCTCATGTTTAAAATATTATGTCATCTACTTTAAAACAGCATCTATCAATAAGTTCACATTGTTTTGGAATATTAATAATTATAATACTTTTTCATATGAAATAATATTATATTTAATTATATTTAATTATTGTATTACAATAATCAGGAATATGATTAAAGAAATTCTAAAGGAACAAGGTAGAACTCAAGCTTGGCTTGCAGAAAGAATTGGAAAAAGTTATGTGATTGTAACTAACTATTGTAATAACAAAACACAACCAAGTCTTGAAGTACTTAAAACTGTCGCCGATACACTAAACGTTGATATACGTGAATTACTCATACCAACAAAGAAAGTAAACTTATGAATTTCATTGATAATAAAATCGGTTCGGCAATAGATAATCTAAAGAGTCCAATACATAATTGGTATAAATTTACTGCTGGCTTCTCACATAAATTTGTTGATGAAATAATTTATCATGAAAATCTAAAAACGAAAAAAAAATCAGTAATATTCGACCCTTTTGCCGGATGCGGTACTACGTTAGTTTCAGCTCAAAAAGAGGGAGTAAGAGCAATTGGAAATGAAGCTCATGCCTTTATGTATGATATTATTAGAGCGAAAATAAATTGGAAAATAAATCCAGCAATTATTAAATCACATATCCACGAAATCGAGAATTTAATATCCAATAATTTAAGTAAAATTGACATCGACAGTATTGCACATCCTTTGATGGTTACTCTCTATGACCCTGAAAAATTAAAATTACTATATTTAATAAGAGACTATATATCTAGTATTGAGAACATAAAGTATCATCTTTTTCTAAAATTAGCCTTAAGCCAGACTCTTCACAAAGTCGCTCTTCATCCTATTGTTCCATATATATCAAGAAAGCGAACTATTAATTCTGACGAACCAGTATGGCAAGTATTCTCAAATTTATGTCATCAAATGTATAATGATACCCTCCTATTCAGTACCAATCAAAAAACATCAAAAATTTACAAGCACGATTCTCGCAAAACTAATAGATATATATCAGATAATTCTTGCAACATTAGCATCACATCTCCTCCGTATTTAAATAATTTAGATTATGGTGAAGTTTCTAAAGTACACACTCACTTTTTTGAGATAACTTCAAATTGGAATGACATTACAGAGAGAGTTAGAAAAAAATTAGTTACCGGTTCGACTACACATTACTCAATTTCAAAATTCAACCTTAATTCTTTTTTATCTAAAGAATTCTCAATTGTAAACAGAGAAATCTTACCTGAGATTTTAAGTAAGTCACAAGAGATTAGAGAGATTTCCAAAAATAGAGCAGGCAAGAAGAGTTTTGACATTCTAATTTTACACTACTTTAATGATATGTTTCAAGTATTAAAGGAGATAAGAAGAATAATTAGACCTGGAGGAGCATTATATATGATTTTGGGTGATAGCGCTCCTTATGGAGTATATATTCAAACAACAGAGATACTAGGAAAAATTGCCACAAGAATTGGATTCAATAGTTATGAAATTCAAAAAATTAGAACTAGGGGCACTAAATGGAAAAATCTTAAATACAGACATAACCAACCATTAGCAGAGAATGTCTTAATATTAAAATGACAACGATATTAGAGCTATGTAAATCTGAAAGAATTAAGTTGCCTTATTTAAGTTTAACTGAGTTTAGAAATAAATTTGACAAGGGTTGGAGTTATTTCTATGTTTATTATTTTAGAGAAATCCGAGACATTTATCTCGCTGTAAGAGAATTTGGATATTCAAGTTTGAAGAGTTTTACTAATACTGTAATTAATGTATTAAAAATTCGGCCAGTGGATACGGAATGGGATACTGATGGTCGCCGAATTCTGGAACATATTAATGCATTAATTTCATTAGGACTTTTGAATAAAAAATATGAGATAGTTAACCGTCAAGCATTCCTCAATTCCACAATTGGAGACGATTTATCATTACAAGATAAACAAGATTTTAAATTTTACTTTTTTCGATATTACAGGTTCAAAGAAATTTTGTCTTGGTTTATTAATCCATTCGACCCAGACAGAGAAACATTAATTGATAACCTTTCTGAGGAATCTATAAAGAAAAATTCCAATGTGCTTTATACATATTCAAAATATAGTAGGTTCTCAGATTCATTCATATTTGAATTAGAAAACAATACTCCAATATATTATATTGACAGAGAGAATGAAGATTTTATGAGGTTTTGGGATGTCTTCCTAGCATGGACTAAAGAGCTTGGGCTAATTGAGAAATTTAATCTTAAAAATCTAGATTATAGGATTTCTGATACACATAAGTCACTAACTTGTGTTTACTTTATTAATAGTGATATACCTAGGATTAACTTACTTGAATTTATCAAAACAAATTATAAATCTAAATACATAAATGTCCCAAAACTAGTGTTTAAATTATGTGTCCGTTACCGCTTGCCAATTGATATGTCTAAGACCATAATTGTCTCTCAATGCAAGGAATCAAGTGATAAAATAAGTATGCAACGTACCTCTGAGGTTTTCATTAGGGATAAAACAGAGCTTGATTTTGTGCCAATAGTAAAGAATTCATACATCTCACACTTAATGATATTATAATGGAAGTAGATAGAAAATTATTAGACCTCTTAAAAAATAAGGAAATAGCCACCCTAGATAATTTGAATTATAAAAAGCTAGGACTGAATTTTAATCCATTTCCAAAAGCGGGAATTTCTGACATAAACAGTAGTGACTTCATTAATAGCAACTTTAGTCCAGTTGATGAAGATGTTGAGCAAGCGATTAATGAATTTATCATTGATTCATTATTTCCAAAAAATCCCTATTCCAAAGATAAATATATCAGTGCAGTAATCCGGGGCGATTATGGCTATGGAAAGACTCAGACTCTAATGTATATTAAATTCCTTCTTGAATCTTTTAAAGAAGCAAAAGAATATCGTAAGAGTCCATATGTTATTTATATTGACAATCCTGGTGCAAAATTGACAGAGTTAATTGGTACTATTATTTATAAAATTGGGGAAGAAAATTTCAAAAAATACCTTTGGAACATTGTCATTGTCTCCATTCGAAAAAACGAAGATTATAAAACTCAGCTTCTTGATTATATCCCAGGTGGGTATTCCTTGTTCAGCACTGAAAAATATGACCCCTTCTCTACTGAGAATACAATTAATTACAAGAAATTTATTGATGGTTGGTATCAATTCTTTCAAAAAGATACAAGAAAGAAAAAGAGATTTCAGGATAATTTGAAGGAAATAATTATTTCTCTTTTTACAGCTAAGTTTCAAAATACGACTGTTGCAATTTATTTCTATGAGCTTCTCTCAGAGAATATTGGGATTAATAAAACTTGGGAATTGTTAACAACAGGTGATGCAAAAAATCTTGAAAAAAAAGAAGTATACATAATTAGGGCAATTGTCGATTTGATTCACGAACAAGGATTTACTGATTTCCATATTTTGGTTGATGAATTTGAAGCTGTTACCACCGGTAGACTATCAAAATCTGAGATAGATAGATATGTGGCAAATTTAAGGGCATTAATAGATAAGGAAAGAAATTGGTGTGCGGCATTTTCAATGACAGGATTGGCATTGTCAAGTCTTAAGAGGGTATCACCCCCTCTTGCGGACAGAATAACAAGTAAGGTTATAGACCTAAAGCCGCTTAATAAGACTAGCTCTAATAAATTATTATTAAATTATTTAAATCTCGCTAGAGAGAAATCAGACTCAATTTTCCCTTTTGATGAATCTGGTGTCGATGAACTGTTGACTCTTTCAAATAACATACATAGAATTTTCCTTAAATCTTGTTTCCATTTAATCCAGAGAGCTAATGAGAATCTTAAAAGTGAGGAAACTATTAACTCTGAATTTGTTACGAAATTTTTTCAAATCGAAGAAGAATAAAAGGACAACAATGGAGAGTTGGAGTGACGAGCCGTATAGACAATTTAAAATCAAGATTTTTCTTGATACAAATATTTTAACATGTATTGTCGATAAAACTCATGATGGATTATCGAAATCTATAGATATTTTAAAATCTTTAGAATTCGTAGATTTAGTGAGTTCAACATTTGTTGCCTTTGAATTTGCGGGTATTCGTAAAAGAGAACATTTCTTACGACAAGTTATTCTGAAATCAGCGTCAAGCTCTTCCGGTCACTTTAATTATAGTTCAATATTTCAAATTAGAAATAATTTCCAATCAGAAGATGTTAAGTTTGAAGATATACAACCTGATATCCAAAAATCAGTTGAAGATGAAATTGAAGATATAATCAACTCATATGAAATTAATTATTCCAATAATATATTTCATAAAGAACTTTATAAGCCAACATTAGATATTTGTCTAAATTCAAGAGTATCCAAAGAAGATAGCTTTGTGTTAATTTCAGCAATACTCCCACAACCAGGTAGCCCTGAAAAGAATGTAACTATTTTAACTAAGGATAAGGATTTTATCAAATCATATTATGAATTTCCTTTGGATTCGATATTTAGCAAGTATGGATTAACTGAACCTAATATATTAGATATTAGAAATATAAAATTATCTAGTGGTAGAAATATTAATCTATTGCAAAATATAATAATCAACTTGACTAAATTTTGGAAAGATAAAATATTGGAACTAATCCAAATGTATAACAAAGATAAATTCCTTGGTTTAACATTCACACCAAAAGGTGCAACCTTCCCGAAGGATGTAATTTGCTTCACTTTGCCGTCAAATACTCAACTCAATAGTAATATTTATGTTTCAATTATCGGCCATAACCTTGATTTTATCTATACCACAAAGTTCAGAGTAGAAGATTTTTGGAATAATGGTTCAATTGGCACTTATCCTTTTATAAGTCAAAAAGATGCCTACATATCTTTTAAGATTTTTGAATTTGACGATGGCGCTCAGTCCACTCCATTACCAATATCACAAATAAATAAATTAAGAGAAAATGGTAATCTTGTTTTCATCCATGATGATTCGTAAATATTACTCTATTTAATTTTTTACCAAAAGGACAACCAACTTAGATACCTTAAACACTATACTGGATTGAATTTGAGCTTGCAAATTTCTCCAGAAAAGGCAATCGATGTTATTAAAGATATACAACAATTAACATATCAATTACCATTATCTAAAGAAATAAAATCGAAAATTCTCAATCTAAATGAGAATCAGGAAAAATTACTAAAAATTGCCAAATCCTAAAATTGGGTCATGCGTTGCACAAAACAGGAGATGAGCCCTAATCCAAAAGATAGATTACTCAATATAATTATTTTCTTAACAATAAGGCAGTTGTTCAGTCATTAACAATAGATCAATGAATACAATGATTTCTTTTTGGAAACTTTCAAATATTGGTGGAGTAGAAGAGATACTTTTTTTGCAGCAAGTCTGACTTCTAAATCATTTTTTATTTCATTGATTTTATTTAAATGTACATAATAAGGTATTTCCTTAAACCTGAATGGATTAATTCTTTTTAGCTTAAATTTAAAAACTTCATTATGAACTGCAATATATTCATCCAACAGGTCATTAACATCTTAGCCAAGTAAAAAAATATTATAAAGAAATTAGAACTGTCCCAATCAAATAAAATATAATTATGAGATAAGTACTAACCTTTTCCCAAGTAAGAGATTCACTCAAAGATTTGGGACGAATATTATCTCTGCAAAAAAGATTTGCAAAAGTTGCAGAAATAAAGAAACCTCCTCCAATTAAGTCCATTGAGACAACCTTATTAGAATTTTTTCTCAATAAAATAATCAGTGCAAAAACACTTATGGTTACAATTAAATATATGCTTATCGCTTTAATAACTGGGTTAATTTTTTGTTTCTTCATCTTTTATCGGTATAAATATATTTCTCCCCCTTAAACGCCCCCTGCAACAAACTCTGAAATAGTTCCTCACTCTTTTGAAGGCTTTGTTGGGTGAGTTGTTTTTGTTGTTCGATACTATCTATAATTGATGCAAATCTATTTTGCATCTCAACTGGCGTTTTCGGTACTTTCACAGCGTAAAGATCATCTTTTGAGATATTAATAAATGTACTGCCATCACTTGTTTTTTGAAAAATATTATACATAGCTTTCAACAGTAGAAAAATATACTTGTTGGTAACACTACTCTTGCTTCTTATTGCAGCTAGCCCCCTTCCAATACAATACTTCTTGTCTGCAAAATTCATTCGGCCGGCAGTGGCTCCCCTGACACAAAATAGAATGTCATCTGGTTTACATAACTTTCTTGGTTCAGTTGTCCATTGTTTCTCTGTCGGATTATTCTCCCCAAACTCTGTTGGCCCATTTAAAAGTGGTGTTCCTTGTCCTGTAACGTTATAAGATTCACCCTTGGGTGATTGCCCCATAATTATTTCACATAGTTCCCCTAATTCAATAATTATCCATCCCTTGGAATTAAGATAAGGATCCCCAAACATCTCCAAAAACACACTCTGGGCGAGTTGGTCGTATTTTTCAAGGATCTTTTTGTCGTTGCGGCGTAACTCATCAGCCTTGTCCAATATAGTCGCGATCTTTTTCTGGGTTTCAAGGGGAGGAAGGGGAATTTCTATCCCTTCAATTTCAGATAGCCTAATACTTGGATATGATTCATCAACAATTAGCCTTGATGGCCCAAACCATTGAAAAAAGTACTTTAAGAAAAGTGGTGAAAATCTACCGGATGGCAGAATAGCAGCCAAATGGCTAACAATGTAGGCGGGGGTTGTGGTTTGAAATACTCTATTCTTCATTGCACTCATACCACTTTTTGCAAAAAGGATTGTGTCAGCAGGCATTAGCTTTAATTTTAACCTTTTAGCAGTTTCATGATCAACTTTAGGCAAGATAGATTCTGATTCTCCTTTTAATAAATTCTCAAGATGTCCCGCCCTAATAAAAGGATAACCCGAGATCCCAAAATCTGCATCTCTAGGAGCAGCTTGTCCAGTAGCCACTTTGGCAATTTCTGATAGGTTAATAAACCTCATTTGATTAATTTCTCTAATTCATTTAGTAAAGCTATTCTCTGATCAATTAGCATTCTAATACCTGGCTCTCCCTCCTTTCCATTTATTATTTCATTCGGATTATCATATTCAATCTCCTCATATACAATCTCCTTGTATCTATTAATGCTCAGATCATACCCGTTATCCTTTATCTCATCCACAGGAACAAAGAAGTGCTTTGCTTTCCGGTCATCCTCCTTCACCTTTTCTCTTACGGTCCAACTCTTCAGAATATCCGGAATATCGTTCCTGTCAATCTTATCCCGTTTATCATCCAATGAGTAACCATCGGCCTCCATATCATAAAACCACACTTTTTCTGTCTGACCGCCCTTAACAAATATCAATACAGCAGTACTCACTCCTGCATAAGGTTTGAATACACCACTTGGCATAGAGACAACTCCTTGCAGCTCACATTCGTCTATCAGCAGTTCCCGGGCTTGTTTGTGGGCTTTACTGGATCCAAATAATACTCCATCAGGCACAATCACCGCAGCACGTCCACCCATCTTCAGGGAATTGAAAATCCGGTTTATAAATAAAAGTTCTGTTTTGGTTGTACTCAACCTGAATCCTTCATTAATATCCCCCTTATCAATACTACCTTTAAAAGGCGGATTGGCAAGGCTCACATCGTATTTATTATCCTCATTGTATTTCTTGCTCAAAGTATCCACCAGGTCAATATTGGGTTGGGAAATTCCATGTAACATCAGGTTCATCAATCCAACCCGAACCATTGTATTGTCAAAATCATAACCAAAGAAGGTTTTTTCCTTTAGCTGAATCCATAATTTCTCATTTGTCAGCTTATCCCCAAAAGTTCCTTTAACGAATCCATTCTCATCTGTAAATCGCCTACCCTCTGAAGTGTACTGTGTTAATATATGCTGATAAGCCCCCAATAAAAAGCCACCGGTTCCACAGGCAGGATCACAAACAATTTCTCCTAACCTTGGATTCACCATTTCCACCATCATCTGGATGATATGCCTTGGGGTTCTGAACTGACCATTCTTCCCTGCAGTAGCAATCTCAGATAGAAGAAGTTCATACATGTCTCCCTGTGTGTCCTGAAAGGTTTGACCTGACTCACTTTCCTTCTCTATTTCCAGATAAATATTGTCTATCAAATTTATGGATTCAACAAGCAATGAAGGCTTAGGTATAATAAATACAGCATCCCTCATATGCCTGCCAAAAGCAGACTCACCGCCGTTTAATTGCTTTATAAAAGGGAAAACTTTGCTTTGAACATGCGCCAACATCTCTCCTCCTTCCATCTGCTTGAAATGACTCCACCTAAGAGTTTCTTTATCCACATCTTCATTTAAATTTGGGACTTGAAAGGGTCCTTCAAAGACGGATTGATATTTCTCTCCGGAGAACTCAGCCTTTTTGATATTATTCAGATCAACCTCGTCAAGTCGACGCATAAATAAAAGATAGCTGATTTGCTCAATAGCTGTTAAAGGATTACTGATTCCCCCGCTCCAGAATTTATCCCAGAGTTTTTTTATTTCTGATTTAATTTTTGATGATAACATATTCTATGCAACTAAATGTTTAGCAAACTTCATTATTTCTCTAATTTCCCCCGGCTTAAATACCCCAATAATTCCATCAGGGTCGATCCTGGTAAAAGGTTCCTTGACAAGATCTTTTTTATCAATGGCACCTTTTCTCAAGATGAATGTTTGCAAGGTTAAAATAAACTGTATTTGTTGTTCACTGTATGTGTTGTGCTCTGCAATGAAAGAGGCAAATGCTTCCGATACTTCTTCTGTGAATGATTTTAATTGTTCCTGTCCAAGCATATGCTTGATGAATTGAATGAATTTTGCCCGTTTGTTGTCATAAACCTTTTGTAATAATTCTTCAGTAACCCAGGGATCACGGCTCTCAAGAATATTTGCCAACTGTTCAACCTCCTGTTCCGTTATCTCCCGGCCCAACTGTAATTTCTGAAGTACAAAGTTCGAACTCACCATTTCATTAACAATAGCTTCAACTTTATCCCTATATTTTTTCACCGTCATTCGTTCATGTTCCGGACCAAACTCTACGTGTTTTTTCTCTGCCACCTCATCGCGGATATCCAATTTCTCTTCACCAGGCTTTTCTTCTCCTTTATACCTCATTAAAGGTCCCAAACGGGTAACAAGTTCTTCCAAATCATTATATGTAAATCTGTGCCACCAGCTTGGTTGCAAAACAGTTTCAATATACTCCTTCTCTTTTCTTACAATATTGATGGACATTGGTAACTCATCAATCTGTTCGATAACAGCATCCCTGATAGTCTCGTATTTCTCAAGCTCCTTCCTCAGGTGAGCAGTAGCCATATCAACCAAATTAATTTCAAAACGCATTGATTTAAAATCACCCTGCGATTTAGCACGCATTACCGGAGCTATCACTTTGCGTAAATCATCTATCTTCTCTTCGGAAATAAATTTCCAATAGTCTTCTTCTATTACAGGAGCAAGATCTGAATGAGCTTCCAAAACAATAACTGAATTTTGTGGCAGTTCTGCAATCTCGTCTCTTAAATGCCGAATAACACTATTCTTAACATCAATATTATTGGCTTCCATAGAAGCGGATAATTCGTCCAGCCTGGCTTCAAACAAGCGTACAGGTAAAGCTTTTTGTCCCTTAGCTTCTTTACCCTTGGGTATTTCCTTAAAATATTCAAAGTTCTCCCACATATCTATAATAAGAAACCTGTCTTTTTCCAGGCACCATGGTTTCAATTTGTCTTCATTCAGCACTCTTGTGCCACGACCAATCATTTGCCAGAACTTGGTATAAGAATACACCGGTTTAGCAAACACCAGGTTGACAATTTCAAGTATGTCAATTCCGGTATCAAGCATATCTACACTTACAGCAATACGTGGCATATCTGTAGTCTTGAATTTATCGAGCAATCCGCCTTTGCCATAGACACCTTTTATACCGGAAATCAAAACCTCCGCAATTTGTCCTTTGTATTCAGGGAAAAGCCGGTCAAAGGTTTCAACCAATCTGTAAGCATGTTTCTTGCTTATGGCAAAAAAGATAGTTTTGCCCGGCAAAACCCCATCAGGGCTTTTTATACACTCCTCCATAAATTCACG
>JAHLWT010000028.1 GCA_019057775.1 Promethearchaeota archaeon
TATTGGGAATTTGGGTATTATTTAGGTCAATTAGAAATTAGAGTAATTAGAAATTGAATTATCAACAACTTGTTGGTAAAAGTTGTAATTTAACCGCCTAACCTTCAATATATTTTTCAATAGCCTGGTCATATTCCTTTTTCAAGTCACAAATAAACCCAAAGGAAATATCATCGATCCGGCAATCACCTTTTGTCACATGTCCCAGGGTAAAGAACGGCATATCCTGCTTCAGCATAAAATCGATAAAATCTGTTTCCCTTGAAGGCGCAACGGTCACGATCACCCTGCTTTGGGCTTCGCCAAAAAGGAATGCATCTTTTCTGATTTCAGCATCGGTGGTAATATCAAATCCAAGAGATCTGGGCATACCTGATTCAAGCAAGGTAATGAATAATCCTCCCTCCGAAATATCATGAGCCGAACGAACAAGACTGAACCGGATTAAATCTATAACCATCTTATGTACTTTATATTCAAAATCGAGATTAAAATGAGGTGGTGGGGATTCCTTAATACCATGATATGAAACAAGATACTCTGAGGAGGAAATATCATTCTGTGACCTGCCAATAAGAAATATCATATTGCCCTTATTTTTAAACGACATGGTCATGTGGTTATTCTTTTCCATTAATAATCCCAGCATCCCGATGGTTGGTGTCGGAAATACAGGCTCCACCTTCCCGTCGATTGATGCCTGGTTATAAAAACTCACATTCCCTCCGGTTACCGGTGTTTCGAATTTTCTGCAAGCCTTACCCATGCCTTTCACAGCCTCAACAAACTGCCAAAAAACTTCAGGGTTATAAGGGTTGCCAAAATTAAGGCAGTTGGTAATAGCTATCGGTTCCCCGCCTGAACAAACTATATTTCTTGCTGCCTCGGCTACTGCAATTTGTGTTCCCTTATTTGGATCAGCCATAACATACCGGGAGTTGCAATCGACCGTAAGAGCCAGGGCAGCTCGCGTACCTTTAATGTTTACTACTCCGGCATCGGATGGAAAATTAGTTGACAAATTATTAGTACGAACCATGGTATCATATTGCTCATATACCCATCGTTTCGAAGAAATATTTGGATTCCTGATAAGTGCAAGGGCAACCTTTTTCAAATCATCTGGTTCAGGCACGCTGTGGATCGAAAATTTTTTATATTCATCATAATATGCCGGCTTCTTGTACTCTCTTTCATATACGGGAGCACCGCCACCCAAAACCAAAGTTGTGGCAGGAACATCGGCAACCAACTCATCATTCATATAAAAATACAAACGGTCTTCTGTAATTACTTCACCAATAATGACACAGTTGATATCCCACTTATCAAAAACCTTTTCAACGATTTTTTCTTTGCCTTTTTCAACTACAACCAGCATTCTCTCCTGTGACTCGGATAAAAGGATCTCGAACGGTTCAATATTATGTTGCCGTAGTGGTACCTTATCCAGGTTGATTTTCATTCCATGTTCTCCTTTGGCTGACATCTCGGATGTTGAACAAATAATTCCGGCTGCCCCCATATCCTGCATGCCGACTACGGCACTCGTTTGGTTTAACTCCAAAGTAGCTTCAAGTAAAAGTTTTTCCTGAAAAGGGTCCCCAACCTGGATCGATGGTATATCATCTGCTGAATTTTCCGTTATATCAGCCGATGCAAAGGTTGCTCCATGGATACCGTCCTTTCCTGTTGAAGATCCGACAATATAAACCGGATTCCCCACTCCCTTCGCCACAGCCGAAATAAGCTCATCCTTTTTCATGATACCCACTGACATGGCATTCACCAGAGGATTGGTATTGTAACTGTTTTCAAAATAAACTTCACCACCAACCACAGGGACACCAAATGAATTACCATAGTCCCCGATGCCTTTCACCACGCCTTTTATTAACCATTTGGTCCGGTCAAGGTTTATATCTCCAAATCTTAAAGAATTTAACTGTGCTACGGGTCTGGCACCGGTTGTAAAAATATCGCGGTTTATCCCGCCTACACCCGTTGCTGCACCCTGGTAGGGCTCAATGGCACAAGGATGATTATGCGACTCGATTTTAAAAGCACAAGCCAATCCATTTCCAATATCCACCAAACCGGCATTTTCCTCTCCTGCTTCAGCAAGCAGATATTTCCCTTTGCGGGGAAGGGTCTTTAACCACTTAATGGAGTTTTTATACGAGGCATGTTCTGACCACATTACAGAATAAATGCTCAATTCAGTAAAGTTCGGGGTCCTGCCCAGGATTTCTTTTATCTTTTCAAACTCCTGCGGCTCCAGCCCTAATTGTTCAGCAGTTTCAAGCGTTACCTTCATCTCTGACATATCAACAGATTGTTGAAGTTATTAATCAAAGCAAATATAATTAACAAAAAATTCATAGCCTTATTTAACAACCGATTTTTACAAATGCTTTTAGCCTAATTCCTGATTTAGTGTCTGGATAATTGCGCCTGCCAAAGGCATTCCTATGGAAGAAGGCAGCAGTTTACTCCTGATTTACTGTCTAACCACATTTTAAGGTTGCCTTAACTCATCAAGAAGAAATCGACCTAGGAACTGAAAAGAATGACCTCGGAGAGGTCAAATTATTGAAGTAATGATTAACGAAAAAATCCCGGTCCAACTACAATCGTTCATCAGGATGACAGCTTTCCATGGACTGGAACGCAGAACAGTTTATCAGGGTATATTGGTAAATGCTTTTACCAAACTACCAACGGTATATATTTTTTTCCTGACTATATTATCAATAAAAATTTTATTTTTAACTAAAGTTCCAACTTCCTTTTTTATATTTTTGCAAACTACCTTTTACATTAACCCATGAAAAAAATCGCTATGGTTACCGGTGCAACATCCGGCATTGGAAAAGCAACCGCCCTTAAGCTTGCTGAAAATCATTTTGACCTCATTGTAACAGGAAGGCGAAAAAAATACCTTGATTCTTTGAAGAATCAAATTTTAAAAAAGTACAGCGTGCAAGTGTTGGTATTAAATTTTGATGTCAGAAAAAGGGAGGAGGTAAACCAGGCTATCCATAACCTTACCGAGGATTGGAAAAAAATAAATATTCTGGTTAACAATGCCGGTCTGGCTGTCGGACTGGATTTCATCCAGGAAGGAGATCATAATGACTGGGAAAGGATGATCGACACCAACATCAAAGGACTTTTATACGTAACACGAGCAGTTGCTCCCCTGATGATAAAATATGGAAAGGGCCATATCGTGAACATTGGATCCATTGCAGGAAAGGAAGTATATGAAAAAGGTAATGTTTATTGCGGCACAAAGTATGCAGTGGACGCCATTACCAAAGGTATGAGAATTGATATGCTGAAGCATGGCATCAGGGTAACCTCTATTTGTCCCGGCCTGGTCGAAACCGAATTTTCCATTGTCCGGTTTAAAGGCGATAGCGAAAAAGCTAAAGTACCCTACAAAGGTATAACTCCACTTACAGGGGAAAACATTGCCGATGCCATTATCTATGCCGTCACAAGACCACCTCATGTAAATATCAACGACATGGTCATTATGCCGACGGCTCAGGCAAATTCTTCTTATATTCACCGTGAATCTTAACATAGCAAAGGGCTACAAACAAATGATAAATTATCCAATTGTTAAACTGTTAAATTACTCGCTACGCTCATGAGATCGCTAACGCTAAGTTGTTAAACTGTTAAACTAAAAAAGTATACAAAAGCAATTACCCCGGAGGGGTAACATTATTGTAGAAAATAAAGCAAACAAAGAAAAAGAGCCGGAACTGCCGGTTTTGATCAGTGTTACAACCGTTTCATCCGGCGCAAGTAACCGGTAGCTTATTCGGAGCAAAGGAAGAAAGAATTTCGAATTTTGGATTTTGAATTAGCAGGAAGCAGGGAAAGTAGGCAGTAGTCAGTACGCAGTATGCAGATGTGACGGAGAGCTTGGGCCGAAATGTAGAGCCGAATTGTATTCGGTTGGAAACACATCTGCCGGTATTTAAGATGGGAATAACCTGCCAGCGTCTTCCTGACCTGGTATTGTTTGTCGAAGGACGGAATTGGTAG
>JAHLWT010000029.1 GCA_019057775.1 Promethearchaeota archaeon
TCTCATTACTGAGAGCGGACATCTTTGATTAGCGGTTAATGTTTTGGGCGGTTGTTGGGCCCGCTACCCGCATTCGCGGACACAGGCAAGGGTATGCGAGGACGAGATTGTGGATTTGGGTATTGTGTTGGCTGGATCAAAGGGACGGCTTGATTGATAAATATCACAGGACAGTATCGGAAGGAGATACTTCCGCAATGAACAATCTCAGACTATCAGACATAAAAGAAAGAGGCGATCATCAGGATATAAACTAAAAATATAAGGAGATATAAAAAAATGGAAACGAAGGACACTAAGAAATATGAAAATAAAAGGGATGTTGAAACGAATGATAAAATGAAAATTGAAATTCATGAGGGCATGGCTGAAGCATATAAAAAATCTGCGTCAGATTTGCGATGGGCTCTTGGTATTTTAGTCCCAGCATTTTTGGTGTTCATCGGCTATTTACTATTTAAAAACGACCAAGAATACAAGGAAGCAGTAGAGGAAGCCAGACTTGCAATGCAAGAAACACAAAAAGTGGCCTCGAGGATTTACGAAATAGATCGTAAGGCAGAAGAATTATTTAAGAACTCAGAAAATGAGATGTCGAGAAAACTTAATGATGCTTTCATATATATCGATGACAGAGTAGCGGTGAAATTGCAAGAGACAACAGATAAAGGAGAAGAACTTTTGAGTCAGATATCGGAAAGAGGAGAAAGTCATTTGGAAGAGATAAAATCTAAAGGAAAAGAACTTTTAAGTGAGATATCGGAAAGAGGCGTTGATATAACAGCTAAAGGAGAAAAAGTTTTAAGTGAGATATCGGAAAAAGGAAAAAAGAAATTTCAAAGTACCGACTTATGGTATAAGGGACTAAGAGCATTAGATGAAAAAGAGTACAAAAAAGCTGCTGACCATTGGGTCGAGGCAGTCGAAATTGACCCAAACAATAGTGGTGCTTTACACAACTTAGGCATTGCATTTGCAGGTATTGCTGAAAAAAGTGAAGGGGATTATGCAGATAAATATTTTGACATAGCATATTATACATTTGAAAAAGCATTTAGTATTGATCCCAATCGGGGAACAAAAACTTTAAGAGTCTGGGGGAACGAACTTGTAGCGCAGGCAATGAAGAAAAATGATGAAGAAGCGGATATGTTGTTTGCTAAAGCATATGAAAAATACGAAAAAGCATTGAGCATTGATAATTCATATGCCGATGCCTTGGTTAGCTGGGGCACATCTCTTGTAGAACAAGCCAAAGCAAAACAAGGTGGTGAGGCGAACAAAATATTTGAACAATCCTTCAATAAATTTACGATGGCAATAAGATTAGAACCTGACGATGAAAAACCATTGTTTTATTTTGGAAACGCAATTTATGAGTATGCTAACAAAAAAGAAGGACAGGAAAAAACTGACAACCTTAGGAAAGCTCAGCAAAAATTTGAAGATGCATTAGCTATCAATCCAAATGATTATGATACATTAAACTTTATAGGTATTGTCTATCATAATCTTTCAAGAACTACAAAGGATCAAGACATTGAAATCTTAAGCTTAAAAGCGAAAAATGCATATTTACATGCATTTTCAATTAATCCACAAAATGATCAAGCTTTGCTTAATCTGGGTAATTTGTTTTTTGATTTGGCCGAAAGGAGCAAAAGTATTGAAGAGAGGGATAGGTTAATAGAGCAGGCTTGTGAAAAGTATGAATGGGCTTTCCATAGAAGCAAAGATGCTATGTCTTTGGAGAATTGGGGTTTGGCATACTTATTAAGAGGGCTACAAGTAAGAAATATTGGAGAGTTAAAAAGATTTGTGAATAAAGCATGTGAAAAATATGAAATGGCCTCAAAATTAAATCCTCGAGATGAAGTTTTATTGGATTATTGGGCAAGGTCGATTTTGATATTATCCAGGGAGGAAAAAGGAACGAACCGACAAAAACTGGTGGAAGAAGCGAAAGAAATATGCCTATTGAGTGAATCGATTAGAAAAGGAAGTGGAGCATTTGCTTTGGCTTGTATAAATTCAATGGGAAAAAACGAAGAAGAATGTAAGCACTGGTTAAAAATTGCTGAAGAAACTGGTAACTTGCCAACATTAAAAACAGCTTTAGAACTTGGTAATATGAGGTCCAATTTTTTTAACTTAAAAGTCCGTTCGGGGTTTCTTGCATACGTGAAAAACAAAAAATGGTTTAAAGAAATGAAATGGAAATAGAAAAAAACAAGTTAAAAGAAAAACAAAAATTATACAGTGTTATAATAAGAGTTGAAGATTCCCATACTCCCTGTTGATTATAACAGAAGAGTAAATGTGGTATATGCAATATAAATTTACTTCCACAAAGAGGCCTTATTTTTTGTATAGGAACAAGATGTTTCTGAGAGCGCACAATCATGGAACACAACTTTGATGAGGTTATCAACAGACAAAACACGGGTAGTCTAAAATGGGATAAGTACAAAAATCAAGGCGTGATCCCAATGTGGGTTGCGGACATGGATTTCAAATCTCCTCCCGCTATAATCGAGGAATTATATAAGCGTGTACGTCACGGCATATTTGGTTACACAACTCCACCATCTAGATTACCTGAAGTAATTGTCAAAAGGTTAGAAACAAAATATGATTGGGAAATAGAACCATCTTGGATCGTATGGTTGCCAAATGTTGAAACAGTCTTGAATTTATCATGCAGGAGTATTGGGAATGATTTAGATGAAGTGTTAACATTCAATCCTATATATCCTGCTTTTTTGTCAGCACCTAAACTATCAAGAAGGAATTTAAGAATTTTTCCTTTGTGCCAAAAGAATGGTAAATTCACCTTCGATACAGAAAGACTAAAGAAAGAAATTTCAACAAAATCAAAATTATTACTTTTGTGTAATCCTCATAATCCTGTCGGCAGGGCCTACAATAGGAAAGAGCTTAAAGAGATAGCCGAAATCTGTGTCGATCATGATGTTACAATCTTTTCTGATGAGATATATTGTGATCTAATACTTGATGACAAGAAGCACACACCAATAGCAGCAATAAGTAAAGAAATAGCTGCAAAAACAATAACTGCGATGTCACCCAGCAAAACATATAATATTGCTGGACTTAACTTCGCATTTGCAATTGTCCCAGATAGTGACCTGAGAAGGAAATTCATTCAAAACTATGAAGGTATAGTTACATACTGTAATGCATTTGCTTATACTGCCTGTATAACCGCATACGAAAATTGTGAAGGTTGGAGAATTAAATTGTTAGATTACTTGCGGACCAATAGAGAAATCGTGAAGAATTATATAAATAAAGAAATTCCATGCTTGTCGATGGATCATGTTGAAGCAACATATCTTGCTTGGATTAATACAAAAAGTCTAGATGTATCTAACCCTGTTATTTTTTTTGAAAAAGCTGGTGTGGGTTTAAGTGACGGCAGATATTTCTGCGGAAATGGTTATGTTAGATTAAACTTTGCTTGTCCTAGGAAAGTATTACTAAGAGCCTTAAACAGAATGAGACGTGCTATAACAAAAACCGTTTAATAATGAAGGCTACATCACAAATTTTTTGTCTGTCGGGATGAGTGGATGAGTTCGGAGAAATATTCGCGTTTGCAACCCCGGCCAGAGACCGGGTGAGAATAAAGTGTACCTCACGCTTGCACCCCCGCCCAGAGGACGGGGCAAAATACTACCACTGGCGGGGCCAGTGGTTGGAGGGTAGAATGAAGAATTGAGAAAGCTACGGTTTTTCTTCGAGACACTGGTGCGTGTTCACCGTGCCGGTGAGGGAGCCCAATATACAGGTCTGAAGCCTTCTGGTACCGTCGAGGCAGCCATCGCGGCAGCAGATAAAGCCTTGCAGGCTGGTTCGGTAGATGAACTGGCCGAGAAGATTGGCAACGCCGTGGGCAATGAAATAAAAAAGCGGTTCATAGAGGTTAGCGAGAAAAAGAAACATGCCGAAGACAGTGTCGAGGCCGGCAGAGAGTTCGTTGAGGCTTAGAGCCTATCCAAATAACCCGCTCTATTGCGGCCGGCTGCAAAGCCCGA
>JAHLWT010000030.1 GCA_019057775.1 Promethearchaeota archaeon
ATGTAGAAATTAGCTATCATACTAAAGAAAGCTGGAAATATGCTTATTTTCAATCGGCTGCCAAAGGACAGGAGTTTGTAATTAAAGACAATCCTATAGTAGAGAAGTGGGTTAAAAAATTAATCTCCTCAACAGAGGATTGATTTAAATAAGACAAGTGGACGTTTCATTTGTCTTATTTAAAATAAATAGGGAGGTGTGCCAGCTCAATAATTCGGTAACCTTAGCGGAAAACCTATGGGGTCTGAGGAGTTTCTTAACCGGATGGTTGAGGCTTTAGGTATTACTATAAATAGACATCCCAAAGGAAGACCTTGCAAAACGTAAAGTTAAGCCATGGAAAAAAATAAGATGAATCCCTATTTTCTAATTAAACTATAGTAAGAAATATTCGCAATATTGTGGATACTCTGTCATTTTGGTAGGATGAACGTAGTGACGTGTCTATCAGTAGTTAGGCACCATTTTTGGAGGTACTAATGAAAGAAGATATACTAGAACAAATCGCAGAAGATTTTTATTCTAAAAAAGTTGGTTACTTTACAAAACATAATATTAAATTTAGACCATCGAAAGAAGAACCAATCTATATAGCTAAATACGATTCTGTGCATTCTGATATAGATTTGATAATTATTGATACTAATAAAAGAAATAAAATTATTACTGTTAGTTGCAAATCGTGGCAAGGTGGTTTTAATATATTAAAATTCAAAAATACATTGGAGAATGCTTTAAATGACCAACCCATTAAAACTACTGGAAAACGAGATGATTGGTGTGCGTTCAGAGAACTTTGTATACATAGCTGGACTAATTCATTCTTGAAAATATTAAGAAATGAATTAAATGTTGTTGATACTAAAGAAATAGAACTAGAATATGTAATATTATGTACCAAAATAACAAAAGGATCATTAAAGCAAAAAAGCGATTTTGAGAATTCTGAAGCTATTAAGGAATATTTCAAACAAAAGAAAGTAAATTTAAAACTTAAGGTTATCACAATTATTGAAATGATTGCTGAGATTTTAAAGATTATGAATGAAAAAGATACTCCTTATGTGGAAAACACTCATCTATCGAGAACATTGCAATTAATAATTGCATCCGGGCATGAGATTCGAAAAACGGCACCTAACAGCGAATAGCCAGCTCTGCCCTTAGAGCTTCGCCTAAATTACCTTCGCTTTACTACGGCAACTTCGGCTATCCGCGGGACGTTATCGAAAATTGCACATGAGCATATTATTAAGAGGAGGTAAATCATATGAGGGTTGGCGATATAGTCTACTTTTCTCCGAAATATAAATTTTCGATCCTTAATTGGGATGATAAAAAAATATTGATAGATACATTCAAAGACAGGGTAAAAGGATTTTATATAGAGCCAGCTAAAAAATTAAATGATAATGAAAATGGCTTTGCTGCTGGAGCTTTGTGCGTAACAACAATTGATTTTCTTGCAAGAATTACAATAGGGTTAGATAACCCTGGAGAGAGAATCGAACGATGGTTAAGGAAATGTATAACTGAATTTAATCAAAGCGATCCATATGATCGAAGTAGAACACTTGCGCGGCGTTTTTATAAAGAGTTTCGAAATGGACTTGTGCATGAAGGTCGCATAAAGAATTGTGGCCAGTTTTCAGGTAATTGTAATAAATTGATCCACATGGAAAAAGAAATAATGGTTATCAACCCTGTTTTGCTTTTAGAGGCAATAAAAACATCGTTTGAAATCTATATGGGTAATGTTGAAAATAACACCTCACTATTTCATCAATTTAGGTGTGCTTTGATAAGAGATTTTGGGGATGATGTTGAATGGGCGAAAAGATAATGAATGTGTAACTTCCGATTACATAGCATGTACGGCTCACTCTGTTTAGCAGAAGTAGTGTGACAGGGGACGGTTGTTTGACACACTTAAATGCTATGAACGAGATTAATTCTTATAGTATCTTAATATTAAGAATAAAAAAGAGGAGTAAATTATGGAAATTCCATTTAATCTTTCTGACGAAAAATTAAAAAAGATACTCAATGGCTATTTTGTTTGGTGTGACAAAAATGAAGAACAAAAAAAATATCCGGGACTTGAGAGGCAAAAAACTGAGGAAAGAAAAAAGACTTTACTTAATAAAGAGTATATTCAAAAATTATCTGATGATGAATTAGCCGATAAAATTATTGAATATTCTAAAATTTTAGAGGGTCCTGTAATTATACTTATTGGAAAACCAAAAGTTTTAAGGGAGATTGAAAAATTAAAAAGAAACATTTTATATATTATAGAGTCCGCTGAAAATCCTCTTGAAAAAGCTGCCAAAATTCTTGAAGGTGAATATAAGATTCCTGATTTTTATAAAGCGTTTTGGAGTCCTCTTTTTCAAGCACAGTATCCAGAAATAATGCCTAATTGGAATAATAAAACCGATAATTTTCTTAAGAAAATAGGGATTAATCTTACAACCTCTAAAAAAACAATCGAAGAGAAATATAAAACATTCTCTGAAGCTTATTTATACCTAAAAAATTTAGACAATCGATTTGATTTTTATACTTTAGACCATCTTACCCATTATGGAACAGTAATCCCAGAAGGAGAATTATTAATAGATGAGTTACAATTTGATTTTAATGAATGGATAAATCTTGACAATACAAAAGAGTCAATAAAAAATTATATAGATATAAGAAATAGAAAAGATCCGGAACTATGGAATGAGGAATATAAATGGGATGTTTTACCTAAGGTAAATAATGAATTTTTTAAAGAACCTATGGCAGTAGATAATATCGTAGAGAAAATAGTTGTTTTAGAAAAGAATAATCCACCTTCTGGAAGTTTTGTCCACTATACTAATCTCGGGGATTTGAAAGAAATAGCACAGCGAAAACCGGAAATAGTCTTGAACTCTTTGGAATTATTATTTAAGGGGGATGCTATTCTTTGTGAAAGAATTGATAATATTATAAAAGAATTTAAAAAGATAAAAAAAGATGCAGGGATAGGGACTCCTTTATTTGGGTATCTTTTAGCAATGTATGATTATAAGAAATATCCCTTATATAAGGATTCTACTTTTCAGAATTTTAAAAAAGTGATTGGGAAGGAAAAAGAATGGAAATCTTATACATTAGGGATGAAATATCAAAAGTTTCAGGAATTATGTTTAAAAATGGGAGAATATCTAGAAAAAAGTAATTTATTGAAAGATATAAAAGTAAACGATATTGAAGTGCCGGTTGGGATAACTGCTCTAGATGGACAGGATTTTTTCTATTATTTAGATGAAAGAGATAAAAATAATTCAATTTATAACCATTTGGTTAAATTCCTAAAACAAGCTGAAAGCGGCGACTTGAGCACTAGAAGTTATCCTAGAGATTTTAAAAATTATGAGATGAAAGTTGGTTTTGGACAAGGTGTTCCCGCTAGGGTTCCTTGGATAGCATTTTTAGATGAAGGTCAAAAAGTACCTAAAGGTATATATCCAGTATATTTATATTATAAAAAAATAAAAAAGTTAGTACTGGCCTATGGAGTTAGTGTAACACACCCTCCGGAAATCAATTGGGAGCACATTAATAATGCTGTTTTAGTTGATGAATATTTTCAAAAACAATTTAATGAAAGACCAGATAGATATGGGAGTTCATATGTTTTTAAAGTTTATGATGTTGCAAATATTAATAACTTAAAAAAGAAAAAAATCGATGATGATTTAAATGAAATATTGGCGAAGTATAGAGATTGTTTAAAAATAGATTCTGATGAAGTGGAGATGAAAACAGCTGAAAAGATTGAGTATCTGCATAATTATATTTTATCAAAAGGATTTAATTATTCACTCAAGGATATTGCGAATTTTTATTTATCGTTAAAAACCAAACCTTTTGTTATTCTAGCCGGGATATCGGGTACCGGAAAAACTCAACTTGCCAGAAAATTTGCTGAGGCAATTAATGCAGAATGTGAACTAATCCCGGTTAAACCGGATTGGACTGATAATTCTGATTTAATCGGTTATGTTGATATAG
>JAHLWT010000031.1 GCA_019057775.1 Promethearchaeota archaeon
AAATTAAATAATTTTTCTATGGATCTTTAGGTTATATCAATTTTCCTCATAAAAGCAAAATTAAATAGGAATATTTATAATTATAGAATTTATTTGGACTTTATTAGAATTCATAATTAGATGCAATTAATTAAATTTTAAAAATCCCATATTTTACAATTAATAATTTTTGTGTAGGTTTACCTATTTTTATTCAATGTACATTATTATTTTAAAAAAATTTTGGAATTTAATGATATAAATGGCGACTATTCCTGAAAAAAATAAGTTTATGGAAGATTTCAATAATGCTGTTGATGTATTTGTCGATCACTCCTTTTCACGTGTTATCGTAATCTCCCATAATGATGCTGATGGAATAAGTTGCCTACATATAATTCAAAATTTATTATATAAAATGCTATTAAATCAGGACTATTTTATTTACAATAGATCTGTTTCATGGCAAAATTATCTAAATGGAATTTTATCAAAAAGACAAACTGAAAAAACAGCTTATATTTTAACTGACGTAGGGTCTAACTTAAAAGAATTGATCCCTATAATAAGAAAAAGGAAAGAGAAATTTTTCATTCTTGATCATCATGAAGTAGAAGACAATTTTACGCTTGATGCCATCCCTGAGAATCTTCTCTTCGTAAATCCGACTATTTATGGATATGATGGGCTTGAACAAATAGCGGGGGCTACACTAACTTATATGTTTGCCAAAAAAATTAAACCTTCTGTTATAAAACAAGGATGGCTCGCGGCTATAGGGATAGCTGGAGATTCTTTAAAATCAATGGATAAACTTCAATCATTTAATCGTGAAGTATATGAAGAATTGATTGATGAGGAACTCATAGAAGATAAAAAGGGTTTAATTCTCTTTGGAAACATGCATGAATCTATCAAAAATAGCTTGAAATATAGTATTTTGCCTTTTATTAATGGGTTCAGTGGAGAATCAGATCAAAATATTAATTCTTTTCTGAATTCAATACAAATCAATCCCTCAACAAAAACTATCGATTTAAATGAATCTGAAATTCAAAAGATACAGAAAAAAGCAAAAATTGATAGCTATGGTCATTTCGCTATTTTACCTAACAAATCAGGAATGTTGAGATTTGTTTTTGAACACGCACTTCTACTAAATATTTTGTGTTTTAAAAACATTAGCGCAGCAATCTCATTAATGAAATTAAAATCTCTAACTAGGGATGCTAAAAATTTATATTCAGAATATATCGAGCATCTTACGAATAATTTAAGGACAATTTCATCCCAAATACCTCAGTATGAGACAGAAAAAGCAATTTTTATGGAAGTAAATAATAACATTCCTCCAAGTAATTGGTCAGATACAGCTAGTTTTAGCGCTGTAAATGAGCTCTTCGATCCTGGAAAGGTATTATTCTTAGGAGGCTCTGAAAAAAAATCTGGAACTATTAAGTTGAGCATACGATGTTCAAGGAATTATCTCAACAAAGAGAGAGATAATGGAGTAAATATAATAATTTCTAGAATAAAAAAAGAACTTGGAGGGGTTGGTGGAGGTCATAAACTAGCAGGTGGTATTAGGTTATCAAAGCCATCTTATAACTTATTAAAAAAAAGAGTAGATGATTTAATTTAATATTTCTATATTCTAAAAAATGAGCTATTTTCAGCAGAAATCAAAAACTGAATATCACATCAAGATTAAAGTAAAAACAAATTCAAAAACACAAAAAGTAATTGATAGTGGGGATTTCTTAACAATATTTCTGCGTTCCAAAGCAATTCAGAATAAAGCAAATAAGGAATTATTAAATCTTATCAAGAAAAACCTTAAGATCTCATCAAATCAAATTCAGATTATTTCCGGCTTAAAAAAACCAAATAAAATAATTTATATAAACTTCTTTGTTGAGGTTGAGAGACAGGATATTTTAAATAAAATAATAAGAAAAGAACGCTAACTTCCAAAGTAACTAATTTAAGATCATCATCTGAAGTAATGTTTCTTTTTTCTCTTCAGTTATGTGATTAACTTCCTCAGATAATGTAAAGGATTCTATGTAAGTTCTGTAGTTAACTGCCAATTTTTTTCATTTTTCCACAACGCAGACAGATAATGAAGTGATACATGACTTAAAATGATTAATTTTAAGTTGTCATTCCCTCATCAGCACTTCTGGTTTGGCGAGTCTCTAAATGTGCTTTGTCATATCCACATTTCTGACATTTAAAATCCTTGATACTACTTCTTAGGTTTTTATCCTTCCATTCCGTTACCTCTGTTAGATTTGTAACTTCGTTACGTATTGAATGCTTAATTTTAGTAGTTAATTTATATGCTTTAGATTTATCATCCGAAAAGGGTTTAATGGCTCCACACTTACATTTGAAAACCTTTTGGCCGTTTAATTCTGATGGGAGCATCATACGGCCTCTACATTCATCGCAAAATTCCATTTTTAGTTTTGTGCTTGTACCTGATGTTAATAATTCTATTATAAAAAATAAAAATTTTATTTCAAATATTTTTTATGGATTCAAAATTTTAAACCAAAGACTAAAGCTGAAAAAATTATTCCTGATACAAGATCTGCTGTCGTTCCTGGATTTAATTTTCCCTTATGCTTCTGAAGTTCCTTATCTAACTCATTCGTTAATTTTAAACCTTTAGAAGATGAAATTCCTCCATATCTAATAATTTGTGATGCTGATTTTACCACATACATTGCAAAATCTTTTCCTGATTTTCTTATAATTAATGTATCTGGGTGCTTAGACAGTAAGAAAAGATACGTGTTTACAGTAGCTATATTAATATCTTTATTATGTTTAAAAGTTTTAAGGAAATATGGTAAACCTTCATTTAGGATTATATTAAATCTAGTAGAATATTCTTGACTAATTAAATCATAATCTTTAGAATATTCAAATATTTTTTTTAAAGTAATTTGATCTTCATGTATCTCATTTAGAGATGATTCCTCCATGATATCATATTTTTTAATTTTCCCTAATCCTCCAGGATTGCATAACTTTATGGCCTGAAATAGATTCTCTGTATCCTTTACCGTAGCGGAATCAATAATTTTCCCCAAATATTTTTTAAAAATGACTATACTATTCTGATTAGTTTTTAGGCAAATAATAGCTGCTGCCGCTAAGGGGGCTAGGATTAGGATATGACCCAACAAAACATTTCCTCCTCTCTGCCATTTTAACATACTCTTCACTGCCTTGGTGAAGAAAACTCCGAGTTCTATTAGACTAAAATCACCATCATCTACAATTGGAAGATGGTAGATTCTTTCACAGAATTCTCTAAAATCCGGTTGGATAGCCACAATTCCTGCTAAGAAATGTTCAAATCTAGTACCGTTAAAATCTTTGGTACGATGTATATTTCCTGGTTTTGGCCATCCGGCTAATTCCAATAAACTAGCTAGAGTCAGACATCGAATTATATCATCAATTGATTTAATCGAAAAATTAAGATTAGTTTGTTCTGAGGACACAAAAATCTATAGGTTTTAAATTATATTATTATGTTTTAAGAGAAAAAGATTTAATAATAACTTAACTGAATAATTTTCTTTTCTTTTACAGTATAACCATTAGTATCAGCAGATTTAAGGGAAATTGGTCTGAATTCTTCATGTAATCCTTTTTTATATAGATATTTTTTAATTCTGAGCCTAACTGCTCTTTTAGAGAGTTTTTTTGGCATTTCTACCTCAATTTTGTTACCATCTCTATTAAGATTAATCTGAGGTAAAGCTTCAGATAAGAATCTAACTAAATCAAGGACATACTGTTCACTTTTAAAACTTAAATCTCTAACGTTGATCGTGATCATCTTGCTTTTTTCTTCACTCATGATTTGTTCACACTAAAAATAATTAAAAATGTTATTAATTTTTTATGCTTTTAATATTATGGTAAAGTAAAATTTTATTCAAGCAAAGAATAGTTAAATTTTGCTAAGAAATACAAAATAAAATAATCGGTGGTATTAATTGGTACATTACTTAAATTTAAAATATGAACCAAATGATGATGACCTTATAGCAATGTATTATGTTGAAAAGGCACCAGATTGTCAATCATTAGAGCAAGCTTGTGAAGAAATAGCAAAAGAAAGTTCGATTGGTACATGGACAGAAATTGCAACCTTATCAGCAGATATTGCGAAAAGATTGAAACCTTCAGTTTTTTATATAGATCCAGAAAATAACATTGTTAAAATTGCATACACAAAAGAATTATTCGAACTGGATAATATGTCTCAAATTTTAAGCGCTATAGCTGGTAATATTTTTGGTATGAAAGCTTTGAAATATTTAAGATTGTTAGACATAACATTTCCTAAAGATATTTTAAATGTCTATAACGGTCCCAAATATGGAATAGAAGGTATTAGAAAAATTACGAAAATTGAAGGAAGACCCCTCCTTGGTACAATCGTGAAACCAAAAGTAGGTTTAAATGAAGTTGAACATGCAAAAGTATGTGGGAATGCTTGGAGTGGAGGATTAGACATTGTAAAAGATGATGAAAACTTAACTAGCATGGTATTTAATCAATTTGAGAAAAGAATCTCAGAAACATTAAAAATACGTGATAAGATTGAAAATAAAACAGGAGAGAGAAAATTTTATATGCCAAATATAACAGCACGGCTGAGTACCATGAAGAAACGGGCAGATTATGTATTAGATAATGGAGGTAGGTATGTAATGGTCGATATAATAACAATAGGATTTTCGGCTTTACAAGAAATCCGGGAATATCTTAAAGATAAGGACGTTATTATTCATGCTCATCGCGCAATGCACGCAGCATTTACAAGAAATAAAAAACATGGTATAACTATGTTAGCTTTATCAAAAATAATGAGATTAATTGGCATGGATCAGTTACATACAGGGACGATCGTTGGTAAAATGGAAGGAGAGAAACAGGAAGTTTTAGACATTAATAATGTAATTACAGAACAACATATAAAAGGCAATGATATTACTGTTCTTGAGCAAGAGTGGGGCGATCTTAAACCAGTCTTACCTGTCGCTTCTGGAGGGTTAAGTCCGCTTCATATTCCTAAACTCATGGATATACTAGGAGTAGATATGGTTTTTCAATTTGGTGGAGGATGTCATGGCCATCCAGAGGGAACTGAAGCGGGAGCAAAAGCTATTAGGCAAGCTGTTGAAGGCGTCTTGCAAGGCTATGAATTGAATGATTTTGCTAAAAATAATCATGAATTAGCTAAAGCTATCGAGAAATGGGGTTAGGAAATCAAATTTTTTTAGACCATTTCAGGATAAAGTTTTGTAAAATAAGTTGGTACGTGGCTAGATGCAAAAATTCCAGCTTCCGTAATTATTCCATCAATGTAGCGTCGTGATACTGTTTCAAATGCGGGATTTACGATTTTTACTTTTTCTGGGGCATTTTCCCACACTTCTTTTGGATCCCTCATTTCAATAGTCTCCAGAATACCGAGATTTGTCTCTGGATTATATTTTAAAAGAGGAGTGCAAACATAAAAAGGTACATGTTCTTCATGTGCGACTAAAGCAAGGAGTCGTGACCCTATCTTGTTTATGATTGTGCCTTCACTCGTTATGCTATCTGCTCCAATTAAGATAATATCCACTTGAAAATGTCTCACTGCCCATCTCATTGCGCTATCGATTACGTGAATAATTTCTATTCCTGCTTTCAATAATTCACGAGCAGTTTTCCTACCTTGTAGTCTTGGTTGAGTTTCAGTATTAATAACTTTGAAATTTTTTCCTTGCCTTTTAGCTTCTAAAAGAATAGCAGTAACTAATGAAGAATGACAATGGGTCATAACAACTAATTTTTTATTATCGTTGGGAAATCGTCGAACTCCAATCTCTGCAATTTTCTTTTTCGAATTTTGGAGCATCTCATAGTATTGGTTTTTATAGGATTCAATCTTTTTTGGTATGTTTTCTAAACTACAGCTATTAGATTCATTTTTAAGCTTATTTATTATGAACTTTAATCCATTTCTCATGGCAGGTTCCGTCGGTCTTGTATTCATCAAGATATCAATTGCTTTATAAAGACTTTCAAAACAAGCCTCTACACTCTCATCTTCTAATCTTTTTGCGTAATTACTCAAAAAATCGATTGCTCTAAGTGCTACATTCGTAGCACCTTGTATTTCTAAAGATTTAATTTTTTCGGCATCTTTGATTAATTGATTCATAATTCACCTTTTTAAAAACTATTATCATTATTCAGTATTTTTTTTTAATCCAATTCATAATCATTAGAATCAACCTCAACGTAAAATCGACCAGTATAACCACAAGTAGTGCACTCAAACATATCAGGTGCTAACCACCCAGAAACATTAACAGCGTTTCTTAAAGTTGCTTCCTTGCATTTTGGGCAAATTCTAATCTTTACCATGCTCATTTATCATTTATTTTATTCAACATATATAGGTTTGGTAATTCTCTAAAATTTACATTCTGAGTACAATTATTATAATTATTATAACAATAAAATATTAAACTCTTCTATTATAAATGTATATTAGGCTTAATTTCTCATTTAACTCTTAAATTCTTTCATTTATTATTGTAAACATGCCCAATTTAGAATTACAAAGAAAAAGCTTACCAAATGAACCTGGTGTTTACCTATTTCTCGATAAGAAGAATATAGTTATTTATATCGGAAAAGCTATTAACTTAAAAAAAAGAGTAAATCAATATTTCTTAAAAACTACTTATTCGGACCCATTTTATGAGGAAAAAATCAAGGAGTTAGTAAAGAATATTCATACCATTGAGTACATTGTTACAGAAAATGAAAAAGAAGCATTAATCTTAGAGAATATTCAAATTAAAAAACATCTTCCACGGTTTAACGTTATTATGAGGGATTCGAAATCTTATCCTTGGGTGGCAATTTTTTATTCTGAAAGATTCCCTCGTATCCGTGTACTTAGAAACCCTGAAAAATACTCCAAAGAGAATACATTTATAGGGCCATTTACCGATAAAAAAGAGATTTTAGGAATATTAAGAGATCTAAGAAAAATATTTCCTTATTGCTCATGCAAAAACCCCATTAGGAAAAAAAGAAGACCTTGTTTGTATTTTCAATTAAATCTTTGCTCAGGGCCCTGTTATACCATTATTACAGAAAAGGAATACAGAGAAAATATCAATAAAATTGAATTATTTTTGAAAGGTGAAACTTCCGAATTAAAAAAGAATATTGAAGAAAAAATGCATAATGCGTCAAAAAATCAAAAATTTGAATTAGCAGCTTACTGGCGTGATAAATTAGAAGCGATTGACCATGCTACTGACAAGCAACATGTATTAATGGATCACGAAGCAAACAAAGACATAATCGGGTTTTTTAACGAAGATAAATATATAGCTACTGTAATTATCCACGTCAGAGAAGGCAGGATCTTTACTAAAAGCTCTTTCATTTTTAATTTAAAGGAGAAACTCATCCAAAGGAATGAAGTTTTGAACCCTATTTTAGAACAATATTATCAAGATTTTAAAACTCAATTGCCAGAATTAATAATTATACCACAATTAAATAAGAGATTTAAAGTCTTAAAATCGTTCCTAAGAGATTTAAGAGAAGATATCGAGATAAGAACTCCCTTAGATGAATATGAAATAAGTTTATTACGAATAGCAAATAAAAATGCTAGAGTTATGGTAAACCAAGAAATACAGATGGAAGAAATTAAAATGGATGACGAAGAATTCAGAGAAAAAATTTTGGAAGATACAAAAGAACTCTTGAATTTACCATCCTTACCTAGGATCATCGAGGGATTTGATATTTCAAATATTGAAGGTACTGATGCAACTGGCTCAATGGTCTATTTTCTTGATGGAAAACCGTATAATAAAAATTATAGGCACTTTAAAGTTAGATCTAAATCTACTCCTGACGATGT
Organism: Promethearchaeota archaeon; assembly: GCA_019057775.1. The sequence goes on from JAHLWT010000031.1 coordinate 7,952, forward strand.
TGCAATGATGAAGGAAGTTATTAGAAGAAGATACAAAATGCTTTTAGAGCGAAATTTAACTTTGCCTGATTTAATATTAGTTGATGGTGGGAGAGGTCAATTAAATGCGGGAGTGTCTGTTTTAAAAGAATTGGGACTTAATATCCCCATTATAGGATTAGCTAAAAAACATGAGGAAATATACATTCCAGAACAAAAAGAACTATTTAATCTTCCGAAAAATTCTCCTACGTTAAAATTATTTCAGAGAATTAGGGACGAAGCTCATCGCTTTGCTGTTCGTCTTCACAAAAAACATAGGAAGAAACGGTTAATCAGTTCAATTTTAGATGATATAGAAGGAATTGGGCCAATTACGAGAAACAAATTGCTAACTCATTTTGGAAGCGTTGAGAATATCAAAAAGGCTTCAAATGAAGAGATAAGTCAATTAGTAGGAAAAAAATTAGCTAAAAAAATCTTAAACAAATTAAATAAATAGGTTTTTTATAAAAACTAGAAAAAAGTAATTTTGAATTAATGTGAATCAGAGAAATTAAATTTCTATAATTTTGAAATAACTAACTTCACTAATTCGGTTGTAGCTTCACAATAAACTCTAGCTAACGATTTTCTTTTAGCTTCACTTATCACCCTAATAACTGGTTCCGTATTTGAGGGATGGATTAGAACGAACCATTCATTTTCTTTACCAAATCTTAGATCAGAATTTATCTGATTGACTTTTTCTCCTTCATCTAATAATTCTTTTTTTACAGCTTCAATTATAAATTCAATGTTTTTATGATTAATCGAGATTTTTCCTCTATGAGAATAGTATTTTGGAAGTTTAGATACAAGTTTTGATATTTTTTCTCCTGATTTAACTAGCAGCTCAATGATTTTTGCAGCTGCAAAAATACCATCTCTTGCTTTATTAAACTGTGGAAACATTATGCCACCGCAAGAACCTTCTCCCCCAAAGACTATATTTTGTTTTCGGGCCATATTTCGTTTTTGAATTAGTGTATCCATCTTTTCAGCTAAATGTCTCTCTCCTACGGGAGTTCTTATTACTTGCACATTGTACTTCTCAGCAATCGCTTCAAACATTAAGGAGGATGCGATATTAGTTACAAAAAAAACTTCACTCTCAGTATTGCTGAGATCATTTAAGTAATGTTCTGTGATGAGTGCTAGACCTACATCTTCTGGATAACATTCACCATTCTCTCCGATAATTGCCATTCTGTCAGCATCCGAATCATGAGCAAAACCAACATCATATTTGCCTTGCCAAACCTCCATCATTAAATCTTTTAGGTTATTCTCAATAGGCTCAATTTCTCTTGGAAAATCTCTATTAACTAGAAACTCATTATTAATCTGTTTTACTTTACATCCTAAGTCAGTAAGCATTTGGGGTACGATAAATCTACTAGTTCCTGCCCCTGAATCAAGAACCACTCTAAGATTATTCTTTTCTTTAATTTCTTTAAAATCAATAAATGAAGATAAATCTTGAAGATACTCGGGAATAAGATTCATAACTTTTACATTCTTTGGGGGAATTTGGTTATTTATATGATAAGAATCTAAATTAACCTCTTTTAATTTGTTTGAGATTTTCTGTAGATCAATGCTATTTAAAAATGTATTTGATGATAATATTTTAAGTCCATTCCATTCTTGAGGATTGTGAGACCCTGTAATAATTATACCTGCTGGAATTTTCAATTTATTTTTTGCATGAATAATTAAAGGTGTAGGACAAATACCAACATTATAAATTTCAAAACCAGTTGATGTTAATCCCTCGATTACTGCTTTTTCTATAATTTTTCCACTAGGTCTTGTATCTCTGCCAATTATGATTTTTCTATCCTTTCCTTCATACCATAATCCAAACGCAATAGCAATCCTTTTAACTACATCAAAAGTTAGATCTTTATTCGCTATTCCCCTGATCCCACTAAGAGTAAAAATTAAATTATTATTTTCCAAATGAATTCTCCTAATTCTTTTATGAGAGAATTATATGATTCTCATGTTTATATTTAACAAGAGCTAATGCACCTCTTAATACTATTTCATCCTCAAATTTCGTTGATTTTAATCTAGGTGGGTGATTAATAGTAAATTTTATTGGGTCTTTTTTGAATTGTTCAATCAATTGTGGAAGAATTTGTTCTTTATCTTTCATCATCGCACCTCCAAAATAAATAGATGCGCAATCAAAAAAATTGTTAACCAGTCCAATTCCTACTTTTGAATAGAATACACAATCATTTACGATTTTAATTGATAATTCATCTCCCATTCTAGCTGCTTTAAAGATTTCTTTTGCTGTAATCCTGGATTTATCCTTATCAACCTCCTTCATCAATATATCAGCATTTATGTCACCCTCATTTAAAAATTCTAGTGTCCGATTTTTTACGCCTGTTCCAGAACTAAACGCTTCCCAACATCCATAAGCGCCGCAATTACATAGCAATGTACTATTCGGTTCAACGATACCATGCCCTACTTCCGCAGCGTTTCCCTCTTTTCCGTATAACAGATGTCCATTACATATTGCCCCTCCTCCAATTCCGGTAGACATTGTTATATATACTAAGTTGTCCTTTTCATTAGTTTCTGCTTCAAAATAATGAACACCCAAAACTGCTCCATTACAATCATTTATGAAATATAAAGGAACTTCAGGGAATCTTTCTATTATCGGCTCTTTAAGTGGTATTACTCTAAATCCTAAATTTGAGTTGTTAAAAACCTCTCCTTTTTCTATGTTTAAAGGCCCAGCTGTAGCAACTCCTATTCCTAATATCTGGTTTTGACTTATATTATTCTCAATTAATAAATCAGAAATCAAGTCGCATACAAGAGCACTTATAGAATATTTATTATCTTTTGGTGTCTTTACTTTTCTTATTTTGATTGTTTCTTCCTTTAAATCTTTTGTACTGATAGCAGATCGTACCCAAGTTCCACCAATATCAATACCAATAATGAAGTTTTTATCCATGATTTCTGATCATTGAATGTTCTAATATCTTTACTCGATTCTCTCAATTATATCTTAGTATTCTTAGTGAATTTAAAATTTTTCTGGATTTAATAGTATCTTATATCCACGTTATTATCGTTAACATATAATTTAAAGATAGTCTCTATCTCCCTTTTCCTCTCCTCACTTATTCCATATACAAAATATTCAGCAGGAATTCTTGCAATAGAATATATTTGTACTATATCTGGTTTTATGCGTTTCAGAGCATGAGCTATTGCGGATATATTCTTTTGGGTACTATTTGCTACAAATTCTTTTTCATATGAATTAAATATTAAACATTGTATCGCTAGTTTATGATTTTGTGGCATTTCTTGCTTTAACTTTACTAATGCTCCAATAATTTCTTTCACTTTAGGCGTGTTATGATGAGGACGGTTAATTCTCCTAAAATCATTGTCAATTCCCACATCGATTTTTGCCAGTACTAATTCGAACTGTTTTACTCTTTCTCTTATTTCATCAAAATGTAAGGTACTTGAATTTGTAAACAATGTAAGTGTAGGTTTTTTAGCATCCCACGGTAACTCACGTCTTACATCTTTAGCAATTTTTAGAAAATCTACTAAGTTTTCATTAAGAGTAGGTTCTCCATTATAACCAAAAGTAATTGAATTTAAATGTGGGACATATCTTAAAATCGATTTCAGTTCTTTTCTAAATTTAGGTGTGGGTGGTAATTTAATTCTATATTCTGGAGAAACAAGGTTTTCTCTTTTTGTTAATCCAATTTCACAATAAACACAATTATAAGTACACTGTTTATGAGAAGATAAAACATTTATGCCCAATGAGAGTCCTAAACGCCTAGATTGAAAAGGTCCATAAGTATATATGCGCATCTTAGAATAAAAAAAATATATAAAATTGGATTTTGAAATTTAGAAGAAAAGACCTAGAATTATAAGCAAAATCATAATTGAAAAATCCATTTTATAAGCTATAAATTTTTAGGATATGATCCAAACAACTAATTATGACTTGAGTTCCTCTGAAACTTATTTTTTTTATACCATAAATCCAGAAAAGCTAATTTTGAGTTTGATAAAAACGTGATTTATTATGTTTTCAATTTTAACGTTTCTCCAGAAACCAATAGTTTCTGTATGATCCTACTCAGACCTGAAATGGATAATATCATCTTAAACTTATCACTTTTTTGATTATCTAATGTTCTATTCCATTCCCAATTTTGTAAATCAAATTTCTATTTTTGGAAACTTTTATATATATATTATACTCATTTTATAACTAAGACAATATTTTTTGTTTAAAAATTAAACAATTGAATAAAAAACAAGTAATAGATGAAAAAAATGAAAGACAAAAGTGTTTTAGGAGCCATCTTCTCAATATTAGGTGCTGTATTAGGAATGCTTGTCACACCTTTCTTTTTTATATACTTATATGAAGACTTGATTTTGGCTGAAGCATCTCTCGGTGGTTCTGCATTAGGATGTGAGGCTGTAGTAGTATTCATATTTCCATTTATCTCAGATCTAGGCGTCATTGCTGGTGTTTTATATGTTCTAAGCGCGATTGGATTCATAACAGGTGATAAAAAGGCTTTTATGATCGCAATAATCGCTAATGTTCTGGCATTACAGAGTAGCTTTTGGCCCATCATCCCTCTATTAGTGACTGGTATGCCTCCGCTTTTTGTAATCATATTTCTACCCAACGTAATTATCTTCTTCATTCTGATGAAAAGTGTTAGAAAGCTCCCGATGAAAACCACACTATTTGCGTTACTTACTGGCATGGCTTGGGTTTTAGCTTTTATGAATGGAGTCGCAGCTACGAATCGCCTAGTTGTCCTTAATGACGCGCGTTACTATGTAGCGCTCTTTATTGCCGCACAACGTCTTAATTGGGCAGCCTCTATTGGCTGGGGTGTAGTTACTATCGGTATTGCACTTTATCCCAAAGAATGGGTTCGGAAAGTAGCATTGGCTTCAGCTGTATTAGAGGTTGTAGTTGGTTTCCCTTCTGGTGCATTTTCTCCCTTTGGTGGAGGTTTTTCCATGTTTTTACTAGCCCCTATGATCAGTGCAATGCTACTTTTGTTGGTTGCTTCACCTAAAGTATGGGAAAAACTCGTTATGGCAGAAAATCGTGAATACTAGATGCTCTCAGAAATGCCGAAAAAAAAAATCTTATTCTTTTTTTTTATTATTTATCAAAACTTCAATAAATCATATGTACCTATATCAATCGATGATTTACATAATTTAAATATCAATTTTCAAAAATTAGAAATAATAAATTCCAAGAATTAAATTTAAAAATAATAACGTTTTTTTGTCCTTTAGAAAAAGAATTATTCCTTTGTAAATCCTGAGTATTATGACTAACCTAAACGAAAAAATATCCCCAATTGAAGGTTTTTCAATTACTGACATTTCAAATCTATCTATAGTTGAATTAATAATGTTGCAGATACTATTAAGACACGGAAGACCAGTAATAAGGCATAATTTATATAACGAAGTATCTCAATTTCTGGAAAGTGAAAAAAAAAAAGTAGCTAATTCGATTAATTTTAAGGATCTTACTCCGAGTGGACAAAAGTTTTATAAATTTATTCAAAGTAAAAAGAAATTCTCAAGTTCAAGTCTTTACTATAGCTTAGATAATTTAGAAAAAAAGGGGTTAGTAAAATATAATAGAATAGATAAAGAGAGGGTTGAATCTGTAGAAGCAACTGAATATACAGAAATTCTCAATACTAATGTACTTAAATACATCATTAAAACAGGACTATTAATGGTTGAGCAAAATAGGCTTTTACCCGAAGTCATTAAAAAAGTTACTGAACTAATTGGACGTAAAAAATTAGGCACGATGTTATTTATATGGTTCGATAATTTCATTAATTTTGAATCCATTAATGTTTCCTATAGTATAACAGATAATTTGTTTCTTCTATCCAAAAAAGAAGTTTTCGAAAATGTAGTTAAATACGGGTTACACAATATCCAATATACTACTTTATTTAATGACACAATCAGAGAATCTGATAATTTTTTTGATGCCGTGCTCATCCCTTATCATTATAAAAATGCCAATTTATATGGAATGACAAAGAGCACCATTCTAAAGGAAGCTGTCAGAATTACCAAAAATGATGGGGTTATCATCATTCACAGTTTTATTGACTTTCCGAAAATAGAACACCCATTTTTTAATATTTTTCTTAAACAAGTTAAAGATGTCTATACTGGAATAATATTTTATACTGAAGAAGAATTTAGGAAGGAATTAGCTGGCGCAGGTGCGAAAAACATAGAAATTATTGAACACAAAGGCCATCTCTATGGGCTTGGTAGGAAGTAAAAAATATCGGTCCCATGAAAAAACTAGGATTTTCATTAACGAGCCCATAATTTAGGTTATTTAGTTTTTTTAAAAATTTTTTATAAAATTCTCAATTGCAATATTAACTCGTTTTGGCTTTTCTATCATAACACTATGGCCAGAGTTTTCAATTATACAGAGTTCTGAGTTTTTAATTTTTTCATGAAAATATTCAGAATATTTGACAGGAGTCAATTTATCAGCTTTACCACAGATTATTAAACAAGGAACTTCGATAGAGTCAGTTTTAGTTAAAGTATCAAAATTATTACAAATCTCGAAGTCGCTATGAGTAACTTCTGGCTTTGTTTGAGAGGTCTCCAAAATTGAATCATCTATAATGTCTTTAGATGTTTTTTCATAAAAGGAGTTAACTCGTAAAAAATCTAAATATTCTTGGAAATTATTTCTTAACGAATTAAAGATATAATTACTTACTCGCATCTTTGCACCAGTGGAACACAAGATTAAAGCTGAAACTTCTGTTGGATGCCTATAAAAAAATTCTTGAGCAACAACTCCTCCCATGGAATGACCTCCCAATATTAATTTTTCAGGATGTAAGGAATTAGCAAATTTTCTAACTACATCAATATATAGGTCTAATGATATTTCCTGAAAAGAACTCGATTTATTGTGGGAGGGTAAATCCAGTGCAATAATGTTATATTCAATTTTTAAGTAAAATTGATTATTCCAAATATTGGAATTACCTCCTGCTCCGTGTACCAGAATGAGGGTGTTTGGAGAATTATTATCTCTTAACTGATAAAAAATTTGTTTTCCAGAATATTCAAAATATGGAATTATGAATCACCATATTCATTAGTTTTTTTATATACAATAAAAGAATATACAAATTTAGATTTTTCAGAATTTTCTATACTTACCATAAAATCAAATCATAAAAAATAGCTATTTTCAGATTTAGTGGCTTTCAAGCATCTGATTCGATGTCACGATGTTGCATTTCTAAAAGTCGCTTGTATTTACCATTTTGGGCAATTAGATTTTCATGATCTCCTTCTTCTATTATACCCTTTTTTTCAGTACTTAATACTATTATCAGATCAGCATTTTTGATCGTTGAAAGACGATGAGCAATAATGATTGTTGTACGCCCTTCACGTGCTTTATTCAAAGCATCTTGTATTAGTGTTTCTGTATATGGATCTACTGAAGATGTTGCTTCATCTAAAATCAGAATTTTTGGATCGGTTATCAAAGCTCGAGCAAAAGCAATTAATTGGCGTTGACCAATTGAGATATTTGAACCATTTTCCTTTAATTTTGTTTCGTATTTTTTATGGAGTGATTCAATGAAATTGTGTAAACCCAGAAATTTTGAAACTTCTATCATTTTCTTTTCAATTTCTGATGTTGGGTCATCATAAGCATATAATAAATTTTCACGAATCGTTCCAGTGAAAAGAAAAGCATCTTGAGGGACAATACCGATTAAATCCCTTAAATCTTTTTTGAGTACATTTCGTATATTGACCTTATCCATTAGGATATTTCCGTTATTTACATCATAAAAACGGGCAATTAGTTTTACTAACGTCGTCTTCCCTGCTCCAGTTTCTCCTACAATTGCTAATGTGGTGCCTGCGGATATTTTTAAAGAAAAATCTTTCAGGATATAACCTTTAGATTGTTCCCGCTGCATAAGGTTCTTTTGTTCTTTAATGATGGCTCTAACATTATTTGGAATTTGTTCAAAAATCTCTGGGGGTATAGAAGTGCTTGCTAGCATGCGAGCAATATCTTTAGGTGACATTTGATTAGACCCCCTGCCCATCATTCCTTCGCCTGCACCTTTTCCCACACCAGAACTTTGCTGAATTTTAGAATTTGAACGTACATTTCTTTCTAAATTCTTTATCATCATTAAAATAGTTTGTGGAGTCATATTTTGCCCCTTTGGGTAAAAATTTTTAAATTTAGGATGCCTAACACCCTTTTCGTTATTATTATTGAGGACATATCCAAAGTTAACTCCTTCAAATATGACATCTCCAACAACGTCAATAAATGCTTCTGGATTTTTAGGATCAATAATTTCAACTTTTTCTTCCAATAAAGAATATATTCGATCACTTGCAGCCATCGCAGATTCGATCACTTGTTGAATCATCATGAGTGTCATGAATGGCTTAAAAAATTGCCCTAAAACTGCTATATATGCGCTTAATACTCCAACAGACACAATTTTACCAAAAATCGAGACATTCCCTAACGTAACAAAGCCACCTGCTAATAAAACGCTAGCAGTTAGAATCACGGTGATTAACGTAAGTAAAGGAAAGATCGTTGCCATGTATCTACGAATCTTTACCATGATATTATAGTTCTCCCTGTTTGCTTTGTCAAACTCTGAAGATGCCCTTTTTTCTTGTCCATAAGCTTGCATAACTTTTGCCCCTGCTATATTTTCCAGTATAGAAGAGGTAACCCTTCCAATTGCTCTTCTAGATGCTTTAAATAACTTCACTGCTACTTTTTTAAAAATACGTGTAATAATGAAAAATAAAGGAAAAATTAATAGGCTAATCATGGCTAAAAATGGGTTGAGTATGAATAAGATTAAAACAGTTAAGATAACTACCATAATGCTTGATAATATTTGTATAAATTGTCCGCCAACCAGTTGATTTAATATCGTTACATCGTTAGTAGTTATTGACATGATATCACCAGAAGATCTTTTATCAAAATAATCCAAAGACATACTTTGTAATTTAAAGAACATGTCATTTCTGATATCAAAAGTTACTTTTTGAGATATTTTACCCATTCCATATAAGGAATAATAAGTAGAAAAAGCCATAAATATCATTAAAGATAAATAAATTGCGCTCATGACTAAAATATGATTAACATCGCCTCTAACAATACCCCTATCAATTACGCTTGCAATTAATATCGGAGAAACAGATGTAATCACAGTTCCTATTAATAATAAACATAGAAATAATGAAAATTTAAATCGAAATGGTTTCAGGTATGAAAGTAACCATTTCCATAGATCTTTTCTTTTGTTGGTTAGGTTTGCTTTAACACCTTCTAGTATGAATTTATGACGTGTATTCGCACTTGGCTGTATTATTTCTTTTTGTCCCTCTTCAGATTCTTCTCGTGTTTGTTCTTTTACCAGATTAGTCACCTTTTAGCTCGATCTCTCTTCAATTTTAAGCTTTGATTTTTGTTTTTGATATAATGTCTCATATATTTGCTTATACAATACATTTGAACTGATCAACTCGCCATGGGTGCCAAACCCTACGACCCTACCCCTATCTAAAATTAAAATGTAATCTGCTCCCCTAATTGTTGAAATTCTTTGAGTAATAATAATTGTTGTAGTTTTCTTCATAATTTCTGTCAATGCTTGTTGAATTTTAAATTCCGTTTCTACATCAACTGAGCTTGTAGAATCATCTAATATCAAAATTTTGGGGTGTATTATCAAAGCTCGCGCTATTGAGAGACGTTGTTTTTGTCCTCCTGATAATCTTGTACCTCGTTCACCAACAATAGAATCATAACCTTTAGGTAACGATACAACAAAATCATGTAGATCTGCTATTTTTGCAGCCTCAGTAATTTCATCTCTTGAGGCAACATCCCTTCCATAGGCTATATTTTCTGCTATAGTTTTATCAAAGAGAAAAGTTTCTTGAGAAACAATACCAATATTTTTTCGCAGATCTTTTAACAGATATGTTCTAATATTTTTCTGGTCAATCTTAATACTACCATTATTAATTTCATAGAATCGGGGAATTAAATTGATAATCGTAGATTTCCCTGAACCCGTTGTGCCTAATATGGCTAAAACCTTTCCCGCAGGTACTTTAAATGAAACATCTTTTAAGATCCTGTGATCCTGAGTATATCCAAACGAAACATTTTCAAATTCAACATCGCCATTTAATGATGTAATAGGAATCGCATTAGGCAGGTCTTCAATCTCTGGAGTTGATTCTAAAATTTCTCTCACGCGTGTAAGGGCTGCATCCGCTTGGATATATACTAGCATTATTTGTCCCACCATCATTAATGGAAAAGTAAGAGCTACAACATAAGATAATAACGTGATAAAAGTGTTTAATGCCATTGTTCCGGCAATAATTCTAATACCTCCTAAATATAAAGTGAGAATTGTTATGGTTCCAATAAGTATCTGAATTAACGGATGATAAAATGAGTTGTATTTTACAGAATTTACGCTTGCATCATAAAACCTCTTATTATTCTTTAAAAATTTTTGATACTCTTTTTGTTGAGTGCTAAAGATACGCACAACCTGAGCACCTACAATATTTTCTCTTATGGTAGTAGTGAGATCTCCAAAACTCTCTCTGGTGTCTAAAAAAATAGGTTTTAATTTTTTAGCAATGTAGATGGATAAAGCGAGTGAAATTCCAACTGCTATTAACAATACATACATTAGTTCTCTACCAAAAATTAGAAACCCAATTATAATCCCTCCTAATTGAAAGGATGATTGAAGGGTTGAAGTTAAGCCCATACCAAAAATTTGGTTCGTTTCCTCAACATCACTAGTAGCACGTGCTATTAATTGGCCCGTTTCTGTTTTGTCAAAATATGAGAAAGATTGACGATATATTGCATTACTTATATCTGTTCTAAGACTATAAGTTGCGTTAGAGGAAACTTCTGCACCTTTAAGTCTCGCAGCTCTGTTGAAGATATATCTTAATGAGGCAAATAATACAACCAAAAAGAAATTGATTAGTAATTCACTTGCATTAACAGCTATAGTTCTATTAGGATCTAAAGCTCCTACCATCCTTCCAATAAAAATGGGGTATGTAATGTAGAAAGTTGAGGAGATTAAATGCAATATCGATTGAGAGATGAATTTTTTCTTCGATTTTAGCCAATACTTAAATATCATTCGAGCGGAGTTCAAGTAAGAATGCCCCTTGTTTGTGTAAAATAAAAAAAACTTAGATGAAGTTTTTTAGTTTCAATTCTCAACCCTATTTCCCTATTATTAATCTTTAAACACCAGTATCTTTATATTGCATTTCTAAAAGTCGCTTATATTTCCCATCTAAGGATAATAATTTCTCGTGATTTCCTTCTTCTATGATATTATGCTTTTCAGCACCTAGCACGATAATATGATCAGCATTTTTAATGGTGGAAAGCCGATGGGCTATAATAATAGTAGTTCGTCCCTTCCGTGCTTTATTAAGTGCATCTTGAATTAGAGTTTCTGTGTAAGGGTCAACAGAAGAAGTTGCTTCATCTAAAATAAGAAACTTTGGATCAGTAATTAAGGCTCGAGCAAAAGCAATTAATTGACGTTGACCAATTGAAATGTTTGAACCATTTTCTTTTAATTTAGTCTCATATTTCTTATTAAGTGTTTCAATGAAATTATGTAATCCAAGAAATTTTGAGACTTCTATCATTTTTTTTTCAATTTCAGGAGTAGGAGTTTCAAACGCATAAAGGAGGTTTTCTCTAATTGTTCCAGTAAATATGAATGCATCTTGAGGGACCAAGCCAATTAAATCTCGTAATTCTTTCTTATTTACTTTTCTTATATCAATTCCATCAATCAGAACACTTCCTTTATTTACATCATAAAAACGAGATATTAACTTGATTGCTGTTGTTTTTCCTGCTCCAGTTTCTCCAACAATAGCCAATGTAGTGCCTGTTTTTATTTTAAAATTTATATCTTCTAATACGTAACCTTTTGACTGTTCATGCTGAATAAGTATTTTTTGTTCTTTTATCGCAGCTTTAACAATTTGTGGAAAATCTTGAAAGATATCATCAGCAATAGGCATATTTGCGAGCATCCGAGCAAGTGCTTGAGGGGAAGGTGCCTTCATCCCCCCACCCATCATTCCTCCTCCTTCTCCACCCATTCCTCCACCACTAGATTGCCTCATGCTTGATTTGCTACTCAGCATCTTTTCCAAATTTTGTACCATCATTGATATTATCTTAGGATTCATAGCCATCATTCCACCAGAAGACAATCCCTTCATTGAAGGTTTACCCATCATAGGTTTTTTTATCTCAGAAGACTTTTTAGATTGCTTTTTAAATGAAGTTTTATATTCGGGATGTTTTTTAGCTAATTCTGTATTTGGAACGGCGTACTCGAACTCCGCTAATATGCTATCGATTTTTTGAGGTATTTCATTAGGTTTACTCCCCATTAGTCCCATGAATAATTGCTGTTGAATATTGGGGGGCATATTCATAATATTTTTTAATACGAATGAAGAATATGGTTCAGGGAATGCCTTAATGGCTTCATATGCTCTTTTCATCATTGGATTATTCTGCATCATCTGTTGCATCGTGTTCATTGGCGATTTTGAAATATGTTTACTTTTACTACCATCTTCATTTTCAAAAATATATCCAAAACTTACATCCTTAAACTCTAATTCTCCATTAACCTCCGAAAGACTTTCAGGATTTTCTGGATCAGGGATCTCTACTCTTTCTTGTAATAGAGAATAAATTCTATCTGTAGCTGCTAAAGCTGCTTCAATTATTTGCTGAACCTGTATTAAACTCATGAAAGGGCGAAAGAATTGAGCCAAGATGCTAATAAAAGCAGTTAAAACGCCTACCGAAACTGTAGCGCCTAGGATAGATACATTACCCATGACTGCAAAGCCTCCTATAAGAATAACACTTGCCGTAATTATTGAAGTGACAAAACCAATTAAAGGAAAGAATACAGACATTATTCTTCTTATTCTTAACATAACTCTATAATTTTCTGTATTAGCTTCATCAAATTCAGATGTTGCTTTCTTCTCTTGCCCAAAAGATTGTACCACTTTAGCTCCTGCGATATTCTCTTGTACAGAAGTAGTCACTTTGCTAATACTTTCCCTTGTCTTTTTGAATATGTCAGAAATAACTTTTTTAAATATTTTTAGCATTACTATAAATATTGGAAATATAACTAAACTTATAGTCGCTAGAAGTGGATTGAGAATATACATTATAAATACTGTAAGTACAATTGATAAAAACCCACTTATGATCATTACAAATTGCCCTCCTACTAATTGATTCAGTTGATCAATATCATTTGTAGTAATTGAAATTATATCTCCAGAAGGGTGTAGATCAAAATAAGTCATAGACATATCCTGCAATTTAAAGAATAAATCATTTCTTATTTTATATACAACGTTCTGAGATACTGTAGCCATCCCATATTGTGAAATGTATGTGGAAATTGCCATAAAAAGCATCAAGAATAAATAAAATATGCTCATGTTAAGAACGAACTGAGGTTTTTGAGCTATAATTCCTTTATCAATAATAAGTGCTGAGATTATTGGGCTTATTGACATTATACTTGTACCTATTAGCAATAAAAAAGTGAATAGCATAAACGATCTTCGAAAAGGTTTTAGATATGAAAATAGATATTTCCATAGTATTTTCCTGGGGTTATCCAATTTTTTATTATCTTCACCAAACAAAAACCTTCCATGGCCTCCCGCCATAGGTTGTCGAATTTCTTTCTCAGGTTCTTCCTTATTTTTTTGATCTTTTACACTCAATTTTAGATTCCTCCCTTTATTGCCATTTTCTTAACTCCTGTCTTGGTTTTCTGCTTATAAAACAATGTTTCGTAGATTTGTTTATATAAAACATTTCCATCAAATAATTCTTGGTGCGTTCCATATCCTACAACTCGTCCTTTATCCAAAATTAATATTCTATCCGCATTTCGGATAGTAGAAATACGTTGGGTGATAATAATTGTAGTTGTATCTTTCATTATTCTTTCCAAGGCATCTTGGATCTTGAATTCTGTCTCAACATCTACAGAACTCGTTGAATCATCAAAAATTAATATACTTGGTTTTGTTATAAGAGCACGGGCAATTGAAAGGCGCTGTTTTTGCCCCCCAGATAAGCGAGTTCCCCTTTCACCTACAAGACTATCATATCCCTTCGGAAGAGATATAATAAAATCGTGTAGGTTCGCAATCTTAGCCGCCTCTTCAATTTCTTCTTGAATAGCGTTTTCTACCCCAAAAGCAATATTTTCTCCAATGCTTTTATTAAAGAGAAATGTTTCTTGGGACACAATGCCAATATTTTTCCGTAAATCCTTTAATAAATATTTTTGTATGTTTATACCATCAATTTTTATCATCCCAGAATTAATTTCGTAAAATCGGGGTAATAAATTAATTATAGTTGATTTACCAGATCCAGTTGTGCCGATAATTGCTAATTTCTTTCCAGTAGGAATTTCAAAAGTAATATCTTTTAAAACTCGATGTTCAGAAGTATAGCCAAAAGTGACATTTTCAAATCTCACGTCTCCTTTCATGGATTCAATAGAGATTGCATCAGGTAAATCCTTTACATCAGGAGTGGATTCTATAACTTCCCTAATACGTGATAGTGCCGCGTCAGCTTGTACATACATCATCATAATTTGACCCCACATGACTAATGGGAAGAGCATGATCCCAAGATAACCTTGAAATGATACTAAAGTGCCAAACTGTATTTGTCCTTGGATAATCATATTTCCACCTAAATATAGCAGGAAAATCATTGTAAAACCAATTATAACATAATTTAAAGGCATATATAAAGAATTTAACTTAGCTGTTCTTACACTAGCGTTGAAAAATCTCTTGTTATTAGTTGCAAACTTTCTACGTTCTTTATTTTGGTTGCTGAACATACGCACAACTTGAGCTCCAATAATATTTTCACGTATTGTATTTGTTAATTCTCCGAAGCTTTCTCTGGTCTCATAATAAATAGGTCTCAGCTTTTTTGCTAATATTAATGATGATAAAAGCGAAATTGGCATTATTGTAATAAAAATCAAAGCTAATTGGAAATTTAAGAAAACTGAAACAAAAATTACTCCAATTAATTGAATCGATCCCTGAAGACCTAGAGCAAAACCCATTCCAAAAATCATTTGAGTTTCTTCAACATCTGAAGTTGCTCGCGCAACTAATTGCCCCGTCTCTGTTTTATCAAAGTAAGAAAAGGATTGACGATAAATAGCATTACTAATATCTGCCCGTAGATGATAGGCTGCAGCAGATGCTACAACAGCTCCTTGAAGTCTTCCAGCTCTATTTGCTAAGAAACTCAAGACACCAAACAATAAGACTAGAATAAAATATAACCATAAACTAAATACTGTTAAAGATGTTGGGGCTACTAAGCCACCTACTATTTTACCTATGAAAATAGGAGTCATTAGTGCAAATACCGTTGCCAGAATCTGATAACCCGCAGAAGTCCAGAATTCTTTTTTGGATTTAAACCAATATTTAAATATCATTCTAACTGATCCCATTTAATTGAGCATCTCTTTTTTTTATTTTTTCGTTTATTTTTTCATTTTAATTCATTCTGAAAGCTCGCTAATTTTTTTTTCTCCTTTTGGATTTTTTCAAGCATAGTAATTAAGTCTGATTCCATGCTCGTAAGGATCTTGATTTTCTTTTCATTTGAGATATCTTTTTGAATGATGTGTTCTACTGGACTGCTCCAAACTTTAAAAGTTGCTTCTTTTAGGAAAGTTTCATGATCAAAATTGCCCTTTGCAGAGGGAAATCTTTCTTCAATAAATTCAAAATATTTTCCAAGGTTCTCCCTAAGATCGTCAAGTCTTGCCTCTCCTTGTTTGGATAGAAAAAATAAGTGTTTTGGCCTACCAGTTTCAAGACTAATATCATCCTTTTTAATCAGATCTCCTTTTTCTTCTAACTTTTTCATCATTCGATATATTTTTGAATGTGGAATTTCTCCATACTGCTTTAAATCGTAATAAGTAAGTCCATTTGGACAATTTTTAATTGTGTTAAATACAAATAATGTAGCTAATTCACGTATGAAATTTCCAAAAAAATTAAAATGTTTAGGCCACAATTTTCCTATTTTCGAAAGAAGAAATATTTTTTTTCAGAATGAAATATTTATAAAAGTTGAAATTTCGCCTTCTATTTAATTTTTTTCATTTTGAAATATTAATCTATATCATTTCTTGGTATGATGATAAATTGAACATATAACCTAATATTTTGAAAAATCATTAAATAATGTGAAAATAATAAGTTTCTCATAATACTTTAACTAATGAAAAAATATAAAAATGACTAAAGTATATATTAGCGAAATAAATGAAGGTATTAGCACTGCCGTAAGTGATATTCTATCAAAGATAGAAGATTTTAGTGGACCAATATTAAAAGAATCTAATGAAGTATATCTTAAACCAAATGGTATAGATTTTAAAAAACATTCTTTTACTTCTCCTCAGGTATTAAAATGTGTTATTGAGTATTTTAAGGAAAAAGGAGCGGATGTATATGTAATGGAGAATTCCACGCAAGCAAATATGACTAGGATAGTTTTTGCCCTTAATGGCTTTAAAGATGTATGCGAGCAGACAGGTGCTAAAATTATTTATTTAGACGAGGAAGATACGAAATCTTTCGAATTTAAAGGAAAACCATCAAAAGAGGAAGATCCTAAAGGCTATAATTTGAAAACCTTTAGATTACCTCTTACGGTCGTTAAAATAATGGAAAACAGAGATAAAATCTCATACATTAACATTCCAAAATTAAAAACTCATAGTATGACAGTAGTCACTTTAGGAATAAAAAATCAATGGGGATTTCCCGAGCATGCTGATCGGGGCAAAGATCATAATTATAATTTACATTCTAAACTTGTAGATACATATGAATTAATAAAACCAGATTTAACTCTCATAGATGGTACAGAAGGAACTATCCATGGACATTATCCACCCACATCATGGGAGGATAAATTAGTCATCCCTTTTAAAATATTAATCGGAGGAAGGGATACGTTAGCCGTAGATGTTGTTGGGGCAAGAATTTTCGGCTTTTCCATTAAAGACGTTCCACATCTAAGAATTGCAAATAAGAGAGGATTAGGTGAGGGTGATTTAAGCAAGATAGAAGTCATTGGAAAAGATCTAGCTGATTATAAAGAGAAATATCCGTGGGACTTGCGTCAAAAGTTTCCAGATGACGTTAAAATCATAAAAGGTAAAAAACTATTATGTAGAGAAGGGTGTCAAAATAATCCACTGGCAACGTTACAAGTGTTTGCTTTTGATCATGTTGAAAAATTTAAAGGCGGTTGGTTCCTTGTAATGGGAAAGGGACATGATGACGATCTTGTAGAGCAATTAAAAGAAGAAGGATATACTAGAGGTCTAGTAGCAGGATATTGTGCAATTGATGAAGTTGGTCAAAATCTTCGGAAAGAATTTGGCAGGAGAAAAGTATTTTTTTCAGGGGATTGTAATAATTTAGCTGAAACAGTAAAGGCAGAATTGAAGTTATCAAAAATGACTGTGTTTGATCTAGTCCCTTCAATTTCAACAGAAGAGTTAATGTCGCTTATTGATGAGGCTAATAGAAATGGTAGTAGAGCGTTGACTCCTTTATAATACAAAACAAAAACTAACCAAATTTACAGCAAAATTTTTCTTTTATAATAACTTTTTCACAAAATAAAAAAATATTTTTAAAGATAATTAACAAATAAATAATTGTGGATTTAAGTTCTATTTATCTAGAAATAAAACAAGTTTTATCGATCCCTGACGAAAATTTTGATCTGGAACGAAATATCAATAGGATTTTTAAATCAGAGCCAGAAGAAAATAAACTCGAAATTGTTGGCGATATTTTAAGCTTTATCAATAAATTTTCCTTATTTAAAGAGATAAAACCATTTATGAGTTCTTTATACACCAGTATTAATAATACGCTTGAAATTAGACTCGATAATGTTTTTGATTTCGAGGATTTATTAATAAAAAATTCAATCATGCATTTTATTCAAGAATATATTGATTACTCCCAACTTACCCAAAAAGATCAAGTTTTAGAATATTTATCAAATTCTTTAGAAAAACTCCAAACACAACCATTAATCATGAACCTTGGATTATTACTTAAACCTGTCTATGAAGACATTACATATCTAAATAAGTTAAAAAAAGTAAATCCAATTGAGGTTACCTACAACTTGAATAATGAAACTGAATTACAGATTAAAAAAGATATTGATACATGGCTAAAATCTCAAAGTATCAGTATAGATAATCAAGAAGGTTTAAAAGAACAATTAAATATAGAGTTTAATAGATTGCTTCTAAAATATAATTTAACAAAAGAATCTGAAAAATCTAAAAGGATACACTTAGAAGTTATGGAAATGCTTACAATGCAATTAACAATACTAAGTTTGATGGATCATATACCTGACGATTCTATTGAGCCTATTCCGATAAAATAATCAGTGTATAATTGAAATTTGTCTGTATATTATCAGTATTTTTTTTCTCTTTTAAATAATTCATGAAGTTAGAACATAAAAATAATTAAATACGGGTTTTAATATTATATTTAAAAAAATTTAAATTAATTTACGAAAGTGAGAATTTTGGGTGAAAATGAAAAATCTTTAACACGTGAAGAAATTGAGCAGCAAAAAAAACTTGTAAATGATATTTACAAGAAAGAAAAGGAAGATCGAGATGCTTATTTAAAAGACACTGAAGAAGAAAGAAAGAAGTCTTTTGAGGAAGGAAAGGAACACATATCCGATTTGATTGATGAGAAAGCTTTTAGAATAGATCGCCAAAAAGAAACTGTGTCTCAATTAAAGGAATTAAAACCAGATATTGTTGGTACATCAGAAAAAATTGAGAAATCCGTTGGTGAGAAAGCGTTTCGAGTTGAAAAGCAACGAGAATTAGATGAACAACGAAGTGAAATGCATCCCGATATAGAAGGTTCTGCTGAAAAGATTGAGAAATCCATTGGTGAGAAAGCGTTTCGAGTTGAAAAGCAACGAGAATTAGATGAACAACGAGTTAAATTACACCCAGATATCGACGGTACTGCAGAAAAAATAGAAAAATCAGTTGGCGAGAAAGCTTTTATGAT
This sequence comes from Promethearchaeota archaeon, assembly GCA_019057775.1. Next base: position 27,362 of record JAHLWT010000031.1, read on the forward strand.
TGATAGACAAAAGGAGAGTGTAGCCCAACGAAGTGAATTACATCCCGATATCGAAGGTACTGCGGAAAAAATAGAGAGATCAGTTGGTGAGAAGGCATTTCGGGTTGAAAAGCAACGGGAATTGAATGAACAACGAAGTGAAATGCATCCCGATATAGAGGGCACTGCTGAAAAGATTGAGAAATCAGTAGGGGAGAAAGCATTTATGATAGACAGGCAAAAAGAAAGTGTAGTTCAACGAAGTGAAATGCATCCTGATATTGATGGCACTGCTGAAAAGATTGAGAAATCCATTGGTGAGAAAGCATTTCGAGTTGAAAAACAGCGGGAATTGAATGAACAACGAAGTGAAATGCATCCCGATATAGAGGGCACTGCTGAAAAGATTGAGAAGTCAATAGGGGAGAAAGCATTTCGGGTTGAAAAGCAACGGGAATTGAATGAACAACGTGCTGTATTACATCCGGACATAGAGGGTACTGCTGAAAAGATTGAGAAGTCAGTAGGGGAGAAAGCATTTATGATAGACAAGCAAAAAGAAAGTGTAGCTCAACGAAGTGAAATCCATCCTGATATTGATGGCACTGCTGAAAAGATTGAGAAGTCAGTAGGGGAGAAAGCATTTATAATTGATAGACAAAAGCAGAGTGTAGCTCAACGAAGTGAAATCCATCCTGATATTGAAGGGACCGCAGAAAAAATTGAGAAATCAATAGGTGGGAAAGCTTTTATGATAAGTAGACAAAAAGAGAGTGCTGTTCAACTTGCAGAATTACATCCCGATATCGAAGGTACAGGTGATAAAATCTTTAGTACTGTTGATAGGCAGGCAAGCCAAATTATGCAACAAAGAGATATTACCGATAAACAGATAGATATTAAAACAGACGCTAAAGATATTGTTGAAAAATTCGAATCTGAAATGGATAAAGTTAAAAGAGAACAAGATGAAAACGATACATAATTCTTTAGATATGTATTTTAAATTTAAATAAAGAATTTAAATTCATATTTTTTAATCTTTTTTTATAACTTAAAACATCAGGGTCCACAGCACCATTGAAATTATTAATAAAATTCTTAAATCTGATATAAAAATCATCAACAATTTCACGCAATATACCTCGCTCAACCTGTAAATTAGTTTTTTTAGTTATAGCAATCACCAATAACCGACCCTCTCTTTCATATAATATTCTAGTCTCTCTAAAATTTATTTCTCGAAGCTCTTCATTCGAACCTTCTTTTAATTCAGTAATAAATAGATTGATTGCGTTTAAAAAACTACAAATGAGATCGTCTCTTAAAAAACTAAGATTATTAGAATATCTATTACTAACAAGTAAAGACCCTGACTCATTATCTAAAAAATATAAAGCATGAAATCTACATTCATTAGAATTTATCCTATCAAGATTAAACCCAAATTTTGTATCGGGAGGATCGATACCATCAAGAGAATTCATTACTAAATTTCAAAATGAAGATAAATTTTTACCAGTTTAATTTTATAAAGGTATTACTTGATGAAAAATGGTTTTAAATTTAAAATATAAATAATATTCTAATAACATAAGATTTTTTTCAAATTCTTTTACTGAATCTATAATTAAAAAGAGGATAAAGAAATGCCAATCCCGTAAGTAAACTATTTAAAACATACAAAAAATATAAAACATACAAAATAAAAAAAATTTATATATTTTCACCAAAATATTACTTTTAATGACTCATTTTTTTGATTATTATGGAAACTGATAATTCTGCCCAAAAAAATAAAATATCCATTGGTCTTACATTAACTAACAATGAATTAAATAATAATCCTTTATTTCCAGCAGAGATAAAAGAAGAACTCCTCAATTCTCCGTTTTACCTATTGATCTTTATATCACGAGAAGATGTAGTTAAAATTAGTTGTTTTCCAACAAAGAATAGAAATATTAAGAAAATCCTTGTTAAATTGAAGGAATTTTCCCCGGATCTCGTGAAAGGAATATCCAACGTGTTAAACGAGCTCGAGTTAAGTAAAGATATACTCCATACAACAGGCTTGTGTTATGAAATGGAAAAATGTTTTTATGAAACATATCTAGTCGGAGAAACTATCGTTTCTAAAAATATAAGCGTTGATGATATTAAAGAAAAATTTATGTCTGTTGCGAATGTTGTTAGCGTCCTAATCGAAGATATCCCCACATTAACATAAACTAATGGTTTTATCATCTAAAATCTTAATTTTAGTGCTTTTTGATTTAAATCACCCTAACTAAAAACCTTTAATAAAGTGATATCATGAACGATAAAAAAATTCCAGCTCCACCGGTACTCCCTCCATCTGTCAAAATAAAAGAGAATTTCTGTCTTTTCCACAAGGGTGATATTGGGGATGAAGTTTATACATGTCCTTCATGTAAAACGGAATATTGCTTAATTTGTGCTAAAACTGCCAAAATTGAGGGTAAAGTGTGTATTAAATGTAAACAGATAATTATTATTTAGTAAGTTTTATTTAGTATTCCACTTAATTTTCTAAGTTTTATTGGCTTAAACTTGCTTAATAGATGAAAGAGATCTCCACGCTCTCCAAAAAATTAACCATAGAATAATAAATATAAATAAAGCTGTGGCAAAAGTATACCCCCCTATAAAGAGATCCTCAATAAACAAGAATGGTATTCCAGCAAACGTGAATCCAAATAAGTATCCATACCCCCAAAGTCGATTCTTCAAAGCAATAACCACAGTAGGAATTATTGTAGTGAATATGATTGTTAGATATGACCAGATTTCCATAGAATCCAAAATTATTAACATATTCCACCAAGATACTATAAAGCCTATAACTATCCAAACTACAGTTCCAATGTTAAATTTAAATTCTGGCTCAGGTCTTCCCACCGTCTGTACTATGTTGCCCTTATTAGACATGATTGATATTAGTTTTTTTTTCTTTTAATAATAAATTAAGAATCCTTTTTTATTCTTTTTTTCTATAATTCATAATTGCTACAGCAAATAAGTTAGAAATTGAAATAATTTTATTTATAAGTTCCAAATGATATATACATTTTAAGATAGAAAGATGGATGTAATACTCAATTAAAAAGAAAAAATAAACGAGGAATTCTTCCCATATAATAAAAACAAAAAAATTCAAAATAAGACTCCTGCCTACACCCTGGATTTTTGTCTTTTGGTAGTGTAAATTCTTACACTCTGATTTCGCCCTCCTTTACCTATTTTGTTTCGACGCTTATTTGCGTCTCGTAGGGCAGGAGTCACCTTTTTATCATTCAGTTGTTTTAAGAGATTTAAATATTTATTTTGATCGTGTTTTCTTAATTTCAACTAAATTAACATTTAAGTATCATATCCTTTGTTGAATAAATCAACGGGAGGCTTTATTAAGATTTAACACAAAAATCATGCAATTATTCAAAAATGAGATGAATTAGAGATTAATTTCCTTTCAAAACATTTTAAAATTAGATATTAAATGAAAAAATACCTCTTCTGTTTATTAAACTCTCTCTATTTTCCGAAATTACCGATTTTAATAAGAATTTGATTCTTTTTTAATAATATCGATAATAGGGGGATCGATATTATAAAATTTAAATCATGTAATGAGTTAATTAATAAAATAATTATTCAATAAAACATATATTTAATTAAATACAAATAAAATAATAAGAGATATTGATACGTATGACTGAAGGAATTACTAAAACATCTAATAAAGATGTTGAAATTATCCGAACAACTACCAGTATATGCCCAGAGTGTGTAAAACATATTCATGCCGATATCTATGTCGATCCCGAAACCAACTGGGTTATGATGAGGAAAACTTGCAAAGATCATGGAGATTTCAAGGATAAATTGTCCAATAACCCAGAGGATTATAAATGGCAACAAACATTTACAGACGATATTGGTTCCACGGTAAATACTACTACTAAACCTGAATACACGTCTTCTGGAATTAAAGCCCAAAATAAGGGATGTCCATACGATTGTGGTCTATGCAGCAATCACAAAAGCGCTCCTAGTATTTGTTTAATTGATGTTACAAATCGTTGCAATCTTACGTGTCCTATCTGTTTTGCCAACGCGTCGGCTAAGGGTTACATCGTAGAACCAACGTATGAAGAAATTGTACGGATAATGGAACACTTCAGATCAATGAAACCTATTCCTGCTGTTTTATTACAACTTTCTGGGGGAGAACCAACCATGAGAGATGATCTTCCTGAGATTATTCGAAAAGGAAAGGAATTAGGATTCACTGAACTCATGGTTACCACTAATGGTGTTAGATTTGGTAAATCTATAGAACTTATAAAAAAATGCAAGGACGCAGGAATGAATGCCATTTACCTTCAATTTGATGCTACAGATGCCCCTGATGTTTGGAAAAAGATTAGAGGTGTGAATTTATGGCCTCTTAAAAAGAAAGTTATAGAAAATTGTCGAAAAATTGGATTTTCTGGCGTCGTACTAGTCCCAACGGTAGCCAAAGGGGTAAATGATAATCAAATTGGAAATATTTTGGATTATGCTAAAGAAAATTCTGATGTTGTTTCGGGAATTATTTTCCAACCAGTTTCACTGACTGGGCGAATCAGCTTTGAAGAATTAATGGATATAAGATATACTACTTCCGATCTAAAAGATGCTATAAATAAACATACAAATGGCGCGATTGGACAGTTTTATCCTATAGCAACAACAGCAAAAATGACTCAATTACTCGCATGGTTCGATGAAATGCCCACGTTTAGCATGACAAGCCATAACGACTGCGGCTTCTGTACCATCATGATTGTGAATGACAAGGATGAATGGGATGCCCTTGAGACTTATTTTAATGTTGAAGGATTGATAAAATGGTCAAACAAAATATGGGATATGGTTCAAGACCGAAAAGTTCCTAAACCTACAGGTTTACTGAAAGGTATAAATCTCGAGGATTTTGGTGCAATATTTTCTAAAATTGGAAATTTTGTTGATGATATGACTGATTTTGGGTATCGACAAATAATTAAAGCATATTATTTCGCGGGTTCGGCTCGCTATATGAAATCCCCTGCTAAAATTCTCACGAGTAAAACGTACCAATCGTTTATTCGATTAATAATGAATCCTAACTTTAATTCTGCGGCAAATTTCCTTCACACAAAAAACCTCTTGATAAGCAGCATGCATTTTCAGGATGTTTACAACTTTGACCTCGATAGAGTATGTAAGTGCCTTGTCCATTACGGAGTTATCGACCCAGATGACCCTAGTAAAGTAGCTGAAATTCCATTTTGCGCGATGAACACACTTCATAGACCTATTATCGAGCGCAAACTCGCTATAGCAGGCAAGACAGCTAAGAAACCAGAAGTAATTCAGGCAGAAATCGAGGAGTTATTAAAAACAGTTAAATAATAATTTCTTTTTTTTGATTTTTTAATTTTTTAGAACTTCGTAATTATACCTATTTTCTATATATAGTTGATTACACACTTGATCCCTCCGTTTTTTTGTTTATGGTCTTTGGCTTCTTATCACCATTAGAATTATTAGATGAACTGATAGTAAATGAATATTTAATGTCTACATAAACATCGAGTGATTCTAATATTGAACTCTATCCTAACAAGGAATCAGATTCCACAGCATCTTATATTTAAATGCACACAAATGTATAAATAGTAAAATATCATATAATAATTTGAATTTCCGTAAAAAGGTGGTTTTTTGCCTAGAGTAGAAAGAATAATCGAAATTAAAACGACTCCTGATAAAATTTTTAATATTGTAACCGATGAGTTGAATACTCCCATATGGAATCCAACCCTAAGTTCTATAAGCCCTAATACAGATGAAAAGACCCAATTAGAGACCGATCTTGGTACTATTACAATTGTTAATGTTGAGACTGAAGAAAATAAAAGTGCAACATATCACATCGAGAAAAGTGACATAAATTCGATAGGGTATATAATAACTCCAAAGACGGACATTACAAAAGTTAAAATTTGGACCGACTTCGACAATAAAAAATTATCAAAATTATATAAAAAGACAGCAGATCTAGTCTTAGTAGGATTAAAGAAATACGCTGAATTTATCGAAGGGGGAGGTAGCCCAAACCTATACGAGAAATCAGAAATTTTAGCTCCTTTTTAATTAATTTTTTTTTTCAATAGAATAAACTATTAACTAAATCATTAGTATCCTTAAGTAGAACTACTCATGAAACAATTTTCCATCGAGCAACTTCAGCACCATCTTCAATTTGAATTCCAGCATTCTTGAGTCTTTCTCTAATTTCATCGCTTAATTCATAATTTTTATCATTCCTAGCTTTTTCTCGAAGATTAATTATTATTTTCATTAGTTCATCAATTTTATTATCGCTAATACTTTCCTTTTTCGAAAAATCAAGCCCTAATACGCCCAGTAATTCTAAGAGGGTATTTCTTGCGTTTTCGAGAGTTTCTTTTTTATTATCAAGAGATGAGTTAATTTGTTTAATAAATTCATGAATTGCTGCAAGTGCTTTTGGAGTATTGAAATCATCATCCATCGCTTCCTCAAAATCTTTTCTTACGTTCTCAATTGCTTGATGGAAAGTTTCTTCTGTTCCATTAGGAGCATGTTCAATCGCACTTAAGCAATTTCTAATCCTGTCTATATTGTTCTGGGCGTTTTCTATTACTTTCAGATTCCAATCAACAGTGGATCTATAGTGTCCAGAGACAAGCCCCATCCGAACAATCAACCCTCCGTATTTATCAATTAATTCCCGAACAGTGACATAATTCCCCAAGCTTTTACTCATCTTCTTCCCGTATACGGTTATGAATTCAGCATGCATCCAATAATTTACAAATTTCTTTCCTGTTACTACTTCAGATTGGGCAATCTCATTAGGATGATGAGTAGGTATATGGTCAATTCCTCCAGCGTGAATGTCTAAAGTATCTCCTAAATGTTTCATGGACATAACAGAACATTCTAAATGCCAACCAGGGTATCCCTCACCCCATGGGGAATTCCATCGCATTATGTGTAGTTGATCACCTTTTCGCGCATTTAACCAAAGAGCGAAATCATAATAATTTTTCTTTAAGGGATCTTTCGCTATTCGTGCTTGTGCTTGTTCTTCATCAAGTTTCAATTTTGCCATTTTACCATAATCTTTAAACTTAAGAGTATCATAATAAACATTCCCTTGCACTTCATATGCATAGCCTTTTTCTATTATGTTTTCAATATGCTCGATCATTTCTGGAATAAGTGAGGTTGCCCGTGGAGTGATATTTGGTCGGTTAATATTCAAATCATCAATATCTTGCCAATATTTTTCTATTTGCTTATCAACTAACTCCCAAGGGTTAATTTTCTGTTCTTTCGCTCTTTTTTCAATTTTATCTTCTCCCTGATCTGCATCATCGGTTAAATGCCCAACATCCGTGAAATTCTGTACATGAATTACCTCATAACCCTTATAACGTAGATATCGTACAACAACATCCCAGAAACTATATGTTCTCGCATTGCCTATATGTACATCATCGTATACAGTTTGTCCACATGTATAGATCTTCACTTGACCTTCTTCTAAAGGTTTAAATTCTTCCTTTTGCCGAGTCATCGTGTTAAAGATTCTTAACATGCATTTATTAATAGTATGAAGAAATAATAATTTTTCGGAAGTAGTATAAAATTAGTCTTGATTCTCTCTCCAATTTTTATGGATTACTCATTTAGAAATATATATTTATGGGCAATCCTTCTTTTGTATCTCCCTGCAAGGATATGAATGTGTTTAATTGTTTTAAGCGATTCTCTGCTAAAATTATCCAAGGGGATGTATATTAATTCACGATTTTTAATCCCTGCAAGTGAATAAAAATACTTCCTTGGAGGACGTTCTGCTACATATGCAATGTATTTTTCTTTTGAATAAAGAATCGCTGCCTTAAGAAGCCGTTCTGCTTTATTTTTTGTATCTTTATACTCATAATCCATGTAAGAATCAAAGACTGATCGTAAAAATATGGCTGGAAAAATGGATAATAATCCACCTACTTCTACATGTGAAATTCCAGGACCTACTAAATATGCTCCAGGTAAAGTACTGTAAAATGCCATGTCACTTTCTCTATCATGTTCTGCCCACCATGTTAACTTATGGGGATATTTTTCTTTTTCTTTATTATCTTCATCAAAAATAACAACAATTGTGTCAATTTTTCCTTGAATTTGCTGTATGTTTTTTACATATATCTTTTTTTTAAATGCCCAATTTCTTACGGTTTCTTTAATTGCAATACCATCCATAAGACTTGATTTAAATTCTTCAATCTTGATATGCTGATTCTTTAAATTTTTAATTGTTTTCTTTCTTATAAAATCAAAATAATCCTCTTCAATAATATCCTCAGGGGGCCAAGATACTGTCTCATTTTGACCTTCTTCCCATTCATCCCTCCATTCTCCGGGAAATTTCTCTTCAGGCCTTTTTTTGAGAGGAACTTCCTTATCTTTTTCATAAAGATATGGATGATGTCTCCGTAATTTTATATATCGTCCAGAGGGATCAATTCCTCCTTCAATCCCCATTTTTAGCGTTTCATATTGGTCGCTACTATCATCATAAGGATATTTCGTCGCTTTTTCCATAACTTTCCAGGCATAATCATCATCAACGACGTTTTTTGAAGATATTAATAGATGATATAGATTCGGTAATAATCTACGTTCAGTGAGTGTTAAATTTCTACTATATTGGAAGAGTGCTTTTAACTTATGAAGATCAACGAATTCTTTAAACTCTTCTTCATATTCATATTTAGATTTCAACAATATCTTTCTAATATGTTCAGTTTTGCTATAGGAGTTTAAAATTTCAAAGAGTTCATCAGGGGTTTCAATATTTTCTAATACATCCTTAGAATATTTTTCTCGAAGTTTTAGCCATTTATATGTGTGATATGGGAGTTCTCTTAAAAGAAACCTTGCATCTGTGCCTTTTATATTGTAAATTTTTACATATTGATGAGGAAGTAGATCCATTTCCACATCCTGGACTTCTTTCGGATATTCAAGGAAATGTTTTATATTTTCCCAATGTGCCATCCCAACTATAAATAAGATTCTATGATATAATGGCATTAATTTCATTAGATGAGCTGCCATAAATTTTTCTCTTAATACGTCTTTTTCAGCAAAATTATAATCTTTTTCTTGATTACCTTTATTATTGAGGAACTCTTCTAAGTTTACTTTATCTCTGAGTTTTAATTTACGTTTCATATAATTCTCGTCAAAGTATTCTGAAACCTTTTGATAAAATTGTGATAATCCAATTTGGTTTATCGCATAATCATCAGGAAGCTTAACTGGTGGAGGAACATATTCAGTTACAGAAAGATCGATGAATTCAATTTGAGTATTAAATTCAAGACCTAATCTTATGCCTTCAATAATTGAATCTCCTGGATCTATTGGGATAAAGTTTAATTTTTCAGGATTTAGCGTATCCGCATATCCAATTAAAGATAAATACGGTAATCTATCAATAGATTCTAATATTTCTTCTCTTATATTATCAGGTAATTCAATCGCTATAACGTCAGGGAATACGTTAAATAAAGCTTTTCTAACCAATTTCGCGAACTCTATTCTCGAATGAAATGTAGGAATAACGTATATATTTTTGAATTTAATATATGGCTGTTCTATCATCTGATTCTTTTATTAGTGTATTTATTCTAAAGATGTAATATAATTTAAAAAATTCACAAGTTTCTGAATTAGAATAAGTAATTTTATGTATTAAAATATGTTTCTAAAGTATTTTTTAAAATTTTTTTTCTAATTTCATCATCTCAATAAATTAGTTCCAATTTGAATACATAGAAATCCTTTCCTCCCTTTCTATTCTTTTAATTTGAAAATAATAGTTTATAATAAAGATGAAAAAATTGAAAATTTGGGGGAGGATGATTAAATAATAACCTATTCTGAAAGTGTGGTATTAAAATGGAAGGTTTTATTAGAAAGAGAGGATATTAAATCATTTCAAAAATTAAATGAATTTCTTAACCAAAAAAATGGTTTCGCTCCGAAAAGTGAAACGATAATTATAAATTTAAGAAAATTTTTTGAGTTAAAAGGTTGGGACTTTTATTCTTGGGTAAGAAAAAATACAAAATATAGTCGTGCTTGTAAAAACGGCTTGAATCCCCCTTACACTGAAAGAGAAATTTTAATGTGGAAATCAATATTAGAAAAATCAGATATAAATAGTTTTAGTGCAGCAAATAGATACTTAAAAAAAATATTTCAATATGGTTCAGGGGATTCGTTAATTATAAAAAAAATTACAAATCTCTTCAAGAAAAAAGGCTGGAATTTAAAATTATGGATAAATCAGAATAATTTGCATTATTACTATAATGATGAGGATATATTAGAATGGAGGTCTTTAATAGAGCGTGAAGATATAAATTCTATTCCTGGAGCTTGCGAATATTTAAGAAATAAATTTGGCTTTGGTCCTACTTATGTAACTATGAAAAAAAAATTAGCTGAACTATTTAGAAAATTAAATTTAGATTTTGATATTTGGCTTAGGGAAAATAATCTTAGAGTTTTTTATTCAGAGCAAGAAGTTGAAAGCTATTGGATTCCAAAATTCGAAGATTTAGGGAATTTCACTAGAGTTGGAGAATGTTTTAGAGTCGATCCTGGAACTGTTCAAGCTAGGATTAAAGGGTATTTCGGAAAAAATTTTCTAAAATGGTATAAACAACATTCCAAGAAGGATTTATATCAAACTATAGGATTATACGCCCATATTCTATTAGAATTATTATTTATGGAATTTATGAGAGAGAAGTGTGTTTATTCCTGCTACGAAGTAAAACCTAGCTTTTATGATAATAATTATGTTTGTGATAATTTAGTATTATTAAATAGTGAAAACCAATATTCCGAGATATTACACTCTAAGATAAAAAAAAATATATTAATGATTTCTATTGACTATACTTTAAGTTCAGAGAGAATCACTTTTACAATTAAATCTCAAAAAGGATATCATGGCGGGGGTCAAAAATACTTAGTAATTGTTTCATTACTAACTGAAAAAATTGATATAACGATTCCTAATAATGCTATACATAAAAAAAATTTGTTGATTCTAAATTCTATAGAATTTGCTGAATTTATTGGTTATAATGAGGAATATCTGATTGAATATAAACGAATAATAGAATTGATTAAAAATGCTATTTTGTATAAAGATTATCAACAATTGGAAATGGAGGCAGAAAGAGCACAACAATCTTTGGAAGACGAATATGGTACACTTTTAGAACAGCAAAACAATTTAGAAGAATATTTACTTTATGAAAACGAAGAAAACCTATCTTATTTATTAAAAGAAGTAAACCCAAAGGATATTTTTGACTTTCTATAAAAACTAATTTATCAAAGATTAATTTTCATCATCATATTTTTTAGAAAATAATAATTTACCTATGATCGTTTTTTCCTGAGTAATTTTTTTCAAATATTTTTCGTACTCACCAGGACAATAATTTAGAGCATTTTCATCCAAAACAAACAAAATTGTATTTTTAAACTGTTTTTCATCCAAAATATCTTTATTTTTATTCTTTATTACTCTTGTTTTCATATAATATCTAATAATATTGATACCATCCCTTACAACGTAATTTTCATTGTGTTGATGAGCATTTTGGAGAAAATTGACACAATACTCTAATATCTCTTCTGAGCCGAATGGTAAATTGTATTTTAAAATTTTGAGTTCATCTAATTTATTCGGGAATTCTATTAGGATACGAGGATTTAATCTTGACATGATATATTCTGGAATTTCATACGTACTACTATCTACGTTCATGGTAACGCATAATCGAAATTCTGGATGAGCATAAATTCTTATACCTGCAATAATACTTTCAACATATCTTCTTTTATCCATCAATGGTGCTAAAGAAGCCCAGCTTTTCTCACTCATCCTATTTCCCTCATCTAATAGACATACTCCTCCCTTTATCATGGCCGATAGTAAAGAACTCGCAACATAGGCTATTTTAGTATCTGAAGCAATAACGGGGCTAATTAGCAAATCTTCAGGGCGAGTATCCATTGTACATTGGAATATATATACATCTTTTTCTAGTCGTTTTCCCGCCGCATAAGCTAGAGTTGTTTTCCCTACTCCAGGTTTACCAAGAATCCGGGGATTTAAAGGTAAATCTTCCTTATCTACAATCATCCAGGCAGCTTTTAATTGATTAATTAGATCATCATTACCAACCCATTTCATATCAACTTGTGCGGGTTGAGATAATACCAATTCTACATCTGAGATTATAACTTTTTCAGGCATAATTATTCACTTTCTACTTTACTATTAAAGGTTATAAAAAGCCCCAATAATTAATTTATCGGTATGAAATGATGAAAATATGATGTATTTATAAATTTCTAGATTAGCTCAAATATAAAAAATATAAAAATATCTTATCTATAAAAAATAAATATGGATTTTGTGATTTACGGTGTCTGGAGAAAATGTAAAAACTATTGTGTTAAAACTTGCTCTTCTCGGTGATGCGGGGGTTGGTAAGACATCTCTAATAAATATGTATACAGAACAGCATTTTAGAGAGGACTACAAACCCACATTAGGTGTTAGTATTACAGTAAAAGAAATAGAATTAGAAAATGTAAACACTCAAATTCGGTTAGTTCTTTGGGATATTGCAGGGCAAGATCGCTATGATTCAAGTAGAAAAATGTTCTTCCAAGGAGTTTTTGGGGCACTTTTTGTTTATGATACTACCAGATATTCTACTTTTCAAAACATTGAGGCTAAATGGTTAAAAGATTTGAAAGAATATGGTGAAATTGATCCAGCTTATATTTTAATAGGGAATAAGATAGATTTGAAAGATTCTAGGACAATAACCACTGAAAGGGGTAAGGAATTTGCTAAAAAAATTGAAGCTACTGATTTTATCGAAACAAGTGCCAAATATGGAGAAAATGTTGAAGAAGCATTTAAAAGATTGGTTGATAGAGTCTTTAAAAACAAAGGAATAGAACCGGAATCAAAAAATTTGTAATCAGGAAAGAATATTAAGAGGTTAAAAGGTAAAAAATTGAAGGATATTAAAACAAATATTAAAAGAATAATTGTAGTGAAACTTGAACCAGATGATGATTTGCTAGATTCCCTCCTAAAGTTAGTTAAAAATTATGAAATTGAATCCGGTTTTATTAATGCCATAGGAGCGCTTAAACAATTTACACTTGGATATTACAATCTTGACTCGAATGAGTATGAAATGAAAACTTTTAATGAAAACGTAGAATTGGTATCCTGTATGGGAAGTATTTCATATAAAAATGGAGAACCAATAATTCATATTCATATATCTGTAGGAAGAAGCGATTATTCTGTAATTGGTGGGCATTTGGGTAAACCTAGTAAAGTTTCAATCACAGCTGAAGTGAGTATATATGAAATTGATCAGAAATTAAACCGCGGTATTGATTCTCAAACTGGCTTATCACTATTAAATTTATAATAAGGAGGTGTTTGAAATGTCAGATGTAAACAGGAAATGGGCTTTAAAATTAACTGTATTAGGAGACCCCGCAGTAGGAAAGACTTCTTTAATCAACAAATATATAACTGATTCATTTACCGAAAATTATTCTCCCACGCTCGGTGTGAATATTTTAACAAAAGATATACGATTTGAAGAAAACCGATCAGAAATTCGTTTACTCCTATGGGATTTAGCAGGTCAAGAAAAATATGAATTAACACGTAAAATGTTTTTTCAAGGATGCGCAGGAGCCTTACTCGTCTATGATATAACACGAAATTCTACATTTGAACGAATATCATCAAAATGGATAAAAGATTTTAGACAATATGGGAGACCAGACGGAGTTTATATCTTAATTGGAAATAAATTAGATTTAAAGGAATCAATCAAAGTATCATCAGAAGAGGGGCGAAAATTATCTCAAGAAATTAACGCAGCAGATTTTATTGAAACAAGTGCAAAATACGGAGAAAACGTGGAAAAAGCATTTAAAAATTTAGTTTCTATTGTATTGGGTAAAAGTGGAGTTCAAATTGATGAACTTTAGAAAAAGAAGAATAGATATAAAAGAATAGGATAGAAAACATTTCAGATGATCGGAGAATATAAGGGTTTTGTAAAAAATAAGGTTTTAACGGCATTACTTCAAGCCTATCACGATATTCTTGATTATGATGGAATGAAATCTATTTTAAGAGAGGCAGAAATGCTACATTTGAAGGATATAAGAGAAGAAGATCCTAATGGAACTTTAGATATGTTCTCTTTTAAGAAAATTATTTCTGCTCAGAATTGCTTACTATTTGATTCAAATATTCTTCTTTTCGAGATTGGCAAGAAATTTTCTTTTTATCTTTTTCCTTTTGGCTTAAGTTTTGAAGAGATAATTAAAGATATAAACATTTCAATAACTACAGGGTGGAAAGTTGAAATTATTAATAATGATAAGAATAAAATAACAATCCAAGTTCAAAAATGCATTTTTTGCTCTGAAATTGGAGTTCCATGCGAGATGCTTAAAGGATTCCTGATATATTCTTTAGAAAAATCACTATCGTCTGATTATCAGGTTGTATATGAGAAAAATGAAGAGGATGTAAACGATCCGGAACATAATAATTTCATATTGCAGTTAAAAATTGAAAAAAGTTTTAAATAACCTAAAAACGAATTTTATATTGTTATTTAAGAAATCTTTCAGATATTTTTAAAACATATAAAAAAGTATTAAATAGACATAAGACAAATAATAAATTGCAAAATGAGTTTAGAAGAAACCAATTCACTCGAACGAGAATTTGTTTTTAAAATCACTATTCTTGGTGATGCAGCAGTAGGTAAAACTTCATTGATAAACCAATTTATAGAAGGCTCATTCCAAGACGATTACAAACCCACTTTGGGAGCCAATATCGTTCGAAAAGATGTCATTTTAGAGGGTGTAAAGGTTCGTCTAATAATGTGGGATTTAGCAGGTCAAGAAAAGTACAGAGTCGTCCGAAGTATGTACTTTCAAGGATGTGAGGGTGCTCTGCTCGTTTATGATATTACTCGATATAACACATTAGAAAATATTGATTCCAAATGGTTAAGAGACTTTAAAAAATATGTTAAAAAAAAAGGGACATTTGTATTAATTGGAAATAAAAGTGATTTAGAAGAACAGAGAGCAGTAACTGCGGAGAGAGGTAAGGAATTAGCAAGAAAAATTAAGGCAACTAACTTTATTGAAACTAGTGCGAAAGTAGGAGAAAATATAGAGGAAGCATTCACACTCTTAGTAAATCAGATTTTGAATAATCATAAAGTGAAGATTTAAGAAGTTTTAATAAGATAAAAATACTCTTTTCTGTATCATTTTATCTCTATTACATAGACTTATTAAAACTTAAGAGAAGATGGTTAAATATGAAGGAAATTTCTAAAAGAGTGTCAAAAGCACCTAAATCAGCAATTAGAGAATTATTTGATCTTGCAGCTGGGAGATCCGATGTTATTAGTCTTGGGATTGGACAGCCAGATTTTAATACTCCTGAGGTGGTAATACAAGGAAATATCAAAGCTTTAAAGGAAAATGTTACAATGTATGCCCCAACAAGAGGAGTACCCGCATTATTAGAATTAATAGGAAAAAAGTTATCCAATTTCAATAAAATCAATGTGGTTTGGAGAGAGAATATTATAGTGACTAATGGAGGGTCACAAGCCCTTACGTTGGCCTATGCTTCCATTTTTAATCCTGGTGATGAGTTGATTATTTTATCTCCGAATTTTGTGTCCTACTTTTACTGTGCTCTATTCTTTGATGTGAAGGTAGTAGAAGTTGAAAGAAATCAAGACTTTAGCCCTAATATTGAAGGGATACGAAATGCAATCACCGATAAAACAAAGGCAATTCTCATTAATTCTCCAAATAATCCTACCGGGTATGTTCTAAATTTAAAAGAATTAAAAGAAATTATCGATATTGTAATTGAAAATGACTTATATTTAATTTCAGATGAAGTCTATGAGCACTACATTTATGATGGATTGAAACACATTAGTCCTGCTTCTTTAAATGGACTGTTTGAACGAACCATTACTGTAAATGCAATGTCTAAAACATTTTCTGCAACAGGATTTAGATTAGGGTATGCTGTTGCTTCAAAACAAATAATAGATTTAATGGAGAAATTTCATCAATATACTGTTGCTGGAACGAATCATGCTGCTCAATATGGATTTATAAGCGCACTACAAATGGATATGGATTTTTTTCATGAGATTTGGACGAGTTTCGATAAAAGGAGAAATTTAGTTTATAGTCGGCTAAAGGAAATTGGTTTCAATCTTGTAAAACCTCTTGGAGCGTTCTACATGATGCCATCAACTAAAAAATATAATATTAGTGGAATTGAATTTTCACAATCAATTATGAAGGAATATGGCGTTGCAATAGTCCCTGGAGGTATATTCGGATCATTTTCGCATAATAAGATTCGTATATCATATGCTACTGAAATAACTCTACTTGAAGAAGCTATGAATAGAATTGAGAAGTTTGTTAAAAAATTATAAAATAATCAAATCGAATAAAGTTCTAAAAATAATATAATTGGTTCACCTTTTCTATTTTTCAATTAAAAAGTGAAATGGATGATTAAAGTATGATAAGAATTTTAATAAATGTGTGGTATCCTGTCGAAAAGAGTGATGATGTGGGCAAAAAATATCTTGAAGTTGAGCAAATTTTTCCATTCCCTCCATTAATAAAACCAGCATTACCTTGGGAAACCTGGGCAACGAAGAGTGGATTAAAAGGTTCAGGGATATTCGAAGTAGAAGTAAAAGATTTTGAGGAAGGAATCAAATATTTTACTAAACGCTTAACTATTTATGCTGAAGCGATTGATGGCTATAGATTTGAAATAGCAGCTTCAGTATCAAGTAAAAAAGGAAAAGAGTTAATTGGCAAAGATTTATCAGAATTTTTAATCCCAGAATAAAATCTTTTTATATTTTTACTTATTTCAAATATTTTGTTAAGCTCTTGAAATATTACATTTAGATAATAAGTGGAAATATTAAATATAATCTACCTCAAACGGAGTTTTTGGTAAAACTTCAGCTTTTTTTTTTTTAACTAAAGTTGGTGCTTCTAGTCTTAGGCCTCCTAAGCCCGGTCGATTAAATACTACAGCAGCGATTTCAACCATGTTCTCCTCAAAAACCATCGATCCCCAATCTTTTCCCGGTACAACTAATGGCCAAGATTCATTTCCAATACACCCGATGCCGTGACCAAGTCCAAAGAATAAATTATTTTCATATCCTGCTTTTTCAGCAACTTTACGGACTTCTTGATAACAATTGTCAAATGTATTCCCGGGATACATATTATCTATGAGAGTGTAGCATAATTGTTCATACACATCATTAAAGGATTTCAATTCAGGCGAACATTTACCAAGAACGTAATTATGACTCAAATCTCCAAGATAACATCCAGATTCACTATGCAGAAAAACTAATAGCGATTCCCCTTCATTAACTTCCTTATTTGTTGCGGGGGTACAACCATTAAAAGTCCAACTAGCCCGGTATCCGGAACCTATTTCATTGTTTCCTGTAAATGTCCATTCATAATTACTCCCTCCTTCTCTCATTGCTAATGTTCCGATACCTGATATCTCGTTTTCAGTAAAAATTTTACCAAGAGGACGTTCTTCTAATGATTTTTTCACAGCAGCTTGACCTATATCTGTAATTTCACTTGCTTTTCTTAATAATGCAATTTCTTCAGGTTCTTTAATGAATTGTATTCGCTCTGTTTTTTCATTAAAATCTACTAATTCACATCCCGGAAAAACTTGTTTTAATAATTGAGCTTCCGTGTGGGATAAGAGCTGGCCTGTAATACAGATATCCAACCCTAATTCAACACCTATTCTTGGTGGAGCGCTTTTAGGGATATATAATCCTGTTTTCCTAGCAGCTTTCTGGATTTTTTTCTCAATGTAAAAACCTTTTAATGGTCCCCATCCCTCAGTTTGCAGTTGTCCTTCATATTTAACTCGCTCAACATCTAAAAGTACAGTATATAAGATAGGCTCTCCTGCGCCAGCTTTAGGGAGGAAAACATAACTTTTCCATGGTACGAAACAACCAGCAAGATAAGTCATTGATTTCACACGAGTGAGTACGCAAAAATCAAGATTCAACTCTCCCATTGCTTCCTGATATTTTTTTACATGCCCTTCCCAATCAATTTTAATTTCACTCATAATTTTATTCTCTGATATTATTTGAATAATGATAATTAGGTAATTATTTTTATAAAACTTTACAAAAACAATAATTCAATATTTGAGAGAGAAATGATAAAGATTTAAAGAATAAGTAATAAGATATTATTTATCGATATAAATCCGCCTTTGAATCCTTAATATTCCTAGATCCAATTATTTCTTTTGCCATGCTTTCATATTTCTCGATCATAGTCTTGGGTAAGGTCGATTTTATTTTACTTAAAGCAAATTCAAAATGCTTATTCATAATTTTTTCTAGATTTTCCATTTCCTCTCTAATCGCTTGCATTCCTGCTTCACGGCATACATTTTCTAAATCAGCCCCACTATAGCCTTCTGTCATCTGTGCTAATTTCTTAAGGGATATTTCATCATCTAATGGCATTTCTTTGGTGTGAACACCAAGGATTTTTAATCTTGCTTCAAAATCAGGCGCTTCTACAAAGATTAATCTATCGAATCTCCCCGGTCTTAAAAAAGCGGGATCAACAATATCTGGACGATTAGTGCTTGCAATGATTACAATTCCTTTTCGATTTTCAATACCATCCATTTCTACTAATATTTGGTTTACAATTGATGAAAACGTATGTGTGCTTTCATTCATACCTCTTCCAGAAGTAATTGAATCAATTTCATCAAAGTAGATTATTGATGGAGCTGCTTGGCGAGCTTTTCGAAATATTTCTCTAACTGCTCTCTCACTCTCTCCTACCCATTTTGAATAGATTTCTGGACCTTTTATTGCGATAAAATTTAATCTACTTTCATTTGCTATCGCCTTTGCTAATAGCGTTTTCCCACAACCAGGCGGCCCAAATAGAAGAATCCCATTTAATGGGCGGATTCCTGCTTTTTCAAACAACTTTGGATATTTAATCGGCCATTCTACTGCCTCTAATAATTCTTGCTTAGTTTCTTCAAGTCCCCCGATGTCTTCCCAACCGATATTCGATATTTCGACCATGATTTCTCGCATCGCTGAGGGTTCGGTTAAATTAGTAGCTTTTACAAAGTCCTCGTTTGTTATTGTTAATTCTTGGATCACTTCACTAGGTATTGGTTCATCTAGATTAATTTTGGGTAATATCCTTCTTAATGAGAACATAGCCGCTTCTCTACAAATTGCCATTATGTCTGCACCTACAAAACCATGAGTTATTTCAGCAAAATCATCAAGATTTATATCTTCTTCAAGAGGCATACCCCTTGTATGAATTTGTAATATCTCTTTTCTTCCTTTTACATTTGGTACACCGAATTCAATTTCTCGGTCAAATCGCCCCGGTCGTCTAAGTGCTTCATCAATAGAATTGATCCGATTTGTAGCTCCAACACATATTATTTCACCTCTTCCACGCAACCCATCCATTAATGACAATAATTGGGAAACCACGCGTCTTTCGACTTCTCCAGAAGTATCCATTCTCTTTGGAGCAATAGAATCAATTTCATCTATAAAAATGATTGAAGGGGCGTTTTCCTCTGCTTCTCGAAAAATATCGCGTAATCGTCCTTCGCTTGCTCCATAAAATTTACTCATAATTTCTGGACCATTAATAGTTATAAAGTTTGCATTTGATTCCTGAGATACAGCCTTGGCCATGAGAGTCTTTCCTGTTCCTGAAGGACCATAAAATAATACTCCCTTAGGTGGATCAATATTTAATCTATGGAATAATTCAGGATGTTTTATAGGCAACTCCACCATTTCTCGAATTCTTTGAATTTCATCAGTTAATCCTCCCACATCATCATATGTAACCACTCCACCTGAGAAATTTAACACTGCTACTCTTTTATTAACTCGTATTATTGTATCCCTAGTTATTTTTACAACTTTATCAGCAGGTTTTAAATTTTCTACTATTAGTCTAAGAGTTCCTAAGGTTGGTCTTTTTTTTCCTCCAAATGAAAACATTTTCATTATATCAGACATAGGGTTTTCTTGATTGTCTCTCGTTACAAATGTACCGAAAACATCAACAATATCACCAATAACAACCGGTTTATCTATTAGTTTTCCTTTTATTGCTTCTGCTTGCCTCTTTAAATCAATATTAGGCCTCGTGGGAGTTAATACTATTTCTACTGCGGGGAATACTTCCGCTAGTTGAATTGAGACATATTCTCCTATTGTAGCTCCAACATTTAGTCTTTGAAGACCATCAAGTCGAACGGTTCCTTTTCCCCTATCATTAACACTTGAAACAGCAATTCCCGTAGTTTTCTTTTTTCCTCTGATCTCAATAATATCACCTGTGTTTAAGGCTAAAGCAATCATTAAATCTTGATCAATATAACATAATGAGCGTCCACTTCGACTTTTTTCTAATCGTTCAATTCTAAGTTTAGCTTTCCTTTTTTCTTGTGACATCTTTAACTTAACAGAATTATTAAAATTTTGAATAATAACTAAAAACAAGTAATTAAAGTAACGATGGTTTATTTTCTTTTTTCTTAATTTTTATAAATGTTAGTCAATCAGAGCTTTCTGAAATTGTAATTTTTAATCCTTTTTCTAAAAAATTCTTAAATGATTTTATAATATCCTCTTCTATTAGAGATTTATTTCTAATGTTCTTCACGAATATCCTTCTTAATACTAAAATTTTATCCTTAATAGGGAGATATATGGGAATTTGTAATAACTTACTCACATAATTTCTTGAAATTTTCTCTAAATTCTCAAGATATAGATTTGAATGAATTGAAATATTATCTTTATCCGTTTTCTTCAAATATTTTATATTTTTCAGCCGTTTCATGTGATTTTTAATTAATACTCCAACTTTACTCTCAATATCATTACTTACTGAAGAATCTATAATTACTTCCGGGTAATCCCAACTATATTTGTCGAAATTATCAAATTTATTCTGAACTTTTTTTATAACTTCATTAGGGATAGGTGATCCTCTAGCTTCATTCCATTTCAAGCAAAATTCAATTGGTGTAGCTATATGTATAATTATAAAATTAATCCGAAAACTCTCGGCAATTTCTTTTAAGTCATGCCTCATGCTTGAGTAATAATTTAACTCATCACTGATTACTATGTATCCTCTCTCAAGTTCTCTTCTTATTAGTTCTAAATTCTTTTTTCTGACAATTTGTTCTTTTTCAGGTTCAAATTTATCTGGTGATAATTTCTGTCTAATAATATCTGGATCAATAATTTTCACTCTTGGTTTATCATAAGTTTTCTCAAGAGCAGCTTTAAATTTATTTGCAAAAGTAGATTTTCCAGAAGCAGGTAGACCTGTTAAGCAGATCAAATAATTATCATTTTTCAATAATTACATCAGCTGATTTGTATTAATGTTTACACTTTTTATTAAATCTCTCTTTTGTTGTTTTGAAAAAGACTTAATTTCTAATTCTCTATTCATAGCTTCTTTTCTAGTAGAAAGAATTTCAAAGTGTCGCAGTTTAATCCTTTTTTCACCTCGACAAAATTTAGCTCCTATTCCGTTTCTATGTTCTTTCCATCTCCTATATAGGTTGTTAGTGTACCCTGTATAAAACATCTTTTTACCATTCTTAGCAATTACTTCTAAAATATAAACATAGTACACAACCATTTTACATCCACTAAATAACAAAGCAACAACGTTTTATTTAATTTTTTTGATTGATTTCTTTATAAACTAACTTATTTTTCAAGAATATAGTCAAATATATATATTACAATATCATATTTGATTATTTAAACAATTTTGAATTAAATTTTTATTGATAAAGGTTTATTTTATTATTAAGATTCAAACTACTTACTGATACAGATCCTATGCCAAACGGTATTTTTTTAATTCGATGGGATGAGGTTGAAGGGGGTATGATATATATGAAATACCCTGAAAATTTGGAAATAGTTGATTCAGCAGTTCAGCAAATTACAATATCACATAACTTTACTGAATCATATATTATTACTGAAGAGAAAAATTGGAACTCTGTATCGTATTATAACGAAAAAAAAGAAATAATTCTTGTTCTTTTGTTAAGTAGATATGATGATGGTAATGATTATATCGAAATCCTTGAAAAATTTAATAAAGAGATTGATAAAGAAACGGACGAACAGAAGTTAAAACAACACTTAGAAACAATGTTTCACATTAGCTTAGATGCTTTCCGAACTACAGATGAGGTTATAACGAAATTGAGTAATGAAGTAGCTTATTTAAAAACTAAAGAATATGATTATGAAGTTAAATTTGAAAGAATTTCTAGTTTAGATCACCTATCAGTTAAAAGTAAAATTTTGTTTTTATTAGCTGTGAATGATAGTCTACCTTTAAAGGAATTTAAGAAGTACATAAATACTAGTAAGCGATGGCTAACAAATGTACTCGACACTCTTTTAAAAAATAAAATTATTGGATTTAACACAAGGAAAGAGACTTATTACTTAATAGTGTAATGAAAACATTGAGATTAGTAATCTTTGTTTTTGGTATTGTTCAAGGTGTGTTTTTTCGTTATACTACGAGAAAAGTCGCACGTGGATTAGAACTCACAGGATTTGTTATAAATATGCCTGATGGGAGCGTTAAAATTATAGCGGAAGGTCCTGAAGATAATTTGAATGAGTTGCTAGACTTCGCAAAAAAAGGTCCTAAACTAGCTAAGGTTGACTCCGTAAGTCATGAGTTTTTACCTCCTACGCATCAATTTAGTGATTTTGATTACGATTTTTGAATGAAGAATCTCTAAGCATTAAAAAATTAATATAAGGTTCGATTTAACTTCGCTTTTTACTAGAATATTATCCTAGTAATATTTTCATTCAATAACGATTTAATGATTTTTTAATTTATGTCGGCTCCCTTGAATATATTTAAATCTATACAACATAATAAAATTAAATTTCAAACTCCATTAATTTTAAGGATGTATGGCGCCTTGAATAAAATAAATCTGAGAAATGAAAATAGGTATATATTATGTAATTTTCTTGACCAACATAGTGAGGAAATAAGATTAAGAGACGACATCTATAAAACAAATAATGATAAAACTCTGAATCAATTATTTCTCTTAGCCGTTAACAAAGCTAAAGAATATAGGCTATTAGAAGCATTATATAAAGAATATATTACTTCTATCAATGCGATTAATAAAAAAAAATTTAGTTGAGTTTTATATTACGTCTTGAAAAATAATTTCCATTATTTTGGATCAAAAAAAAATGGAGATAAATTTAGAAAAAATGTGAACTAAATTTAGATAAAGGTTATATCTTGATAATCAGAACTTCCCATTTCTTGCTTAGCCACACCTAATTTTCTAACTTCTTTGTTTAATTTTCGTTTTAGTCTTTCGGTTTTTTTCATATTCACTAAAGATTTTCCCTTTTATAACATTTAATGATAATCTTTTATTTAAATTCATTCATCAAGCTAATATATAAGTTTATTGAGAGAATCGTTCCATCCGAAATTTTGAGTTTTTCAGCTATACAATTGTGTTTGTTGGTTCCAATGAGATTGGAATGTCCGTAATTTTAGACTTAAATTCTGGCTAATTTCGCAATCGCTATATTGAGTTATTCAATAATATTTTAATAACATTGAGTGGTAATGATATAGTATGAACCTTAATGATATAATAAATGATTTGAGTAAAAAAAGACGTATCTTCCATTCAGAAAAAGACTTCCAATTTGCACTTTCATGGAAAATTCATGAAATATATAAAGATTTAAAAATAAGGCTCGAAAGACCTGTCTATATAACTAGTAAAAAGAAAATCCATCTTGATATTTTCATTATTGATAATAAATCGTTAATTTTAATTGAACTTAAATACAAGAAAAACAAAATTGATCTAATCTGGGAGGGAGAAAAATATCTTCTCTCAAAAGATTCAGCGCAACCTGAGTCTAGATATGATTTTGTGAATGATATTATTAGACTCGAAAAATGTAAGGAAATTTTCAAGACTGAATATAAAAGCATTTTGGGATATGCTTTATTTTTAACAAATGAGAGCACTTATTGGAAGCAATCTAAAAAAGAAGATGCAGTAGATAAAGAATTTAAAATTCATGAAGGTATAATACTTAGTGGAAAATTATCTTGGGGCACAAATACCAGCGGGACAAAGAAAAACCGTGAAGAACTCTTAAATTTAAATAATAGTTATGCAATACACTGGAAAGATTATTCGAATTTTGAAGATAAAATAAATGGTCAATTTCGATATGTATTGGTTAAAGTGGAATAATTAAGATCTGCAAGATTGAGAACCATTATCTCAGTGATGAAATACTCCCTATAGATTATAATATCTAAATTCCTTTTTTTATAGACTCCTAACACTTAAATATACTAAAAGTTGTTGATATATCAATGAAATCGGTAAAAATAAAAAAGATTGTCTTAAAAGATTCCCGTTTAAGGAGTATCCGTGGAAATTTAAGAACAATTTTAAAATTAGCGGTGCAAGACAAGATCGATTCCCTTTATAAAATAAAAAAGTTATACATGAATAAAAAGAGCCTAACTCCCTCACAGATAAAGAGGTCAAGAGAGCTTTCCAAGTTGAGGAACGATCTTAATAAATCATTTTCTAGATCCATATGTGATGTGCGAACACTCACAGTTCAGGTATTTGTCCCACCGAAAGAAATAATCCTTCACTTGATAAATCTACCGATTTAGATTTGGTGTGGATTTTTTGGCTCAAAGGGTGGTTTTGTGAGAAGTGCTATGAGTTATATTATAAAGATATTACGACGTTTGAAGAATTTATTGAATGCTATGATGTTGATCTTGGAGCAGGTGAGGATTCTATAGATGAAATGGAAATCCTTTTTAAGGAGGCTCTTAAAAATAAGCCGTAGGGAAAAAAGATTTTTAAGTATTTACCACTTATTTAATTTTAAGTCTCGGTAAAGGAACTCTTTGAGTTGCAAAGTAGTCTTAGTAGATCCTTTTCTCTTTCCATATGTGTGTGTTCGAATCATTCAAGTACATGTGCCTCCGAAAGAGATGATAGTTCTTTTGATGAAATTAAGCTTAATTTTGGGAAATGAAAATAATATGTTATAAAACCACTTCTAATCTCTTTTAAGAAGTCTTTATAAAACCTTTATAAAGGAAGAGTTATTTAAATTTTTAAATATATTTTTTAAATTTTCAAAATTTCAAATCACATTTATCACATTTAGATTATTATGGCAAAAAAAAAAACTGAGGAAATTAAAGAAGAGGAAAGCGCAGAAGAAGAGGAAAGCGTAGAAAAAGAGGAAACCGCAGAACATGATTTAGACTATAAGATAGAAAATGTTGTAGCAACAGTTGTAGTTGAGATAACAGAAAAAATTGATTTAAATCAGATAGCACGGAAGCATGCTGAAGTTGAATACAATCCTGAGCGTTTTCCAGGTCTTGTTATGCGAATTGAAAAACCACGTGCGACAATTTTGATTTTTTCAACCGGAAAAATGGTTGTGACTGGTCTAAGAAAAGCTGCTGAAGCTCCTAGAGTTGTTGAAAAAGTAGTAAAAAATATAAAAAAAGCTGGCATAAAAGTATCAAATCCAGTGATTACAATCCAAAATATTGTTGCTTCAGGGGACTTGCACACCAATATTGACCTCAATATGGCTGCCATAGTAATGGAATATGCTATGTACGAGCCAGAAGTGTTCCCAGGACTAATTTATCGTATGCAAGATCCTAAAACAGTGTTTTTGATCTTTAGTACAGGACGTATAGTTTGTACTGGAGCTAAGAAGAAAGAAATTGTGCGCGAGGCAGTAAGAAAATTAAACAAAGAAGTTAGAAAATTAGGTGTGGCTAAGCAAGAAATGGGAAGTTCTGATTATCAAGATATAACCTTTATTTAAACATTTTTTTTATTTTTCCTTTATTATTTCACAGATCTGGCACTCGACACACTGGTGATATTCGAACCAAACTTGATCTCAAGTTATTAAAAGATCTTTAGCAGTTCTCGAAAAATAGCAAAAATGATAAGTACAAAAATAATAGTGAAATTAGATTTTAAATAATCAGATATTACTTGA
>JAHLWT010000032.1 GCA_019057775.1 Promethearchaeota archaeon
TTCTTAAAAAAGTAGAGAGTTAAGTTAGTATCACAAATTTTTAATTTCATTTCGTTATCATTCAATTATTATTATGAAAGTATTATATTAAAAATTTCATACTCTTTAAAAATCTTATTTTCTATAGACAATTCTTTAATTTAATGAATTCACCTTTTTCTAAATAATTTTTATAAAATTCTAGAGTATCTTTATTTATAGTTTTAGATAACTGAATACCACTTTTATCAGCAATGAGCATTATTTTAATTATTAACCATTTTCATTTTTTTAAATAACCACTTATCATAGCCAACGAAATTAATCATAATCGCTACAAAAATTCCAATTAAAGTATTCAATTGATAATCCATACCAAAATAAGTCGCTAAGAAAAAGAATAAGATAAATCGAATAATTAATGATATGCTTGAGAATAAATAAAATAGAATAATTTTTTGAATTATTTTAAAAACTGAAGTATATTTGTATCGCCAAGTTAAGTTGGAATGAATAACAAATGCCACAGCGAATGATATAAGAATACTGATGATATTTGCAATATTTTGTTCTTGTATTGAATTTAATCCAAATATTTCAACAATTAGATATATTGAGATAAATTGAGAACATGCCACTAATAAACCAAAAATTAGATATTTTACTAGATGAGCAAACGTGGAGGTATTATATTTTAATATACACCAAAAAGCACGTATAGCATCTTTCAGGTGTATCTTTTTTCCTTCTTCATATGTTCTACCATAATATGAAATCCCTATTTCATATATTCGAATCCCTTCATTTCTTGCTTTTTCACCAAGTTTTGCTGTTATTTCTGGTTCAAATCCAAATCTATTTTCTTCAATTGTTATGTCGTCTAAAATCTCCTTTTTAAAAACTTTATAACAAGTCTCCATATCAGTTAAATTCAAATCAGAAAAAGCATTTGAGAGAAGAGTTAAAAATTTATTAGCCACAGAGTGCCAAAAATAAAGCACTCTATGGGGTTTTCCAGTTAAGAAGCGTGATCCATAGACTACATCCGCTTTTCCATCTATTATTGGTTTGAGTAAATTTGAATATTCTGATGGATCATATTCTAAATCTGCATCTTGGACGATAATTATTTCTCCAGTAGCATTTAGAAATCCCTTACGGAGAGCTGCACCCTTTCCTTTATTTGATGGTTGATAAATTATTTTTAATTTTTTATCTTGTTTTTCTAAAGTATGCAAAATTTCTTTGGTTCCATCTGTAGAACAATCATCGACAATTATGATTTCTCTTTCCATGTTTTCAGGTAAAGGTACATTTTTCACATTATTAAATAATTCACTAAGAGTTTTTTCTTCATTAAACACAGGAATTATAATTGAAATTTTCATTATAATCAAATAAAATTAGAAATTTTAAAGTTTTTATAGTTTCATGGAAAAATGATTTTTTATATTTAAAACTTTTTTTATTGATTTAATACAGTGGATTTCATATACTCAATCAACACTTGAAATTATTCTTTAGTGAAAAATCTATTCGTAGGTATAGACAATTTATTTAATGGAAGCATTGAAAATTTAGACGAAGCGTTTAAGCATAACAAATTTGAATTTCATAAAGGCGATATTCGAGATTTAAATTTCCTCTTAGATATTTTTGAAAATATCGATATCGTTTATCATCTTGCTGCGTTTGCGAGCGTTCCTCAATCGGTAAAAATGCCGGAAAATTGTAACGATGTTAATGTAAATGGAATTTTAACATGCTTTACCATAGAATAACTGCATACGATAACCTAAAATTCTTTTGCAAGTTATATCAAGTTCCTAAATATGAGCAAAAGATTCTCGAAATGTCAAAATTATTTGGAATCGAAAAATGGCTTAATCAATATGTTGAGCATCTCTCAAGCGGAATGAAAATGAAACTCGCATTAGCTCGAACGTTATTATTGGAACGCAATATCTTATTTCTTGATGAACCTACGCTTGGGCTGGATGTGAAAACTGTCAATCTGATTTATCCGTGGTTGAGAAATTATGCGACAGAATTGCCTTCATCAATGAAGGAAAAATACTTAAAATAGGGACTCAAGAAGAAATTAAAAATTTAGCGGGATCTAGAATAACTATTGAAGTTTTTATTAATAACAAAAAACAAGACTTAATTAATGAATTACTAGACTTTAATTTTGAAATAGAATATGATGAAAAGAAAAACAGTATTCTTGCTTTTCTAGATGAAAGAATACATTATAAAAATCTCCTTAATCTATTGAGGAATTTTGAAATTTTGAAAATTAAAGAAATCGAGACATCTCTTGAAGATTTATTTCTAAAAAAGTATTGATTACTCAATATTCATAATATAGCCATATTTTCAAATTATTAGATTTGTTTTTCACATATTATATATCCCTAATTAATCTTAAATACGAAAATTATAAATTGTTCCACCTTTTTTTTTTATAATGGTAGGAATTAATATCATCATATCTCGGGTTAAAAACAAATCTTTTTTAAATTCAGAGAAGTTTTTGAATACCCAAAAATATATGCTACACTTAAATTCTTATAAATCAAGTATACTATACCAAAATTCAAAAATTATTATCGGATCAACTGCTTATGAAGAATATCCCATCGAAATAATTGATGATGAATCCTCGATAATAATAATAGAAGGAATGATTTATAATATGGATAGTAAACAAATTAAGGATTCACTTCATGAAATAGTAATTTCTTTTTCGCATGTAGATAATTTAGAAAAAAAAATTAGAACATTTCAAACTAAGTGCCTTATTTTGATGCATAAATTTATAATCTGCACCATAATTGCTGAACTAATAAAAAAGTCCTTTTGAATGATACAAACCTTTTTAAAACTTGTTCAATGAGAGTGAATTAGAAGTCATCATTCCGAACATATCCCCAGGACGCCCCTCAAGCCTTATCGAAGAACAAAAAGAAATGTTGTAAGTAGACATGTTAATGCACCCTCGTGAATTAGAGCCTTAATTTAGTAACTGGAAAGGAAAGAGTTTAGTGCACAACATTAAACAAAAATTTAAGGTGGAATTAAGCACGTGCTAACCACAGAGAAAAAAATATGAAGGTGAGCTTCGGGAAATGATGGAAGTTGAATTAGCCGAGGATCCAATGAGCGAGAGGAAATGGGTGCGAAAGATGTTGCGATGGATGAGAAAAGAGCTTGGGACGAAGGGAATTAAAGCGTCTATTAGCACGATCCGAAAGACTCTAAAGGGATTGAAGGTCTCTCTCAAGAAGAATGTGAATCATAAAAGTACTCAGAACCATCCACTGCCTGATACTATTGAGTGTCACATGATATGTTGAAAAACCTTAAATTAATGTCATCATAAACAATATTTATACAGATGACAAATTTATTGAGAAAAAAAAATATATTGTATATCTGGATTACTAAAACTGCAGGAACAAGCATGTTTCATATTTTTCAGAAGTATAGCTGTCAAAAATTAAAATATCCTAAAGATTATCTTAATTTCAAAAATGAAGGTTTTGTAACTTTTGGTCATATAAGTATATTTAGTTTAATAAGAAGAGGAATTGTTACAAAAGAATATTTCAATAGAGTTTTTAAGTTTTGTTTCGTGAGAAATCCTTGGGATCGTCTGGTTTCGTTATATGCATATAAAAAAAGAGCCAACATTAAAAAATTTGGCTCATTTGAGAATTATGTTCTCTATATTCAAAAAAAGTTTAAATGGAAAAATTTTATTTTATCTAAGTTTTTCAATAAAATATTTGAACGTTATCTCCATAAATACGAGTATTTTCATAAAAAATTTAGAAAACTTTACTATTATTTTGAATATTTTCTCCAGAAAATTAATCTTTTGAATATTTTCGAACCCATAGGACTTTATAATATATTAGGAATAAGTCAAGTTAATCCTCAAGTTTCCATCAATAAAAAGGATGAACTTAACTATTGCCTTAATGGTGTTTGAATCTACTTCTCCGTTTATATTAAATGCCTTCACATAAAATTCATAAG
>JAHLWT010000033.1 GCA_019057775.1 Promethearchaeota archaeon
CTTTTCTTTTATGTATTGCTAGTTTTTCTTCGCTCATGTCAAACACAGGGTTTTTAATAATTATTGTTATAGTGATGATTGGTTAAAGTCAACGTTTATTTAAATAAACTATTGTTTTAATAACAAGCCAAAAAATAAAAATATACCCATTACAATCAAATTATCAAAAGTATGATTTGATTTTTAAAAATTATTGATTGATTTTATAATTCTTCTTTACTTTTGCTAATAAGCTTTCCCATTTTCTTTGTCATGCGATGTGTAAGTTCGAGAAAGGCTTTTTCAACATTATCTCCAGTTTTAGCGGATGTTTCAAAATATAAACAGCCTTCTTTTTTTGCATATTCTTCTACTTCACTCCTATCTATAATCTGACCAATTCCAGTTATTAAATCGGATTTATTCCCTATTATTACGCTGGGGATATCATTAATTACTATACTCCGCATTTCTGAAAGCCATTCTTTCATACTTGAAAATGTTTGATGTCTTGAAAGATCAAACACAATCAATGCTCCAAATGAGCCTTCGTAAAAGTTACGATGGAGAAATTTAAATTTTTCTTGACCTCCTATATCCCATATATGGAGTTTTACAAATTTTTCTGGTTCATATTCCAAAGTTTTAGTTAAAAAATCTACGCCTATAGTAAGCTTGTATTTTAAAGTAAATTCATTATGAACAAACCTGTTCAACAGGCTCGTTTTTCCTACCGCACCAGGTCCAA
Source organism: Promethearchaeota archaeon (assembly GCA_019057775.1). The sequence goes on from JAHLWT010000033.1 coordinate 728, forward strand.
TAATAATGACTTTAAAAGATGATTCCACTTGACTTGAGTCTGGCATTTTAATATGCTAAACTTATATCACTTTTATATTTTAATCTATAATTATTTATTATCTTTTTAAGTTTAATCTACTTCCAAAATTTAGACCCATATGTGCATATCCATCATCCTAATTCAATTCGACTAAAATCTGATAATTTTATATATATAGATTTTTTAATTATGGAAATCTACTTCTCTTAACGAAATTTCCTAATAAAATATCAAAAAGTGCTAAAGTTAATAATTAAGAAATAAATAAAGTATAAGAGGATAATAATGAAACTTAAAGAAATAGCAAAGGACGTATATGCCTGCTTACAGGAGGACAGGGGAATTGGATGGAATAACGCTGGGTTCGTGAATCTTGGTGGAGGGTTGGCTATTGATACCTTTTACGATTTGAATCGTACAAGGCAGATGATCGAGCTCTACAAAACGGTATCACCTATACCAGCACGACGACTCGTGAATACTCATCACAATGGCGATCATACATGGGGTAATCAGCTTTTCAAAGACTCTGAGATTATTGCACATCGCCTCTGCGCTGAAGAAATAGAAAAAGAAAAAAAACGTAATTTGCCTGGGATATTCCAGAAATGGATACAAAAACCTGAGGCTTTTCCACCAGGAATGAAACAATTTGTAGGGGGATTAAGTCAGTTTGACTATTCGGGAATTGAGCTTACGTTGCCAAATCATTTAATCGAAGATAGATTTGATCTTGAACTTGATGGCTACCCCTGCCAACTTATTTATGTTGGCCCGGCACACACTTCCGGTGATCTAATCGTGTATCTCCCCGAACATAAAATCATCTTTGCTGGCGATATTGTCTTCTGGAAATGCACACCAATCGGTTGGGAAGGTACGCATACTAAGTGGATTGAAGCTTTAGATCTTGTGTTATCCTTTGAGCCCGAGGTTGTTGTGCCAGGACATGGGCCTCTCTGTGGTGTCGATGAAGTGAAGGAGTTGCGGGCTTATTTCGAGTTTGTATATTCTGAGGCCAAGCGTTTCTTTAATGAGGGACTTGATCCTCTCGAGGCATCGAAGAAGATCAATCTCGGACCTTATACTGATTGGAGCGAGCCAGAGCGATTATTTTTTAATGTTAACAGGGCATATCGAGAGTTCCGGAATGTAGAACCCTGGGATGCACCCATCAACGCATTAGATCTTTTCCGTCAAAGCAATGAATTACGGATTCACTGGGATGGAATCTAAAGTAGTACAAGAAAAATAAATAACCTGTATCGGGATTATATTGGTGTTCCCAGGAAAAATAGCAATATTATATCGCTATTTTTTTATCTAGGGATTGAGCAATATCTAAAATTGAATTAATTAACACTTCAAAATCTTCTTTTCTCGACCTACGATTTACAATAGCAACACGTAAAGCAAAATTACCATTAAGCATAGTATTCGAAGGGACTGCGATTCCTTTTTCTTGTAATTGAAATAAAATTTCTTTATTCACTTTGTTTAGCGTAGCTAAGTCAGTAGTACCATCATTATACCTAAAATTAACTATATTAATTTTTGTAGGTGCAAGAATTTCCAGTTTTTGTTCTATTTCGATAAGATTTGTAAGATATCGTGCTTGTTGAATATTTTGCTCAATGAGTCGACCGTATTTCTCACTTCCATTTTCTTTAATGCTCATCCAAATCTTAAGAGCTCTAAATCCCCGTGATAATTGAAGACCATAATAATCATACCATAAATCCCCCGAACTAGTCCCTCTTTCGTGATGAGTAGCGTAATCCGCAGAAAAATTAAAAGCATTGAGATGTTCTTCTTTATTCCTAACAAGAACACAGCCAGCCTCATAATTGATATATAGCCATTTATGATAATCGAAGGCAATGCTATCTGCTTGCTTTATACCTTCTACAAGTTTGTTCGATCTTGTTGAGAGTTTACACCATACGCCAAAAGCAGCATCTAAATGGAACCACAGATTATACTCTTTTGCTATCTCAGCTAGCATATTTAAATCATCAATTGCCCCAGTATTTACGGTTCCTGCATTTCCAATAATACATATTGGTTTATGTCCAACTTTAATATCTGCTTCTATCGACTCTCTGAGTTTCTCTATTTGAATTTCAAAATTTTCATTAACCGGTATTTTTCTTAGTGATTTCGTTCCTAATCCTAATAGTTGTATTGCTTTATCTATTGAGCCGTGCATCTCTGTAGATCCATATATTAAGAGATCTTTTTCACCTACACGTATTCCTTCTTCAATAACATTATAATCTGTTTTGGTATTTCGAGCAACAGTTAATCCAATAAAATTAGCCATAGAAGCACCTGATACAATTACACCAGAAGCATTTGGATCATAACCAAGCATCTCTTTTGTCCATTCTATCACTTGTTTTTCAACATAATTTGCTATGTGCTCCCCACCAACCACATTTGGGTTCATTGTAGCAGCTAGCATTTCTGCTAAGATCCCGAAGGGCGTGCCAGTGCCTACTACCCACCCCCAAAAACGAGGGTGAATGTTTCCCAACGGATAAGGCAAGATGTCTCTTTTAAATTCATTGTATATTTCCTCTCTTCTTTGTCCCTTATTTGGTAAGGGAAGATTAAATTTTAATTTTATATCATTTGGTATTGGTTGCCAAACTGGTTGCTCTCTAATGTCTCTTAAATGATTTAACATATCATCAAGCATTTTATGTCCTAAAATCCTTAAACTTTCCCAATCTGCGGGATCGAGAGTTTCTTCGGGTTCCATACATTAAGAGAAAATACATTATTTAAAAATATTCTTTTCCTAAGCAAGAAATTTTACAGAATTGTATTTACATCTGCGTTATGCACATTTATAAAAACTGTTTCAAGGTTTATTTTGAAAGGATATAAAATTTAATACTGTAATTATATTTTATGTTGTTATAATTGACTATAAAATAAAAAAAACTGAAATAATTTGATTCAAACAAAATTAACAAAGATAATTGGGATAAAGTATCCAATTATACAAGCAGGTATGGGACCTTACGCGACCACAAAGTTATGTATCGCAGTAGCGAAAGAAGGTGGATTAGGATTGATCTCAACTATTGGCATGGCAGGTCCTGATGTGAATTTTATACCTGAAGAAGATCGAAAGCTTGATTTTGGGGTTGGTGGTAGCCCTAAAAATGTCTTAAAACAGACCATAAGATATGTTTTTGAAAGCCTTGAGGATTACCCAGAAGCTAAATTTGGCGTTAATATACCAATTGCAAAAATATTTACTAGTGTATCAAGACAATTTATGAAAGCGGTTATCGAAATTTTTGAAGAACTGCCTGATGTAAAGAAAAAGTTAAGGGTTATGGTAACTTCTGCTGGAGATCCACTTCCTTGGGCAATAGATGCGAAAGAAAAGGGAGCTAAAAAATCGATTCTTGAAATCAAACAGGAAATACCCTCAATAATATGGTGTCAAGTGGCTCCTAACGTTAGGGGCGCAAAAAGAGCCGAAAGATCTGGTGTAGATATAATCATAGCTTCAGGAAGAGAAGGAGGGGCACATTGTGCTTGGAGAGACACTTCATCCATGGTACTTCTCCCGGAAGTAGTTAGAACAGTCAATTTACCTGTAGTTGGAGCTGGGGGTTTTGCTGATGGTGCATCATTAGTGGCAGCTCTTGCCCTAGGAGCGATTGGAATACAAATGGGGACCCGATTTATCGCCACTCAAGAGGGTGATTTCGAGCAAATGTGGAAGGAACAACTGGTAAAAGCTACTGAATCTGACACTATTGTAGGACGTGGGATCTTCGGTCCTATGAGATTCTTGATTAATCAAGCCTCGCTTGAGGTCATCGATGAGACTATTAAAGGAGCATCAGATCTTTACCGTGGAAAACCATGTCCGACAACAGATAAAATTCGTATTCTGGAAGAAAGAGGATTTAAAAAACTATTAGATGAGGATGAGAATGAAAGTCTTATGAATGCGGGTATTGTTGTAGGTAGAATACACTCAATACCAACTGTTCATGATTTAATTCAAAGTATTATGACTGAAGCAGAAGAAATAATATTAAATTTACCAAAAAAAGTAATGAAAATTGCCACTGTAGTTGAAGCTCTTTAATCTGCACGATATCAAACATTGGAAAACCCGAAACTTTCTAATAAATCCCCACTTATTCAATTACTATAAAAAAAGAATTACTATAAATTTAAATTCTTCTTCTCACGGACCCTCTTAGCTTGAACAGCAATCGTTTCAAGAAGTCTCCGTTGATTTGTTGATATCCAAGGACCTTCACAATCTATGGCTGCGTAAGGGATATTACTTTTATTTGCTAAAGGGCGTATAATAGCTTGAGAATTCATTGCGGGTTGACAGTTAAATGTTCCTAAATTAACTATGCCATCGTAAATCCCATCCTTTATTGAATGTAAAAATCTTCCGATTATTACTGGAGTCTCACTAATACTATTGGAAGACACATACTTATTCCCCTCTTCAAAAAGATCAATAAAATCCACAAATGGATCAAATAGCAATCCTGATTTCCCGATAATTCTCCTGAAAATTTTACATTGAGAATTTAAGAAATTTAAAGCGTTTTTACTTCTTTTTGTCTTTTGGAATTCCTTTTGATCATCTCCTTCTAATTCAGAAACACCTAACAATTGTTCATTAAATTGTTCTTTTGGTGTTATTAATCCCTTTTTAAACCCAAATCTTATAATACTTTCTGCTAAAATCATGCTCATCGTTTCAACGATATCAACAACTTTTACGATAATTCCTCTTTCAAGAAAAAAATCTTCAATTGGATAATGATCAAACATTAAATTTAGACCGCCAATAATTAACACTTTGGGGGTTTCTTCAATACTAGCTTTAAGAGGTATTTTCACAACTTCTTTGGCCCATTTTAGCAGTCCTGTATTTAATGTTTTTTTCCCATCTCTTACACAATCAATAAAATTATTAGTTAGGTCTTCGAATTTCTTCATAGCTATAACAATTTCCTCAGCGGTACATTGTAAAGCGTTTCTTGCTTCTATAAGATATTGCCCTAAAATAAAATTAAGGTTTTCCCAGGCTAATAAATCACGGTTTAATCCTAAATAATTATTAGTGTATTTGGGGAACGCGCAGAATATAGCATTTTTTATATTTAACCTCTTTGAAAATGTATCCCAAAGTACAGGCCATGCCCCATTCTGACATGGACCGTTGTTATCTACAGGCGTTCGATATATAGTGATTTCATTTTCATTTCTATACTCTTCAATATCCTTTAATACTGCTCCTGCTATTGCTACACTCGCAAGACATTCTCTTCCAGAACAAATCTTTTTAGCATACTGTAAAACAGAAGCATCAGTTTCTTTGCTTATTCTTATGTTTCGGTTATTTTTTTTAAATAGATTTATAACCAGTCGTCTGCCATAAGGATTACGAGGTTCAGGATCAACATATACAATTCTAGAATCCTTGAAATCAATTTTTTGGCCATCGCTATCAATAATAAATTTAAGATCCTCTGAAAAGCGAGTTTGTTTTACCGCTTTTTTTTCGTATGACTTTATATTTTTAAACGTTTCTATCTCGGTCATTTTTTAAATAGCTATACTTTGAGTTACTAACATTTTATTATTTTTATCTAACCTTCGATGGCGTTCTTCTATAATATCTAAAAAAGCGCCTACTCTTGTTTCAAATCCCGCGTGGGCTGTATGAGAATCTATTTCAAGGTAACAAAATGTGTGTCCTTCAAGTTGTTGCCGGTAGTGATGATACATGATACTATCAGGACCACAAGAAAAGCAAGAAACAAAACAAATGTATAGGTTAGGGTACTTTTTAACATATTTAACTGCATTATTGATCTCTTGAGTGAAACCCCATACATTTCTCGACTGTGTTTCACCATCATTTAAATACGGTAACAGATCAGAAGGAATTGCATTATATCCTCTGCTAACAATCTTACGAGGTAGTGCTATGTTAACATCTGGGGGATAAACAACATAAGGTCTTCCAGCAATGATCACCGATGGCTTTTCTAACAATTCTTTTAATTTTCTCTGCCCAAATTCGTGATATTTTTCTCTGAATATCTTATAGTGAGATATAGCTACTAGTCCTGCATTCACACCCACATTATTTTCTAATCCTAATATAGAAGCCATTCTTCCAAACTCTTTCAATGTAGTTTCAATAAGGTCTTCTGAGAGACCAATATGAGGTGATAATATCTTTTCATTTGCATTCTCAAAAGCAGCACGGATGATGTCAGGAATATTTGTCGTAGACGGGCACGTATAGCTGTGAATATAACCCTTTGGAATTTGCATTTCAATTACATGAGGTAAGAAAATATAATCAACATTTTGATTAATAATAAGGTCATTTACTGCACCATGAACTAATTCACAGGGGTAACATATAGGCGCTTTAGTTTTTGAATTTCCAGTTTTTGAAGGATTTGATAATGCTACATTGTAGCCAAGCTTGTTGAAAAATTTAGCGTATAGAGGGAAGTAAACATGAGAAGTTAAAGTCATGGGTATACCAATCGTACCACGGGGATTCTTTATGGTGTGAGCACCAAACTCATCAATCATCATCTTATTTCTTATTTCTACTAGATCTTGACCTTCTTTTATTTTGAAACCTTTTTGGCGTAACAATTTATATTTAGAGCACAGACCTCCAAAGGGGTAAACCATTCCTCTAATGGAAATATTTTGAATTTCACAATTGTTTTCACACGCTTTACATCTAAACGTATTTTTAATTTGTATTTCTCCCTTCGTGAGATTTTGGAGTTTATAATTTTCTTCCGATATATCATCATTTAGTAAAAGATCTCTTGTCATAAGAGCTGTACCAACAGCTCCCATAAGTTCGGGATGTGTGGGTACTACCACTCTTCGTTGTGATCGAGCGGCAATAGCTAATGCAACCGATCTATTAAGAGCAACACCTCCAAGAAGTAGCAGATTTTTTCCTATTTGACGGGGTCCAACAATACGAGAGATATAATTATCTGCAATTGAATAAACTAAACCAGCAATAACATCCTCTATATTTGCTCCTTGTTGAAGGGCGTTCCTTAAATCGGTATTGATAAAAGCGGCACATCGTTCGCCAAAAGCTATTGGGTGAGTGCTTTTTGTTGCAATAGCACTTATTTCTTCTACCGCAATTCCCATATCAACTGATGCAGATTCTTCAAGAAAGCTACCTGTTCCCGCAGAACAACCCTCATTCATTGCATAATCAATTGGAATACCTTTTAAAAACGAAATAAACTTTGAATCTTGACCACCAATTTCAAATACTGTATCAACATCAGTAAGCTCTTCAGTGGCTGCCCTAGCATGGGTTAATATTTCATTAAAGCTTCGACAATTATCTAAGTAGACTGACACCATTTCCCTTGCTGAACCTGTTACCCCCCATTGAATAAGTCTTATAGAATTATCTCCTACCTTGTCAATAAGTTCAGTTATACATTGTTTTGTAGCTAATATAGGGTTGCCCAATGTTCTTAAATAAACGCTTGCTCCTATTGAGCCATCAGTGGCATTAAATAATACAGCTTTGGTAGTAGTAGAGCCTGCATCTACTCCCAGTATGTATTTTTTCCCTGCTTTTATTTTTATTTCATTGTCGGTGATAACTCGATAATCCAGAAGAGGTTCTGCATTTGTAAGTGGTTTATGAGTAGGAAAGTCGATACTCGATGATTTAAACCAAACATCGTTTTGTAGGTTGGATTCCTGCAACTCAGAAGCAAATAATGATGCCCCAAATACTTCAAAATATGGACTTTCTGGTAAAACTTTAACTTCTGAATCACTTAGAAAACTTCGGAGGTTCTCAATAAATACTTTATTTAAAGTAACACCTCCGGATATTACTATTAACCGCTTTGGCCATTGTGCTAATTCAATCATTTCGCTTACTTTTCTTGCCAAATCACGGATTAATGTCATTGCGATGTCTGCGCGGGTGCATTCTCCCTTATTGAGTCGATGGGTAGCATCTGATTTGCAATGGACTGAACATCGAGTTGATAACCTAGTATATCTGCCATTTAAGCTAATCTTTATACCATTTTCAATTGACAGACCCATTCTTTGAAGCTGTTGGACAATGAACTCACCCGTACCTGCAGCACATTTTGAAGTTGATATAATATTTTTAATTATTCCGTTTTTCATTGGGTAGACGCTAAACGTCTCTCCTCCGAGCGAAAGCAGGATGTCAGGTTTTAGATTACAGAACGATAAAGCTTTTTCAAGGCATTCAACTTCAGAAATGTATGGTAAATTTAGAAAACTGCTTGTTGCTTGACCAGTTATTACAATATTTGAATTAGTATCTACATTATAGCGATTGAATATTTGTTTTATTTTTTCTTTTGGAGAACCTTCATGACGTATGACTTGATTAATTATCTCTCCATTTAATGTTCTACGAACCCATTTTACAGAAACCGCACCGATTTCCAATCCCTCAAAGTATCGAGGTTTGCCTGGTTTAATTACTTGTGGACTGTCATTAAGCAGTACCTTTCACCTATTACTCTACTATTTCGAATATAATAAGATAAATGAGTTTGTTTAGATATTCGTTTAATTAAATTACATTCAATACAAATAGATATATAAATAAAATTAAATGTTTGAGAATATTATAAGTATATTGTTGAATCTACACAGTGATTTAAAATATTTCGCTGTGAGTTTCGATCTTAAATTATCTTTAAGTTGATAGATTCAGATTGAGACTTATTATAATTAATCAATAGTTATAATTAGGTAATAATTTTGTCATAATATTTTACTATCCAGAATTTATATTTTTGAAACATTTTATAAAAAGCTACCAAGTAAGAATAGAATTCCGGATGTAAATTTAATAATAGGACAACTCTTAAAGTGAATACTAATAATTTTTTTTATATTGGGTTGAAGGGATAAGTCATCAATCCTTAGATTTACAACAGTCATTAATGATAATATTGTCATAATTAAGAGAAGTACGAAAGATGCTCCAAACAAAATTCTGGAAGCGGAATCTTCAGATAGCCCTGAAATAGTTATTATTAATACAAGTATGCCTATGAAATAGAGCATTAATCCCTCAACAATCCATTCCATAAAGGTAACTTTCTTATTTTCTTCATTCATGTTATTAAAACCATTAATAATTGATTTTGTTAAAAAAAAATGGATACTTCCACAACTTAGAATGAGGATTGCACCAAGTGTTAATAAAATATCATTAATCATAATCAAATCTCTTTTGTGATTTTTCTTATATATGCTTTTAATTTGGGGTAAATACTACTCTCTTATCCTTCTCAATTCAATTGTTACAGCATTAGCACTATCTGGACATTCGAGCAACATAACATCCGGATCCTCAACCCAAGTCGACGGATAACTTCCTCCGAACTGAAGAATCATAATATTAGGAAAAATTCTATGATAGAAAAATCCACACAACCCTGCTGTGTCATGACCATCTATTTCCATTGTATCTCCTACTTTATGTCCATGGTTACAAGTTCCTTTTACATCCTTTATGGTAGCAACAATTTTAAATCCAACCATAATTTTTTGCCTCCTTAAAATCTAATTTTATATAAATCTAGGTTTAATTATATTTAGTGTTATTTAACAATTCATATAACTAATTAAAATATTCTATAATTTAATGCGATTTCTATGTTAAACTTAAAGGATTTAGGGCAACCATATGAGTTCTGGGAGTATTTTGAAAAAATATCAAAAATTCCAAGACGTAGCAGAGAAGAAGAGAAGATTAGGAATTTTATTAAACAAGAAGCAGAGGACTTCGGATTTGAAGTTAAAATGGATGAAATAGGGAATATTGCTGTAAAAATCCCCGCTCCTGACCAAAAAAAGAAGTGTGTGTTACAATGCCACATGGATATGGTTTGTGAGAAAAACGAAGCAGTTGAACACGATTTTTCAAAAGATCCATTAAAACTCAAACTTATAGACCTTGATGGTGAGAAATGGGTTACCGCTGAAGGTACTACACTTGGGGCTGATAATGGTGTAGGGATTTGTTATTTACTCTTACTTATGAAAAAAATCCATAATAAAAGCTTAACTTTCAGTTCCTTAGGATTAAACTTATTGTTTACCGTTCGTGAAGAATACGATATGGGTGGGGCAGAGAGTCTTGATCCAAACCTAGTTGATGGGAAATATTTAATAAATCTAGATTCTGGTCATAAAAAAATAACAATTGGTTGTACTGGAGGGATGGGATATCATACTCGAATTAAAAAGGAATCCATCTTTATAGATAGAGACCAGTTGAAGATGAAACCATATAAACTCTTCCTTTCGGGGTTAATTGGGGGGCATTCAGGGACGTGTAATAAAGGTCAAGCGCATGCAATTAAATTATTGAGCCAAATTCTATGGAAATTGAACAAAAAGTATTGTATCCATCTTAATTATATCAACGGTGGGGGTGCTGCTAATGCGATACCGAGGGAAGCGTATTCTATAATATTTTTTGATGAGAATTTATTTTCAGAAATTAAATCATACGTATTTGATATCTTTGATGAATTGAAAAGTCAATTTGATGGTATCGAAAAAAAAATGAGGATTTCATTAGAAAATCTTGAAAATAATTCGAGTAATGAAGCTTTATCAAAAAATGTTCAAGATAAACTGTTGGACATTTTATATTCTTTACCAAATGGACCCATTGCAATGCATCCTACAATAGACAATCTTATGTTTACTTCAACTAATTTAGGTAAAATTAGAACAAGAGAAGATCATATAAAACTGAGATGGCTTCACCGCAGTTTATCCAAGTATTATAATAGAGACATATGTGAAAGAATAGCTACTTTATTAGAATTATCTGGATTAAACATGAAAAATAAATATCGGGGAAGTTATCCTCCTTGGGAGCCAAAGTTTAATTCCAAACTATTGAAAATAGCACAAGATGCTTATAAGGAGTTGTTTGATGAAGAAATACTATTTAACATTAGTCACGGTGGTCTCGAAAATACATTTTTGATCGATAAAATCCCTGGTATTGATGCTATCGCGTTCGGTGCTCGCAGTAAAGGGCTTCACTCGCCAGATGAGCGGTTGTCAGTTAAATCAGTAGAAAAAACTTGGAATTTTCTAATTTACTTACTCAAAAAACTAAATTAAGTCTGTTGATTAATATGGAAGAGTATACTAAAATTGCTATTATCTCAGATATACATGCAAATCTCTATGCTTTAAACAGATTTCTACAATATATCGATGAGAATTTTAGCGCAGATGTAATTCTGAATCTGGGAGATGCGGTTAGTATTGGACCTCATCCAAAAGAAGTCGTACAATTAATATTATCTGATGATAGATTCATTAACATTGCCGGGAATAACGAATTAATAGTTTTAGGTAAGAGAAAGAATGAATGGCATAGAGGAACAGGAGTACACCGAGAATGGGTCGTGGAACAGCTTAGTAAAGATTTGCTTGATAAAATTAAGCAATTACCAACCTCTCAGATTATAACTATTCAGAATAAAAAGATTTTGATGCTTCATTCTCACTTTTATGATAAACCTGGCAGGACAATTCAAGATAATCTCCTATTATATCAAGGTAAATCTATGAAAGAATTCTTAAATGATTATCCCAAGGATGTTGATATTGTATTAGTTGGACATTCCCATGAACAATTGTACCTCGGAACAAAAAAGAAAATCATATTAAACCCTGGTTCGATTAGTATCACTTGGAAACCTGAAATTTCTTTCTGCTTAATGGAGATAGATGATACAAAACTAAACTTCAATTTCAAAAATATAGCTTATGATGCTTCAGGATTACTAAATGATTATAAACAACGTGAAGTAGCTGGAAGAGAGTTCTTAATAAAGTACTTTTACCCTTTTTTATAAAATTTCATTCGATTTATAGAATTTTTAAAAACTTAAACGATTTTAAACCTTAAACTATTACGTTATTTTCGACAAAAAATAGGAAAAATTATTTGAGATTTAAAGCTCGACTTCCTTTATAAGTAAAACATCATTTCCTGTGAGATCTTCCCCGCAGTGCTTTGCGTATCTGTCAAAAAATTCCATAGGATCTGGTATTGCTTCTTCAGGAGTAAGAACTCCCTTTTCTGTTATTTCGCCATTAATTAACATTTCTGCTGCTAATACAAGTGGAATTGATGTTACACCTGCCATTCCTCCGAATGGAACGTAATTATTCGCGATTGCAACTTTCATTCGTCTTCCATCTCTCATGCCTGTTGCTATTACACTTAAACCAGGTGGCATACCAATATATTCTTTTATAAATTCATTATCTCTTCTCATGTTTCTTAGTTCTTCTCCAAATTTTATTGTTGCTTCACTAATTGTCTGATCTTTATTAGATATTTGTTGAGTATATTTACGAACAATCTCAGTAATGGACTTACCCATATACATCAAATTTGAAACGGAATTTACTTTTAAGACTCTTGGTAATGTCACCGGCTCTGGGTGGCCTATATGACAAACATAAGTATCTTTAAACCCTGGAAATTGAAATGGATCTGCGTCTGTAAGAGGTTTTATATTAAAGAATTTCCCATCTCTATATGTTGGAATTTCTTCTAATGCTTCATAAAATAGATGCATAGTAGCGGCATTAGCAATAACCGGCATATCTTTAAATTTTTTATAAAATTTCCCTGGTTCAATAAAATATTTTGGTTTACTCCCTACTCTTTCTCCAGAGCCATACCCCCAAGCAGTAATAAGATCATCAACTTCATCAAGTTTAGAACAGGCTACAACAGCCATTAAGTTTGTAATTCCCGGGCTCGCACCAATCCCAATGATCGCAGTGATCCCTGCTTTTTTCGCTTTATCATCCATTTCAAGTAAATCTAATGTTGGTTTCCAATCATCACATATGTCTACATATGGTTTTTTAGCCTCAATAACAGCATCTAGAATCATGCTTGCGAATTTGTAATAAGGACCAACTGTGTTCATAACAAAATCATGAGACGAGATTAGTTCAATGAGTTTGTTTTTTTCAGTAATATCTATTTCTACTGCCTTTAATTTATCAGTGTCAATTAAATCTACAAGATGTTTTGCTCTTTCATAATTTTTATCTGCCACTGTAATTGAAGTTGCGTTTGGAGATTCGAGAAGTATAGCTACAGCCATTCTCCCCATATCCCCAGATCCTCCCAATGCTAATATATTCATTCCATATTTCCTTCATAAATAACTTTTTAATAATAATTGATTTTACATAATCCTTAAATATAATTTTCATTTAATTTCTCCTAAGAAACTAAAATAAACGTACAAAATGTGGATATATTAGACAAAAATCTTATATTAGACCTAAATACCTTATCCTCCTGAGTTTGTCAGCGTTAAAACTAATAAAATAGGTTGGTTAAAAGGAAAAATTAAGAATTTTACGCCTTAACATTCTAAACAGCATAATTATAAGAATTTACAAAAAAATCTAATATAAAAAATCTTTTAGAAAATGCGACGATTACTACTTAATCGACTTACTGCTTTTAATTATGATGATTCTTAGGGACTGGATTTAAGTTTCCCAGTTTTTTTTTAATTCTTTTCTCATCAGCTTTCTTACGTTATCAACCGCTTTTACAACAAACTTATAACAAGTTTTTGCCCAGGTGTCATTTTTTCGATATTCCAAAAAAGCATTTGGATCGCTAAAATCATACCCACATAAATCCGAGCATTTTACAGATCCAAATTCTTTTTCAAAGTCAGTCGCAAATTTTGCTGCCTTCAAATACGCAACAGGAATTAATTCATTTGGCATCCTTTCCTTTCCTCCAAGGATTACTCCTGTAGCAGCAATTCCTCCACATACAGCACCACATGCACCAGACCAGCCATTTTGAGATTTATACCCTCCGAATCCACCCGCTAAGGGAATCATTAGATTATTGATCATACCATTTTTGATTCCTAGTATATCCAAAATACTCATTGCTGTCAATTCGGCACAATTTGCTCCGCCTTCCATATTAGGTAATTTCTCTTCTAACTCCTTAATTTTTTCATCAAATTTAGCTTTTATATCTTGTTTCATAACATTTGATTCCATAATATTTTCCTCTTCAGGCTAATTTTATATTAATATTATATTTTATATCGCTCTTTTTATTTTTTAAATCAAAAAAGATAAATTGTAAAATATAATTTAAGATTGGATTGAATCTATATCTTATTATTTTACTTAATTAAAAACTCTTCAAAGGTGTAGTCTTCTGCGCATCCATAGCTAATTTCTTTTTCTTCCTACGAACCATCTCAACAAATGATTCTATACGTGTAAGAAGCTTTTTTTCTTTTTTTTTTCAATTTTTATCTTGAACAAACTTTCTTTCTTGATTTTTTATTCATTCTTTTTTCATTAGATGTTAGAAGAAAATAGTTACTCTATCACCGATCCCTTTGACATAAGTATATCATTTCAAATAGTGCGAAAATGAGATTTTATAACATTTCTCTTTTATTTACTGATGTTTCAAATACCATAAAAAAAAAAGAAAAGTTAGAATTTGATGGAATTCAACAAGTTTTTTGAGGCTTGAGGAGTTTTAAGGTAAATATGATTCAATTGAGTATTGTCGAGGACTAATTATTTTTTTTCTTTTTTCTAATTATCTTATCATTAAAAAGAATTAAATTACTGAATGAAGAATTATCAAGAAAAATAATAGTGATTTAAGTATTTAAATTTTAAGAGTCAAAAA
>JAHLWT010000034.1 GCA_019057775.1 Promethearchaeota archaeon
TTCAATTTTTTTCTGTTAAATTTAATTTTATCTTAATCAACCCTAATATCTATCCGTTTGAAATGATGAAATATTATTAGTATAATCAATATTGGTAATCCAAAAAAGGCTATTGTGCTAATAATTGTTAGACCACTGAAAATAATTTCTTTATTAAAAATCAAATTTTCAAAAAAGTCGATTACTTTCATTTCATAAGAGCTGTAAGAAAGAAGTCCTAATTCTACATCTTCTAAAAATAATACAAAAAATACCTCTATAATTATATAAAATATAGGTAAAATAAGAGAAGGTACTACATTCAGAGTTAACGCAGAAATCATAAAAATTAATGATGAAAAAAATAGTAATTCTGTAAATATGATTAAAAAACCCGTTAGAAAAATAGAGATCGAAACAAATAATTCAGTCATAAGGAAATTAAAAATAAGGAAAGTTGAAAAATAAAATAATAGTAAAATCAAAATGCTTGTCATCAAACTCAATAACTTTATGGAAAGAATTTTAGTTCTAGACTCCGTAGTATAAATTATCATTGCTGATCTATTAGAAAATTCCTCCGAAACAATATCAGCAACTAATATAACAGGAAGAAATCGAAGATATTTACTTAAAAACACAATAAAATATTGCCAATAGATCTCCTCATCTAATATCCTTTGATTGATTATATTTTGAGAATTAAACTCATTTACGATTGAAAAAAAAATAATCAATGATAAAATAATGCATCCAATGAAACTTATTGAGAGAATCCTCTTTTTCAAATAAAAAGAGAACAAATGCTTTTCATAAAATAAGGAAGATTCTGTTTTATTCTCTCTTTTCATACGATTAGCCTTTTATAATTTTTTTGTATATCTTATTTAATGTTCCACTAATAGGAGTGAAATTGAAATCCTTATAATTCAATAATATTTTATCTACTTTTTCTGGATTGTCGGTTCTGAAAATTATTTTTTCGCGTAAAACTTTTGATACATCAGAGAATATATCTTTTTCAGTAGATAACAGCTCATTAAGTTCTTTAAGAGTCATACTCTCATTATGATCGATTCGAGTTATTTCATATTCATCAAAGCCATAAAACTGAGCAAGATTATATATTTTATCTGAAGCTTTTATTTTGCCGTCGTTAATAAACGCTATATAATCTGCTATTTGTTCTATTTCAAGAACAATATGGCTTGAAATAATTACTGTGACTCCTTCCTCTCTTTTCATCCTTATTTTTTGAATAAATTCCTCTCTCCCTAAAGGATCGATATTAGATAACGGTTCATCAAGAAAAACTATTTTAGGTTCTCCAGCAAATGCTTGAGTTATTCCTAAACGCTGCTGCATTCCTCTCGAATATGTTTTAATAGCCTTATCCCAATAGCTTTTATCTATACCACTCCACTCTAAATAAGATTCAATTTGATTATCATTCATTAAAACCTTACTTCTTAAGCCAATAATTAATTTAAGAAACTTTCTGCCAGTGAGATTTGGATAGAAGCCCACATTTTCAGGTAGAAATCCAATCTTTCTCCTCATTTTACCCAAACTCTTTAGCATGTCAGTTCCGAAAATGGACGCTGTCCCATTTGATGGTTTCACTAAACCTAAGAGCATTAACATTATTGTTGTCTTCCCCGCCCCGTTTGGTCCTAAAAATGCAAAACACGAGTCTCGGATTTCCAAATTAATATTATCTACAACTACTCTATTATAATATTCTTTTGTTAAACCATGGATTTTGATAATTGGCTCCTCTGTAGAAGACATACGTTGAGATCTTTATCCTTTTCCTATTCACTAAATAAGATTGATTTAATCAGTTGGATTATTTTTACAATGGATTAATTAATTATTAAATACAATCCATTTCTATATAAATCTATTCGAATTCCCGAGAAGATTCAACTCTCGTAGATTTGAAAGTTTCTAGCTTTAAAAAAAACGAGTTTCTATTTCTATAATATATCATATCGTTCGAAAAGTGCACCTTAATCCTTTAAAATCAGTATAAATAATAAAGATATTATAAAAAAACTTAATCCTATTTTTGTCATAATTTTTGTAATTTTTCTACCATAAGTATGGCCTCATTGGTCGTCAGAGTAGGACAGGTTATCATGTATCTCATTCCTTCTATATATACAGTTACTAAGAGGAAATAATCTCCCCATTTCTTCCTAGTCTCCACTTCTCCTCCAGTAGAAGCCTTTTCATTTACCAGAACAGGCCAACTATTGATTTCTACTGCTATTGTAAAAAGCATGCTTTCAGCTATAGATTCTAGTTCGCTATACGTGGGAGGAGAGCCTGCTGGAGATATTTGAATTACTAATTCAGCCGTTTTGTAATCCATATTCCCTTCCGCACTATAGACCACAATCGCAATGAACGGGCTATCCTTGAGATATATTGCAGTACATTCAAAATCATCTGGTAATTCAAATGGTAAATATATTGACAAATTATATTGTTTCGCCACAGTAATCGTTTCGTTTAAGGAGACATCTCTTGAAGTCCCATAGAAATCTACAGGTGTCCCACCGATATGGGTTCCTAGCAGTGGGCTAATTGCAGTGATTATTATCAATATAAATGAGGATGTAGTTGCCAATACTACTATTAAGGATTTAATTGCTTTTCTCATTACTTCTAACCTTGAACTTTTCTAACTATTTGTAAATCAAAAGGCCTAAATTAATCAAATTATTTAGATTGGAATTATAATTTTACTTTCCTTTTTGTCAATTTATCATTTACAAAATTAGTATTTAAAAGTTATGCTTGAACTTGAGATAGATTTGAAATATGAATCCAAGAATTTCTAAATCACAATAGGGTTTTTAGCAAAGAAAAAGCTGCCGAATACATTAAATCAAGATATGATAAAGCTAATGGTAATTTAAATCATAATGGAATAAAGACAGTTATAAATTCGCTATTGGAAAAGAATATCATTGTGGAAGGATCAAAACTAACAAGAATTGAGATTTTACTAAATTCAAACAGGAAACAGATATACGATTTTATTATAGAAAATCCAGGAGTATACAGAAATAAACTCGCTAATAAATTGGATCTCAGTACTTACTTGATAAAGTGGCATGTATCAATGCTGATTAAGTTTAAATTAATCAGACAACAAAAGTTGAGTAATTATACCGCGTATTTTGATTCATCATTAAGACAGGAAAATGATTTACTTCTTCATACCATTTCAAGAGATAAATGCGTAAGAATTATCAAATTTTTAAAGATAAATGAAGAAGGCAGTACAAAAAATCAAATTTCTAAGGCACTAAAAATGCATTTTAACACAATTTCTAAATACATAAATAAAATGGATAAATTTAATTTGTTGGAAAGGAAAAAAGTTAATAATACAGAGTATATTTCTCTCAATGATAATAATTTTAAACTCCTAAAATTAGTCTAATATCTTTTTCCCTCCTCACTCCAATAATTATTACTTCCTTCCCCTGTGGTGCCCCCTCCTAAAAAAGAATATTTCAATGTTCTATACTTTAAATCTTAATATTTTGAAAAGCCCAATATTGTTGGTTATAAGTTCAATATTTTAATACTGAACCGCCCTTCTCAAAATCTTTTCAAAATGAAGATTATAAATAAGAAAGTGGTGTATTATAATTTAGTCAAATACTAATAATTTAAAAAAATAAACAAAATGAGTGAAAGTAAGTATTCAAGACGTAATATCATAATAGCTATATTTATGATAATATCAATTATTATCTTTTCATCCATAGCAATCATTATTTATGCTAATTTTGCTGATCTTGACGATTCTGATGATGCTATTGCCTTTAAACCTGCTATTTACTTATATCCACAAGAAACATTGAAGATTAAAGTTTCTCTTTCAATTAATGGTGAAATTACAATAAGTGAGCCAGAATATGATAATGGATGGGATGTAGTAGTAGAACCAGGAGGCAAAATTGAAAGTAGCTATGATTATTTATTTTATGAAGCGCGATTGAATTACTTAAAAACACCTGCCGAGGGTTGGTGTGTTGAATATGAACATCTTGAATTATGGATGAATAACACATTGAGAGAACTTGGATTAAATGAAAAAGAAAGTAAAGATTTTAAGGTTTTTTGGTTAGATTTTCTCCCAATTGCAAATCATTATGAGATTAAATTATTATCAAAAGAATATTTAGACTTGAATATGGGATTAAATATAGATCCTAAACCAGAGACAATAATAAGGGTTATTCTAACATTTTCTCCTTACCAGAATGCAGTTGAAATAGATACTCCATTAATAACGACACCCATTCGTTCAGGTTTTACAGTCGTAGAATGGGGTGGATTTATAATTTAATTTTTAACTATTAAATTATAAGTTCAATATTTTAAATAAAACCATTTTCTAAACTTGGGAAGTAACCTACATCATACCTTTTATTTCGGATTTTAAAACATTTCTTATTCTATACACTAATGTATATATAAGAATTTTACTTATCATCTATAAAGTAATTCAAATCAAAAATAAAGGGATGGAATCATCACTCGATTAAAATATTTTATACCGCGCATTATCACCATAATAATTGTTTCGGTTTTAGGAGCTGGTGTTATCCTGATCCCTTTTTCTATAACTTATTCATGTATTGTTGCACCTCCGATTGATTGGATAGAAACGTGGGGCGGGTCCAATCAGGAAATAATGCATGAAATGGTTGTAGATTCTTCGAGAGATATTTATATCGGAGGTGAGATTTGGAACTATAGTAAAAGTAGTAATGATATTTTTATTCTTAAGATTAATGTGAGTTATAGTTACAATGTCACCTGGGGGGGTGAAAAACATGAGGAATTTATTGGAATGGTTTTAGACGCAAATGATAATATATTCATTGCAGGATCACGTACAGGGTATTTACCAGGAGCAAAGGATGTGTTTCTATTGAAATATAGTAATAACCTTACATTAGAGTGGTTTAAAATATGGGGTGAAAACGGAATAGATTCTTGCACTGCGATGGTAGTTGACTCTCTAGATAATATATATATCACAGGAATGACAAATTATCCTTATAGTGACATTTTTCTTGTAAAATATGATAACTCTGGAATAATTCAATGGAACTGCACGTGGAATACAGGTTTTCATAATATATCTGAAGAAACTCTGTCAATGGTTATAGATTCTACTGATCACATTTTTCTTGGAGTAACAGCTAATATCACAGGATCAGAGTGGATTTTATTGAAGTATAATTCTTCTGGCAATTTGTTATTACATACTTCATACAGTAAATACATGCCATTAGAACAATTAGTTTTAGATTCCTCTGATAATTTATATGCTGTGGGGTCATACAATGATACTTATCTTTCTAAATTTGATAGTAATGGGAATTTGGAATGGAATCTTACAGTTATACAAGATATCTTACAAGGAACCGAAAGTCTAGCGATTGATCAATCTGACAATATTTATATTTCAGGAAATGAACTCATCAATGCTTCAGCAATCCTTTCTGGGTATAACATGATTGATTATGATACCTACTTAATGAGATTCAACAATACCGGAGTTTTACAATGGAACCAAACGATTTCTCATGGAAATAATTTGTATCTCGAAATATTATCTTTCGATCCATCGGGAAATATTTATCTTGGAGGGTCCCTTGAGTTAATAGCACCAGGCAGTTTAAGTTATGCTGTAAAAGTGATTGATCCTTCAGGGAAAAATATAAGAAGTGAAGGAGGGGGTTGTATATATGGGGATGGAATCGTTAAAGGAATTTATGGGGAATCACCAAATAATTTCATCGTAGCCAGAAATACTCCCTGTTATAATAAAGAAAATTATGATGTAAGCCTAACTAAGTATATTGCATATGATTTTAGTCATTGTCCTTCGATACCTAGCGCGTGGCTATTACTTACGCTACATATAGGCCTAAGTACAGGTTTTATAATCATAGGTATATCTTACTTAATTATCAAAGAGAAAAAACGTGAGGCACGAGGAAAAGTTTACATTTTCTAATCTTGTGATTTAATGAACACACAAAATTACATAAATTTTTTTGTTGTGCTTGCCATCGCTGAAGTTTGGATAAATTAAATTTTAAGATGAAAATATTTATATGGTTATGTAGTTATATGAAAATCTGAAGTTAACATAAAAGTCCATTGAAAGGAGGAAGAAGTAAATGAAAAAAAAATTAGTATCTACTATTGGAATAATTTATGTTGTTCTACTGGGCGTTTTAAGTTATATTATCATGAGTATTTTCTTCTGGAATACTCAATTTGACGTGAAACATTACTTAAATATCGTTGTATATGCAGAGATATTTGGCCTCATTGTAATATTACCTTCCATATTATTTGAATTTAGACAAGACTTCTTAAGGAGTTTTTTTTTTGGAATAGCAGGAGCCACAATAGTCTTGATTTATTTATATTACACCTTTATAGTGGCCAGTGATGGGTGGACATATACCACAGCTGAATTAAAACCCCTCTTGAATGATTTTAAACTTCTTTATCTATTCCCGTCTACGGGGATAATAATTTCAATATATGTTTTGAATGCATTCTCCTTAATTTCAAGATCACGTATATCTGAAAGCGAAAGTGATAATGTAAAGAGATACATTTTAGATTTAATACCTCATTCAAATAAAATTGAAATTAAGGAAATTTCAGAGAAAACTAAGATTGATCGAGGAACGGTATCAAAAATAGTAGAGATCATGATTGAAGCAAGAGATATTAAAGCGGAATATTTTAGAAGTACGAATTCTATTCTATTCCGCCACGAAAAGGAATTATCCCCCAGTTAAGTAAAAAAATCAAGAAAAAAAAAATTAAATTATTTTATTCGGGCTATATTTTTTCATTTCCCTATAGAAATAATAGCTTTTGAGGATTTCAACTATGAGATCATCAAACACATTAGATAAGATAATTTTATCATTTTTTCAAGGTTATGTTCAGTTTTTGTTGTTTTAATGTAACATTCTCTGGGATTTTAATCAAAATTGGATCTAAGTTTAGTTTCTTTCTAAAAAAGCTGTTAGATTAACACCTAAGTTAAACTCTTCACTAATTCCATACCCGAGTAAAATCTCATTAAATATTTCTTGTAATAACCTTTGTTTACCCTCTTTACTATTTAGTTCTTCAATTTTACAAATATATTCAAAAGGTTTAAATCTGCTATGTTGGAAATTGAATTTAGGTCTATCGTACATAAATCCTGGATGAGGAGAATATTTCCAATTTGGTATATTTGCGGCCCTAAAAATTAATTTAATTTGTCCAGAATATTTAATAAAATGGAAAAACTTTGAAAGAAAAAACAAAAAGCCTAATACATAAGCGGACATGACATGTATTGGTAATGTTTCGGTGTAGGGATTTCTTTTTAACCCATACTGCCAATCATAGAGTACTAATCCCCTCCTTTGAATTAAAATACTACCAATCAATTTTGATGAAGAGATAAAATGTAAGCCCTCTCGAGTAACCTTGAGACTATCAAAAATTTGAGCGGGAAAGGAATCAACAGGAGGTCCATTTCTTGTCTCAAATTCCAAATATTCTTTTATTTCTGAAATTTGAGAAGTATTAAACAATTCTCCTGTATTAATGAGTGGATGAACTTTGATTTTCATACCCAAATCACTTTTTACCATTCTGGATACTATTTTTTCACTGAATTCTTTTTCTAATTCTGCAAAATCATGATATATTACTTCTTCATCTACATAAGAAACAGCTTTACTTTGATATTCAACATTTGGTTTATCTTTTGAAAATTGAGCTTTTAAATAATTGGTAGGTTCTATTATCTTTGTTTCTTCAATGATTCCTACCTCCTTTAATATTATTCCCGTAAGACGAACATATTCAATAGCAAATTCTGGTCTAATTCCTAATGTTATTGATTCTGAACCATGTTGAAATAAATTCCTTTGATCATGTAGTTTTTTAATTTTCGTATCATAATGGGGGATATTAGGATAAAGGGGATTCAAAATCTCCTTGTACAATCTTGGGAAATTAAAAGCTGGCTTAATACCTTTCCGTGAAGTAGTTTGATATTGTAAGTTATTTTCTTGAGCAATAAAAATACACATCTTGGAAATCAAGTTATCTACTAAATAATGACTAAGTTCACTCAAGATTAATTCATTAGATTTGGAGAATTCTAAAGCTAATTTATACAAATTTTTAAAAACTTCATGTTCAGCTTTGCTTTTCATTTTTTTTAACACATCTAATTCATGAATAACTGGACTTCTAAATTTTATTTAATAATATTATAATTTTATATCTTATTAGATTCTCTATCCACAATTTTTATTTCAACTCTGAAATGTTGCGAGTGTCTTGCTGGTTGTTGAATATCTAACCAAGAATTTAAATGCTACATCAAATAATAGAGCTGAAGAAATCATAAATTTTAGCTAATTTTTACTACTAAAATTAGTTCTTCGACGGAGTGAATTTAAATAATTCCTAAAATATTCATCTAGTATCACCACGATTTTATTGGAGGGAAGATGATATGGCAATATGTGGATTTTGTAAGAAAAAAGTTGACCTTGAGGGGTTAAAATATAGTAGAAAAAAATTAGAACCAAGCAAAACTAGAGTTATTCATGAATATGTTCGTTATACAGGTAGTTCTGGCTATACTATGTTCTCGTGTCCTCATTGTGAGAGCATATTAGGATTTAGTTAATGGATAGATCGCAGACAGTAAATGGAAGGAATCAATTAAAATGTTTCATAAGTAAGACAAAATATACCAACTCCCTGATGGGAAAAGGAATGTTGAGAAGGCTATAGAATTGGTGAAATCTTTAGAAAAAGAAGAACTACCCCTATTTCGTGAGTATGATGCAGGAAATTATTATAATCCCCATAATCTTTGTATCACAGTGGAGTGGAAGAATTTTACTTTAATCGAATTATTCGGTAATATCAAGAAAGATAGTAGAATCCTCGTAATCGGTTATTATCCAAACTCAAACGAATTCTTTGATGAACGGTTCTGTGATAAGGAGGGATATTTAAGTCACCTCTCGAAACCCTTTATTAATTTATTCCAGCAATTTAAAGCGATGTTTAGTAGTATATGGACTGACAAATATAAAAAAATCGATGAATTTTTTTAATTCATTGTTATGTACTTGAACACTAATTTTATTTTTATAAGAGCAAATTTTTATCTGTTTGAATTTATTAAAATTAAAATAAAAAACATCAATTAGATATTTTACAATTAAGAATGTGATTAATGATGGTTTCACTAGAAAATATTAAGAATATAGCGGTAATTGGGGGAGGCTTAATGGGTGCGGGAATCGCTCAAGTTGCCTTACTTTCTGGTTATGAGAAAGTGACTGTGATAGACCTCAAGAGTGAAATACTTGAGAAATGTCAGGAAGATATTCAAAAGCGAATTGAAGAGCTTGAATCTGGAAAATTTAAAGAGCTTTACCTGGAAGCTATAGGCAATATTGAGGTTGCAAAAACAATAGATTTTGAAAGTAAAAAAGGTGATTTCAAATCGATAGGTGTTCTTGCTAATAAAGTTTCTATTAGTACTCTTATGGGACGACTTAAAACTGAGACAGATATTTCGAAGGGAGTTTTTGATGCCGATTTTGTAATAGAAGCTGTTCCCGAAATAATGTCATTGAAGCAAGAGATTTTCAAGAAAATGGGGCAGTTCGCACCTAAGGATACAGTTTTGGCTTCAAATACTTCAACCATGAGTATTACAAACATCGGAAAATTTTCAGGTCGAGAAGACAAGGTAATTGGATTACATTTCCATGTCTTTTATCCATTATTAGGGATGGTAATAGAAATTACACCAGGACAAAAAACTTCAGAGACTTCAATGAACCTTGGTGCAGAAGTTTCTCAGGATTTACCATGCTTGATTGGAGAAAGATTTACGGTGAAGCTTGAAAAGGAATCACCTGGACTTATCGCCAATCGAACAACACTTTCAGGGTTCTTCTATTATAATTGGCTATTAAAACAAGCTGAATCAATGGGAATACCCTATGAACAATTGGATGCTGCCGGTATGTCATTTGAAACCTTTGATAGAATTGGAATTGATACTGTTTATAATGTTCTAAAATATTATGAAGAAGTTGTGTCGCCAGATTTCACACCTGCAGCTCTTTTAACAGATTTAGTAAATAAGGGAAGGTTAGGTCGAAAAGTGGGAAAAGGATATTATGATTGGGATGAAAATGGTCCAATAAGAGAATTACCCCGAGTAGAGCCCAAAACCATGGGATTTTTGGCGGAAAATATAGATGCCGAACTTTTTATGGCATTGAGTCTAAATGAGTCGTGTAAATTATTAGAAGAAGGTGTTGTGAAAAATTATGATATAATTACCCGAGTTCTTATGAAAGGGAATTTCATAGAAGGCCCATTCATACAAGGTAAAGAAAAATATAAAGAATGGTCGGAAAAACTGTATAAAATCGCAGAGAAAACCGGGATTCCCTATCTAAAACCTTGTGAAATGATGGAATCCGGCAGATTTCTTTCTTACAAATAATTTAATCTTTTACTTGGTATTCTATCCATTGTAGCAACAATTATAAGTAAAAAACTGAAGAAATCCTAAAATCTAATTTTTTTCCTTTTTTATTATATTTTTCTAAAGTATTTAGTTCTTAACCCTCTCTTTCAATATCTTCAAGGATCTAAAAAAATTATTTTATAATGCTTTATAGAAGATTATGGGAGGGGGCTATCTTAAATAGGGAAGACTGTGATAGCATCATAGCGACAAAAATAAATAATATATGGTATGCCGATTATGAATAAGTGTGAGATGTTAATCATAGAATTGGTTAAAAGGACAGGATTATTTAAAAAAGAAATTCAGGAATTAGCACGAAAAAAACAGGCTACAGTGAGAAGATCATTATCAAAAGAACGAGTATTATTATCACTTACCAGAGATTTGGGCGTTACTTTAGCATAGTAATTTACGTCAATAATTGAATAGAATTTCCTTTATAATTTTATTACAAACCAGAGTAGTAATTTAATATCTTTGGTGAAATAATATCAATTACTTTTCTAAACACTAAAAAAGATCCTTATATTTCTCTTTAATTTGCTTAAGTAATTCTCTTTTTTCCTTTTCGTCCATTTTGTAAAGTTTTTCTCTTATTTTATGAATCTCTTCAAGAGATTTCTCTTCTTTTAGTATACCATCTCCTCGGGAGTACAAATAATCACATCCTTTTCATTTAATCTTTTATTTATAACTTTAACATGAATTTAGTCTTAAACTTAACTATGTGAGTTAAATTCCAACTAATAATCGCGTCTATATTATACTTAGTCGCAATTGCAATATGGAGCGCATCATTATAATACTTTTCTGGGATAACTCCCTCTTTTATATAATTATCTGCTAATTTCTCAGCCTCTTCAGTACTTTCTAATGCCTTCATCTTGTACATCGTAATCTTTCCTTTATTTTCATTCAAGTGGAGTAATAATAAATTTTCTCCAATTAACAATTTTGATTTTCACCTTCTTAGTAAATTAATATCTAAAATATATAGGATGGTTTATATTTAAAAATTATCTGCTTTAAAATATGTATTTAATATGATTTTTAAGATCTTTAGAATAAAACCTGTATAGGGACAATATAAGATATTTTTAGATGAATTAGAAAAACTTAGTGATAATTAGAAAAAGGGATAAATTAATCTTCTGCAATTTTAAGACAGACTATTTTTTTCTTACCAAAAAAATACGCATCTAATTTATTCATTAAATTGCGGCC
This sequence comes from Promethearchaeota archaeon, assembly GCA_019057775.1. The sequence continues at coordinate 11,843 of JAHLWT010000034.1, forward strand.
AACTAACATATTAAATGGCAAGGAATCGTCAATTGGAGCTATAATAAAATCTATTTCAAAATTAACCTCTAATAATTTAATTTGGCCTTTATAAAATTTCTTAGAAATTATTCCAGCAGCAGTAGACAGTTGTTCCTCTCGATTAATTTGGACCTCTGAAGAATCAATTAATCCTTCTTTTAAAAGACAGACAGAAGCAGCAGTATCGATTAATGCTAATAAAGGTTTTTCAATTGAGGGAATTTGCAGTGTAATGGGAATTATCGGATAAGTAATATTCTCAACATCAGCATAGTTCCAACAATTTAACTCGTTAAGACTCAAAAAACAATATTCTATCGGCTTCTTTTTTGGACCATTGAATTTGATCACTAAAGGACCATTAGGGAATTTCTCCGCCGCTACTTGGGCTACATCGCTTACGGTATCTCCGACTGCAATAATTGCTCCCTTGACAAATGCAATATATTTATTTTTGGGGATATAATCAGGTATCGCTATTTCAAGGCCTTTCTTACTTTCCCGGGAAACTTCTTCGATTTTAATTTTTTCTGAAACTAGTCTGCGAATTACTTCACTCATAGATTTTAATTTCTTAATATCAACCAATTCTTGAAATTTTTCTTTATCATCTTTCTTGATGTGAACATTTAAAATCGTCATATTTCATATTTATATAGTAAATTGTGATATATAAAAGTGATATATATTTTTGTCAAAAAACTTTCTTGTACAGTAATTAAAAAAAAGATTTAAACACAAACTTATTTTTTAGTCAAAATAACAAAAGAATATAAAAAAACAAATGCCTGATCTGTTTGCTAAAAAAAATAAATCAGATTATTACACTATTAAATAGATTTTTTATAAGAGAGAGAATAATAATATGACATGACCACAAATTTTTATTAGAACTAGAGGTTATTCTACATATGAATTCCAAAAAGAAATCCATAAAAAAAGAAATTTATCGGATTAAAAAAGAAGAAAAAATAGGAAAAAAAGAGAAAAAAATTAAAATAAAAAAAATCGCAAGGGAGTAAAAACTTCTGAGGGATTAGTCGTAATTTCAAGGATTTAGAATATTTTTGATCACTTTTACTAATCCTTCTCAATTCGAGCGATTATATCAGCCAGTTCTTTTTCAAGTTTTTTGTTGGGTTTGAAATGTTGTTGTATGTTATTTCTATGATTGCAATGCCACTCTAACTCTTTAAGAATAATAAAGTCAATTTCAGCCATATTACTTACTAGAAAATTACTTTTAATTTATCTATTTTTTTAATTACTCTTCTAATGCCCATTTCTTGAGCTCATCAGATATATAAATATCTTTTTCAAGAGAAATTAAAAAAGTCATATACTCTTCTTTCGTTTTGATGATTCTTTTTTGATAGAGAACTTTCAATAAACCAAGAGATCCTGTAATGGAAATCCCTAGTTTCTTAGCAAATTGAAGTAGGGGTTTATCGTCTGAAGCTATATGGATTTTCTTCTCTAAACTTAATTTTATTAAACTTAGATCCGCTGAACTTAAGCATGCAGGAGAAGATTGCACTTTGATCCTCTCGTTAGGTTCCATTATTTTAATCCAATTTGGGATTCTTTTCTGCCAATATTCTGAATATTCATCTAAGACATCTTTAGAGATCATTGCAGAAGTTAATAGTTCTTTTAATTGAGAAAGTAGATTAAGACGTGTAAAAACGCTCAATACGCTATTATCAAGGATGACATGCAACTTACTTATCCTTTATTAAATTTTGGGCAATATCAAACTCATCTTGAGCCTCTTTAATGGATTCAGATCCTCCAACATGTCTAAGATGACGTTTATGAAATTCTAATAGAAATTCATCAATCTTCATATTCAAAAGATTAGCCGCTTTAGAGAGAGTGATTTTTCCCTCTGAATATATTTCTAATACCCATATCAGAAGACCCTTCTCCTCCAGATTTTCAGAACTTAGTCCTGTTAACTCAAGTAGATCAGCTGGAAGTTTTATTATTATTTTCTCTACCATTTTTCTATATTATGAATAGAATTTTTACTTAATATTTTTAATCTATTTTTTAATAAGAGCATATTTCATCCATCAATTTCATCCATAATACTAGAAAATTAATTTTTCTTGTTAACTTTTTCTGTTTACATTAATATTTCAAGAATTATCCATATTTTAAAATATAAAAATTGGAGAAATTGGCAATAATTTTATGCCGAATTCTTGCTCTGGTTAAACACCAGGCTCTTTACAGTAACAGGGAAAGCTTCACCCGCTCGGAGGGGAGCACCAATGTCAATCCAATCTCCCGCTTCCAGATCCAATTCATCCAGACAAAAGAGGTTATTTTTTATTGATGTCTCACGCTTGATTGTAATTCCCAGCATTTTACCGCCATCAAACCCTAAGATGATAAGAATCAATTTTTTATTTGCAACGGAATTTGGGAGTGCTTTTCCAATTTCTTTAGGGAAAGCCGGTAAATCAGATCGATTAATCCAATCCTTGAAGTATAGGGCAAATAAATCCTCCCCTTCTTTAATATCAAAATTGTTTAGAGCTAGGCCAATTTCAACTTTCAGATTTTCCCTATTCAGAAAAAAATCTTTCAGATCTATATTAACAGGAACGACTGGAATATTTTCTATCGGGAGTTTAATATTTTCATCATAATAGCAAGTTGACCCCGATACCGAAAGGGAAAATGAACCTGCCCCAATAACTGTTGCCCTAATTTTGTTTTCAGGCTCTATTAAGGGTAGATTGAATTCATCCACGAGATTATTGATTTCTTCGGCAAGATACATTCCAATGTCATTATATGGTTTGGATGTTTTAGCCTTATTTTTATCCATATCTCCATCCTTATCATAAATCATCTCTGCAACTCCACCAGAAAAGGATATTTCATCAATTGGAATAGAGAAATCCAAATCCTCGGTCATCATTAATGTTTTAGCGATTTTACTTGTTGCGGGACCTCTCATCACCTCGAGTAATGCTTTTGCATATTCACGGGCTATAGACCTCACATCCTCCTCTGGGATGATGTCATCTATCTTGTAATTCATATTTAGATCTTCCATAACTATTTCGCTAGGCCCATCAATTCTCCAAATCTTGAAATCTTCATCTATTCCCAGCAGTCGACCTCCTACGTTGATGCATGAAGTGCTGTGTACAATCCCTTTTGATGAGATGGCAAGATTACTAGTGCCTCCACCTACATCAATATTTAATATGGTGTTTTGCTTCTTACGGGATAGGTCAACAGTGCCACTTCCCATGGCTCCAAGAAGAGATTCAAAATTGGGTCCAGCAGAAGCACTAACGAATTTCCCTGTTTCGGAAGATAATCGTCTCACTATCTCTGCTGCGTTTTGTTTTTTAGCTGTCTCACCAGTAACAATTACTGCGCCCGTATCAACCATTTCAGGCGTAATTCCAGCTTTGTTATATTCTTCTTCACAGAATTTTATAATCGCCTCTATATCGATGGTGTTTCGGTTAATTAAGGGAGTGAATATTATATTTCCTTCATATATGAGTTCTCGATTTACCAGAAAGAATCGATTCGACATATTAAAAAAACTCGTTTCCCTTCTTAGGGTAAGACGTGAGAAAACGAGGTGAGAAGTAGAAGATCCAACATCAATTCCAACACTTAATATTT
>JAHLWT010000035.1 GCA_019057775.1 Promethearchaeota archaeon
TTGCTTGTTGATTACAATAAGAACTTATCGAAGAAATTTTATGGACGAGAGTTGGAAGATGGTATAAAGATAGCATTGGAAGGAGATAAAGCCTGCTTAATAAAGATTGTGGAGGCAGATTAATTAGGGCGGAGTATTCCCTTCATGCTTATCTAATTTTGGAAGAAAAGCGAAAACAACCGAAGAACAAAATATTATGAACAGAATTAAAAATCGCATAGTAGTATTTTATCTGCTTTGTACACTTTGTTTCGGATTGAATGCACAAAACAACATTATCAAATATTTATCGGGAAAAGGTTCGGACGATACTGTTGAATGGGATTTCTATTGCACAAAGGGGCGTAACAGTGGCAAATGGACAAAAATTAAGATTCCGTCTTGTTGGGAAACTGAGGGGTTTGGAACTTATAACTACGGGCATGACAAGAATAAAGCCAATGAACAGGGGCTATATAAAACCACGTTTGAAGTGCCAAATGAATGGAGAAAAAAAAGAATTTTAATTGTCTTTGAAGGATCCATGACCGATACCCGGGTCAAAATTAATGGCAGACAGGCCGGAGAAGTTCATCAGGGAGCATTTTACCGTTTTAAAAGGGATATAACCGGTTTGGTGCGCTTTGGGAAAACCAATCTGTTAGAAGTTACCGTTGACAAAATATCTGCAAACGAAAGTGTCAATCAGGCGGAGCGAAAGGCTGATTTTTGGATTTTTGGAGGTATATTCCGTCCGGTATATTTAGAAGTTGTGCCTACACAATACATAGATTATGTATCTATCGATGCCAAACAGCACGGTGAGATAAAAGCAAACATCTTTTTATCTGAGAAAATGAGGAAAGTGGAGGTGGGGATCGTTGTTATGGATTTTAACAACCAGGTGATTGGAAGCTTTAGTTCTTTTTCCGGTTCAGAAGGAACGGAAAAAATTTCGGTGGAAGGGAAAATAGATCAGGTCCTCCCTTGGTCTTGTGAATCCCCGAACCTTTATCAGTGCCGGATACAGCTCAAATGCAACGGGAAGGTACTACATAGTATCAATGAAAGGATAGGCTTTCGTACTGTTGAAGTAAAACTTCGCGATGGCGTATACATCAACGGGGAGAAGATTCGTTTCAAGGGGGTAAACAGACACTCATTTTGGCCCACGACCGGGCGAACTACAAACAAGACTATCAGCATCAATGATGCTTCTTTGATTAAGGATATGAATATGAACGCCGTGAGAATGTCTCATTATCCACCCGACAAACACTTTCTGGAGGTAAGTGATTCTTTAGGGTTGTATGTGATTAATGAATTGTGTGCGTGGCAATATCCCCCATACGATACTCCGGTAGGGAAGAAACTCGTTCGGGAAATGATAACAAGGGATGTCAACCATCCATGCATTATATTTTGGGCCAATGGGAATGAAGGAGGCTTCAATTATGATTTGGATTCGCTTTTCCCATTATATGATATACAGAAACGTCTGGTTTTGCATCCCTGGGAATGTTTTAGTGGAATAAATACCGTACATTATATCAATTATAATTCAGGCATTAAAAATATGTTTAACGGTCGTGATATCTTCATGCCTACCGAGTTGCTTCACGGGCTCTACGATGGAGGGCATGGAGCGGGATTGGATGATTACTGGAATCTGATGCTTGCCAATCCGCTATCTGCCGGCATGTTTCTTTGGGATATGGCCGATCAGGCTGTTGTCCGTACAGATAAAAATGGCATTCTGGATACAGATAAAGATCATGGAGCAGATGGAATTATGGGGCCTTACCGGGAAAAAGAAGGAAGCTTTTTTACCGTTAAAGAAATCTGGTCTCCTGTCTTTGTGGAAAAGAAATACATAACACCTTCATGGGACGGGTGTTTCACTATTGAAAACCGTTATAATTTTACAAATACAAACGAATGTTCTTTTACGTACAGGCTTGCCAGGATAAACGAACTGTCTGGCGAAAGAGGAATAACCCGGCATATGGGAAGTATTATTGCTCCTGATATCAAACCCGGGGAAAAAGGGACGCTTGCTTTGGACTTGCCAGACGATTGGAGAACATATGATGTTTTATATGTTACTGCTACGGATAAATTCAAAAGAGAGCTCTATACCTGGAGTTATGAGCTGGTAACTCCAGACAGGTTTGCCCAACGGTGCCTGCCCGCAAATACAACCAAGGCAACTGTTTCGGAAACTGCTGATGAATGGCAATTGTCAGCAGGGGACGTGAAAGTTGTTATTAATAAAAAGGATGGGTTGTTACACGCTGTTTACTCGAAAGGGAAATTAATTCCTCTCTCTAATGGACCGGTATTGATCACAGAACGCTCACTTGCATGTAAGTCCGTTAAGCTGAAATCTTCTTCGGAAGGCAATCCGTCAATTGCAGTTGAATATACTTTTCAGGACGGTAATAAGAATGCATATTCCTTTTCCTGGACCATGTCGGGTAGTGGTATCTTAAAGCTGGAGTATCGCTATCGTCCACGTGACAGGGTGAAAATGGCAGGCATAACTTTTGGCTTTCCTGAAGAGGGGATTACGGGAGCTACTCTTTTGGCTAACGGTCCGTATCGTGTGTATAACAACCGTTTGAAGGGAGGGACCTTGAATGTGTGGAAAAAAAAGTATAATAATACCATTACCGGTGAAAGTTGGGAGTATCCAGAATTTAAAGGGTATTACTCCTTGTTTTATGGAATGAAATTGGCTTGCCCTACCCCTTTTGAGGTGTATTGTGGAACCGAAGATATTTTCCTTCATCTTTTTACTCCGGAGGAACAGAAAGGATACAGCATAAAAGGACGCCCAAACTTTACCCAACCGGAATATCCGAAAGGAAATATTTCCTTTTTGGACGCGATTCCTTCTGTGGGAACCAAATTTGGTGCACCGGAAGAATATGGACCGCAATCACACCCACACCGCTTCAAAGGGTTTGGCGGGGAGGCAAATTTTGGAGGAACGCTTTATTTGAAGTTCTAAATAAATGTGGGGTCGAGCTAAGCAGGTTTTGGATGTCCCATTGGCCTTCAATTCCCACCCACACAATTTACCCTGTGAAATAAATCGAAGATTTATTGCAAAGCAATATTTCACAGGGTGAATTATTTGGATATCGTCAAAAAAACTTATAACTTTTGAAAGCACAAACCTTGAAAAATGAGTGTATCCTCCACTTCGTTCAGGCCCTAACGTTCAGACCCTAAGGGTTTTTAAAAACCCTTAGGGTCTTTCCTGAAAATCACTTGGAATTGATATATAGTTAGTATCTTTATAAATCCAATCATAACTAAACCACCATGCCTGACAAACCCAACAACTTCATCCGGTTCTGGCAAGGACCGAACGTTAATAATTTGTCCAGTGGACAAATTTAGTGAGGGGCCAGGTTGTGGGGGGAGCTAAAAAACAATCTAAATACTCAACATAAAATGGTAGTCTGGTCAGCAGAAATAAAAGAGATTGATGCATTATACAAATCCTTATCAGGACAGCTTCCTGATTTGGAGAAGGAATTAGACCGGTTGGTCAAAGCTGAAGATGATATAGTCATATTGCTCTGTTCAAGAAGGTGTTTGGAAGTAATAATTACTGATTTATGCGAAAGAGAATTAAAAAGACCACGAAAAACAGAACCACTCAAGGGTATTATTGATAAGCTGAACAAGGAAGAGAAGGTCCCTTCTCATATCATTGCTTCAATGCAAAACCTGAATAATTTGTCAACGTTTGGTGCTCACCCCAAAGAGTTTGATCCGCGGCAGGTAAAGCCTGTTCTTAATAATCTTTCAACTATTATTGATTGGTATCTAAAATATAAGGATACTCAAATTGAAAGTAAAGCGAAGCCGGTAGAAGAAGATAAGCATGAAATTAAAGGATCAGATGATACCAAAGAAACCATCCGTATATCAAAGAAAAGGTTAATAATAATATTTTCAGGGCTTTTATTGGCTTGTGTTATTGTCATTGTGGCATTAGTAGTATTCAATGTTATTGGCGGTGGAAAGCAAACTAAAGAATTAGAAAAATCCATAGCCGTATTACCGTTTCATAATGACAGTCCTGATGAAGAGAATGTGTATTTTATCAATGGAACAATGGAAGCAATCCTGGACAATCTTTGCAAAATCGAAGATCTCAGGGTAATATCCCGTACCTCGGTTGAACAATACAGAAATGCCCCAAAACTCATTCCTGAGATAGCAAAAGAGCTGAATGTGAGTTATATATTGGAAGGTAGCGGACAAAAATATGGAGATAACATCCGGTTAACTGTTCAATTACTTGATGCCATAAATGATAAACATATATGGTCAAATCCGTATAACAGAGAGATAAAGGATATTTTTACTATTCAAAGCGAAATTGCTCAGTTAATCGCAGCAGAAATAAAAGCAATAATCACTCCAGAAGAAAAGCAACTCATTGAGAAAACACCCACTGCAAACCTGACAGCATACGATTTTTACCAGAGAGGAAGAGAGGAATATTGGAAGTACTGGTCAGATAATGATAACAGGGAAGCACTGGAAAGAGCCGAAGATCTCTATCATAAAGCATTGGAGTATGATTCCACATTTGCAGAGGCTTATACCGGACTAGCCAGGGTATACTGGGGCAAGCATTATTGGGAAACATTTTTCTCAGAAAATTTTCTGGATTCTGTCCTTATACTGGCAGATATTGCCATTTCCTATGATGATCAATTGGCAGAAGCATATACTGTCAGGGGAGAATATTATCGTGAAATAGGTCTCACAGAACAGGCTATAAAAGAATATGACAAAGCCATAAAATTCAATCCAAATGATTGGATAGCATACGCTGGAAAAGGATCGTTGTATGCGTATGACGACCTTGTTAAATGGATTGATAATTTTCAAAAAGCTGCATCCCTTAATCGCGGATCAGAATTACCAGAATTATTAAGAGATATTGGTTGGGCGTATTTTAATGCTGGATTTAATGAGAAAAATAATTATTATATTCAGGAAGCTTTTAAATTGGATGGCGATTCAACAGCATATTATCAGTATTTAGGCGATTCTGAAATCTATCTTGGTAATTTCGAAAAAGCTATTGAGTTTCTGGAGAAAGGATATGCGATAGATACAAACGATGTTGGTATTCTTGGCGATTTAGGATACAATTACATGTTCCTTGGTCAATATAAAGAATCATTAAAATATTATAAAAAATGGTTTGAAAGACTAAAAGCTCTCGGAATCCTAAGTTATAACAATATGCACCGGATTGGATATGCTTACTGGCAAAATGGATTCAAAGAAGAGGCAGAATACTATTTCAATGAACAAATTAATTATTGTAACAGGATGAATGAATTGGGACGAGAATGGGCACAAAAATTAGTTACATATTATGATCTTGCAGGTGTGTATGCATTCAGGGGTGAGAAGAATAAAGCATATGAAAACTTGAAGATTTTTAATCAAAACCAAAAGGAGTGTTTAACAGGGGTCACACTAATAAAAAATGATCCATTATTCGACAGTATCAGAGATGAACCGGAATTTCAGCAGATTGTCAGGGATGTGGAAGCAAAATACCAGGCAGAACATGAAAGGGTCAGAGTTTGGTTGGAGAAGCAGGGGATGTTGTAGACTTTACTTACAATTTGAAACAAATCACATACACATTCATATTGAATTCATCCCGCCCTTTGTAAGCCAAAGCTTTAGCGAAGGCTTAAATGTCACATGAACTTAATATTGGGAATCTGGGATTGGGTTTTCCAATAACTTTTTTCAGTAGAGTTGTTGTTGATAATAACTTTTAACAATTCCTGATCCCATCCCCCCATTTTCAACCATTTTTATTGCAACCAAAATTCCTGGATATTAAAACTAAATAGCTTATAGGAAATTGACTTATTCTCAAGCCACCTATGCTATTATCTTATATTGGTTAATAATCAAATATCACTCACCAGTTAAAGTCCCTTAAATAGCCTTATTTTAAGTCATTACATTGAATTTCAGTCTATTGCATTCATTTTCTGAGTCAAATGGTAAATTAATCATTTGCACGATTTTCCCACCTCTTAAAGACAGTTATAATTATTTGATTTTTAAACCAAATAGCCAATGAAGTTGGGCAAAGTTATTGATTAAATTGCTGCAACCATGTTGCAACCAGAAAAGAAAAAGACTTTCAGAATATTGCTGAGAGGCTTGCTATTATTGGGTGGGCGATACCGGGGTACTCGCCCCGCCAGCGTGCGGGGCTCGTGATCCGGACTGGGGTGCCATCACAAAGCAAAAGCATGCTTCGCATTTATTTTTATTTGTCCATGCCAGGTTTCAAGCAAGCTTGACCTGTCAGGCACAAATAAAAAAAACCTCCTTTCGGAGGCTGCTTTTGTTTTGTGGGCGATACCGGATTCGAACCGATGACCCCCTGCTTGTAAGGCAATAGTAAGATGTTGTTTATTATTACGCAATACCTTTTATAACTAACGTCTGTTAATAAATACAGGTATTTTAATTTGCAATATTATTTAATGTTTTTTACCTTTGTTGTATACTAATTTGTATACAATAGATGGCAACAGTTAAAATAATTCTACTCAAAACGAAGGTCAATAAAGACCGATCCCACCCGGTAGTAATAAGATTATCTTCCGGCCGAAACCGCAACTACATTTTTTTAAATCTATTCTGTAAACCTGGTCAATGGAATGATGGGTTATGTAGGTTTAATACCAACCATAAGAAATTTAAACAGCATAACCGGATTCTGGCAAACCATGAGGAGCGAATTGAAGAAATTATGGATTACTTCAAGTTAAGAAACCTGGAATTTTCGGCAGAACTGTTTAAACGTAAATTTAGACGAAAACTGTTAATTAATACAACTGTTTTTAACTATTTTGACGCTATTGTAAACGATCTAAAAAGTAATAACAAGATAGGTAATGCAGCAGCAATAAAAGACGCAAAAAACGCTTTAAAACGATTCTATAATGGCCACCGGCTAATGTTTCAGGATATTGATATTACTTTACTAACTAAATATAAAAACTGGCTACAAGCACAGAAAAACTTTAAAGATGAATATCTTTCAGATAGAACAGTTAGTGTTTATTTAAGGTCGTTGAGGTCTGTTTACTATCGGGCTATGGGGGAGGGGCTAATATCCGAGGAGCTTAATCCATTTGGTAAACGGAAATTTAGTGTAAATAAAGGGTTAAACCTTCGCACCCGGAAAAGGGCTATAACCAAAGAGGAAATAATGAAGATTTATTATTATAAGGGTACTCTTATTGATGCAAGAAATATATTTATGTTTAGTTACCTGACCGCTGGAATGAATTTTATTGACATGGCATACTTAAAGTGGTCTAACATTGTAAATAACAGAATTGAGTACAAAAGACTTAAGACCAGAAAAGAATTTTCAATTAAAATTACTGATCCAATTCAGAAAATTTTAGACTATTACAAACCTTATGGATCAGAATACATTTTTCCTATTCTACAAAAAACCCATAAAACCGAAATTCAAAAAAGAGATCGGATAAAAACCGCAAATAAAAAACTTAATCATGACCTCAGTCAGATTGCCAAAGAGTTAGATATTAACGCACATTTAACCAGTTATGTAGCCAGGCATAGCATGGCCACCGTATTATATAAAACAGAGGGTCAGAATGTATCAGAGATACAGGAACTTATGGGACATAGCCGGGAGGACGAAACCCGTATCTATCTGGAATCAATTGACCAAGAGAAAAAGGACAAACTTCAAGATAAACTGTTATGAGTAAAATTGAATTGAAATATACCGAAACACTTGAAAAATATTTTAACCTTGATCCTATCAAGATGGATTATCAAACAAAGGAGTTTAAGGAGGGAACAGATGATACCTTAATGAATATTTTAGGAAAATATAATATCCCTAAAAAAGATAATCTTAATTCATTTCGGGTGATATTTGTACTAATTGAAAGCACTTATAAAACATTTAAAGATTATTATAGGGATAGATTTGAGTATTATGAAAAAGAGATGATCGAATTATTAAAATATTTCAAAGACATAAAAAGTAAAAACATTGATGATATTGAAAGCATTATTATAAAGGATAAAAATGGAGATCTAAAATTATCAACCTATCGCTGGAAAAAAGACATTATAGATATTTTGTCAGAAAGATATGCAGATGTAACACATGATTTTTTTGAAGTTGAAGATAAAATAGAGTTTTATAAATATATACCACCACCAACAGGCCCATGGGAACCTGCAAAGATACATGTGGGTCATATTGCAAAACGAATGATGAATTTCCTAACCGGCGAAAATCTTATTAAGAAAATAACAGAGCAAAGAAAATGTATTGGTGAAATACTTATTTTGGGTGGTATATTTGAGGATCGTGAGAGCCTCAATCATAACGTTAAAAACCTCATCGAAAAAGCTGAAAACAGCCTAAAAAGGAAAAAATTACCAAAAAAATAGCCTTAATTTTTTCCGTCCCTCCATTATTTAGTTACGAAATTTGTTGTATTAATTTAATTAATATGATACAGCAAGTTTTTTTGTCGATCTCTATCGAAGAACTCAGAGAGTTAGTGAGGGATTCGGTGAAGGATGTTATTAATCAAAACCCACAAAATGAGTTAATGCGAGCTGATGAAGCCGCAGAATACCTCAAAATAAGCAAACTTTCAATTTACGGGCTTGTTAATAGGAGAAAGATTCCATTTTCTAAACGGGGAAAATATCTTTATTTTTTCCGAAATGACTTAGCTAAATGGGTGAAGTCTGAATTAACCATACAGCAAACAGAGGAGGGCTACAATAGTAAACTTGCTAATCAGCTTAAATAATTAGATGAAACTACAAAAAAATGGCACTAAGGTACATTGACACGGAACTATGGAAAACCAAATGGTTTAGAAAGTTGAAAGTTTCTGAAAAGGCTTTTTATTATTATTTAATAAGTAATTGCGACCATGCCGGAATATTTGAGGTTGACCTGGAAACAGCAGAGTATTTTATCGGTGAAAAAATTGAAAATCCTAAAGATTTTTCATCTGATAATTTCAGTATCGTTGAAGTGTCTGATAATAAATGGTTTTTAATTGATTTTTTGAAACTACAATATCCAAAAGGTTTAAATTCCGATAAACCGGCAATAGTATCAGTAAGAAATAGACTGAATGAATACAACCTATTAGGAATGATTACAAAACGATTTGGCAATGATTATTTAATGATTAAAGATAAAGACAAAGATAAAGATATGTTTAAGGAGAAAGATAAAGATAAAGTTGAATTAAAGAATAGAAGATTAAAGTTAGAAAATGAATTAAAACCTTTTTTTAATGAAAAAAATCAGAAAATTTTGAATGAATTTTTGGATTTTTGGACAGATATAATTGATTTTGAGGGGAATAAAAAAATGAAATTTGAATTAGAATTAAACTGGAATACTGAAAAAAGGCTTAAAGAATGGATAATGAACGAAATTCCCAAAAAAGAGGTAATTGAAATTAATTAACCAAAAAAACTGAAATTATGTTTTACAACAAAGCAAGCAAATTCCGAAAATCCGAAACATTAAAAACAGCATTTCGACAGTATCAAGTTCAAAACGTATCGCAATTTCTTCTGGAGGCAAAACTTTATCCCAGATTTCCCGATCCAATTACGGAAACATCGGCAGCACGTTTGATTTTTCTTTGTTGCGTTGGACATAGTACAGACTTTCGAAAGGTATTAGAGCAAGATGTAAAATCAGGTGAATGTGTTGAACGGATTTCGGAACTGTTAGGCGACACTCGAAAGATAAAGGAGCTTAAATATTTGGAACTATATTTTGATCGGGAAAATTATCATTCTGCAATAGTTAAGATTTACGAAAAGGATAAGGAATTATCTGGGAGCGATCCTAAAGCACTTTTTAGTAAAAACTATTTATGTTGCCACAAGCTAACCAAAGATTTTCTATTCAGGATTTATGCAGAATTGCATACTGAATTTTATGATCAGGATGAACCGGAAGGGCAACTAATGATAAATGCAATAAAAGGAGTTAATTAAAATGACAGGCAAAGGAGCAAGGAATAAAGGGAACGGATATGAACGTAAGGTAATGAATGAGTTTGTAAAGTTAGGCTTTGATGATTGTAAAACATCCCGGAATGAATCCAGGACAACAGACAGCAACGGGATCGACCTGGTATTTACTGATCCCTTTAACATACAATGTAAAGCACGGGAATCTCAATTTAATTATTTGAAATTATTAGAAACAATGCCAAAGGATAACAACTATAATCTAATCATTCACAAAAAGAATTATTCAGGTGAGCTGGTAGTAATGAATAAAAAAGATTTTTACGAAATAATTGGAATGTTAAAAACAGAAAATATTATATGAGACCAAGGATAAAAAAGAACAAGGACATTAAACACTGGACAAAGGTTTATAAGATCATACGAAATGATAAGAAGATTAACAAAGGAATATATAAAAAGGTTGTAACTAACTGAGGGAGAGGGGGCTATGTCATTCCTATTACCCCTTCCACATTAACCGAGCCCGTTGTGTCGAAGTTTTTTATCTAAATATCCCTGCAAAAATGATTTTAATTATTCTAAAGGAAAAAAATGAAGCTGAACAAAGAGCCTAAAGCGTTGTATGACAGCATTAAAAAAGAGTACAGTATTGCTGATCCGGGCGGACTGGCTCTATTAACCATTGTAGTTGAGAGTTACCAGCTTATGCGACAATGCCAGGATAAAATAGATCGAGAGGGTTTGACCGTAAAAGACAAATATCAAATGAAGGCACATCCATTGTGCAGCGTACTGAAAGACGCTAAAAGTCAAATTTTAGCTTCACTTAAGATGTTGAATTTGGAAGGGATCGAAGTTTTGCCAGTTGGCCGGCCTACTCAGGGAAGGATAGGAACTTAAATTTAAAGATATGCGAAAAGTACGATCCAGACAGCCATTAACATTAACGAAAGTAGATCAGCAATTTTTATTTGATGGATGGGAGAGATTCGACCTGGATATCGACCATGAAACTATACAAGGAAAATGGGATAAGTACAAAACTGAGGTTATGAAAGAATGGTTTAATGAACCGGATAACTTATTTAAAAGACCTTGGAGCTGGTGGCAATATGACAATCCTGAAGCCAGGCGAAAGGTGATTAACATTAACGGAAATATCCCTCATAAAGAATCGGATTTTAATTTCGGTAAACCCACAGGCTGGAATAAATGGGATCATGAAAAACAACCGGTATTTGAAACACAAAGAGCCTATTTGATAAGAAAAAATTTACTGACAGAACAGGAAAAAACGATTATAGAGACTTGATAAATACTGAGAAATCAGTCACCCGGTGGGGTCTTACACGTAAAATTAATAGAGTATAAATTTAATAACAAATATTATGATGAAATTGAAAGGTTTATATGAGCAAAGAGGAACGCTCATGGATGAATTACGAGATTGTACAGATAGAATTAGTGATGCAACGGATGCGTCAATAGCACGAAAAATCCAGACAGAATTTGAAAAAATTGAAATTAAAATTAGAAAACTGGATTGTGATATTGGGATTATGGAAAGAAAAGAAGGAATTGCTGCCGGCAAGTCAACATACATTGGTAGCGATTCAGAAATCTCAGGTAGTAATATGGTGAACAGCCTTCCTAATGATGAGTACAAAAATAACCCGGCTTTTTTGGCATTGGAAACGTATGCTAAGTACGGCGAAAAGGGGATAACATCTGAAATGAGAGCTAATTATTTTACAACCACAGATGGCGAAGGCGGCTATACGATTCCGACTGAGCTTTATAAAGAAATCCACATGAGTAAATTGGCATTTGGTGGGTTAATCTCACCGGACAATGTAAGCTGGTTGACGACCACAAGCGGGAATGATATTACAGTTCCTGCAAGTGACGATACCGGAAACTCTGGATTTTTGGTGACAGAAAAGACTGATCTTCAAACGAGTGCCGCAAATATGACTTTTACCGGCGTTGCTCTAAAGGCATACAAATATAGTTCCGGAATGGTCGTTGTAACAAATGAGCTTTTACAGGACACGGCATTTGATTTTGGTAGATTTTTGTTTGACGCCCTGTTAACTCGGCTGTGGAGAGGTTTAAACACCGTTTTTACAACGGGTGACGGGTCAAGTAAACCTAAAGGGATTTATGCGACTTCAACCAAAGGAGAAGACGGCGTGAAAAGATCGATCACCCGAGACGATCTCTTAAATTTATTTCATGAGGTTGATCCGGCGTACAGAATCGGTAAAAAGGTTCAATGGATGTTTAACGACGCAACATTAAAAACCATAAAAAGTTTGATCTATACGGCCACTTATGATGAGAGTTTGATGTGGCAACCGTCAATGGCGGTAGGTGCTCCGCAAACAATCGAAGGTATTAGGTACACACTTAATCAAGACATGGAGGATATCTTCCCGACGAAAAAGAGTGTAATGTTTGGCGATTTTGCTGAGGTGGTTGTAAGACAGGCCGGCCCTTTGCGGTTTGTAAGATTAACTGAAAGGTTTGCCGAGTTGGATCAAGTAGCCTTCTGCGTTTTGGGTAGATTCGATTGTAATAAGCTAACTGTCACAGGTACATATCCTTACAAACACCTGAGACATGCCACTACTTGATATATAATTAAATATCAGATAGTTATGAAAGTTAAATTCTTAAAAACGGTTGGAGAACCCAGGAAAACCTATCATCGAGGTATTGAATATGATTTGCCAAAGCATGATGCTGAATATTATATTAGAGATGGTTTGGCCGAAAAAGGTTCTGATCCTGTAAAGGAAAAACGACCTTTGAAACCGTTAGAAGTATAATTTATTGTGTTTTTTTTATGTTTGTGGCCGGGGGTGCAGCCGGTTAATTCTGTACATTGTACTTTTAGTTAATAGCAGGTGCGAATCCTGCAAGCTGATTACCGGGAGACTACTTAATCTTTACGGTACAACCTCCTGAGTCAGTATTTCATTTCTTAATTTTTAGTTGATAGCGGTGCGAATCCGTAAAGGGTAAGGCCGGTTTTGCTTTACCCTTTTTTAAAAACATTGCTTAGGGAAGGTCTGACAAAGTCCCAAGCAGTCTGAACTCCGATAGGAGGCACGTGCCTTCCCTGGGCTTTTTAATTTAACATTATTTAGACTCGGTTCAAATAAACTATATATGTAGGGGGGTAGTATAAGGTATAGGAAGGGTTTAAATCGTTCGTTGGAGGGCTTAAAATGCGTCAAATGCTGCCTGGGAAATAAAAAACCACACTTTTTGGTGGGGCTTTACGAATTTTAAGAATTTTTAACATTATTTAAGCAACTTTTTCCGTATAATATATGGTCTTTAATATACGTTATAACAAGAAAATCGATAGCATAATTTGTAAAAAAGGTATGTTTTTTGGCTTATAGTGTTAAAAAATAGTAATTTTGTTAACTTTTTTGTTGAAAACTTATTCAAAAGGAGCTTGTTTTTAAAAAAATTTGTATCTTAGACTATTCAAATGTAAGTTGAAGTTTGTCCGAATAACACTTACAGAGCATAACATTAAATTACTTTTCTTAACTATTTTTGTTAGTTAAAATAGAACCACCGGGAATTATGCAAAGCCAATTATTTTTGAATTTGTTCCTGGTGAAATTAAAGAAACTCTAAAAAAAGAGGTTACTTCCTCCCGGTTTGAACAGGTTGTCTTTGTATGAGAAGTTTTATTAATAAGGCAAAGCATAACGAAGATTTCTTAGCTTCGATTGAATGTTAAGTGAAATAGAATGTTTACAGGTAAATACGACGCTGATTTTTGGTTACGTGTATTAATGAAGCACGGTATTCCAGGATTTTTAGTTGTTTCCATTTTCGTGTTGATCTTGACATCAGCTTCAATCGAACAAAAGCAACAACTTATTGATACATATATTCTTTTTAAGCCGATCGGAGGTGATTGTGGAGTATATATGAAGATCGTTGTAATATTGTTTGTAATTATTATTTATGAAGCGATCTTTCTTAGAAGGAGGTTTTTATTAATGAAAGCCCGTATCGACGAGATTGCAGAGGAAAGAACCAAACTACAAGATTTATTATATAGACAATAACCACTTAAAAAATAGACAAATGAATCTACTTCTCTTATTGCTTATCGGAGTTCTTATATACTGGAGAGTAAGTCACCTGGATGGGAAAAACGTATCCCTTGAGTTTAAGAATAGGCTTTTTTCTATCAGAGACAGACTTAGGTTTTATGCTATTCAGGGGAAATTGAAGGTTGAAGATCCTATCTTTATTAGGTTGGAACAGTTACTAATCAAGTTGGCTAGGGATTCAGAGAAGCTTAACATTTATTATTTGGTGATTATCTATGTCCTTAAGAATCCAACAGAAGAAGATTATGCAGAGTTAGAGAAAGACTTCTTAAATCCTGTAATGGGAAACAAGTACTACAAGGAGACCTACAATAATATCAAGAGTTCTCTTTTTCAAATGCTTTACCGGAAACATTTTTTACTTATTGGTGCATATAAGTTAAAGTATATGATTGAGAAAAACTTTGAAGATTTAAAGAAAGCCATCGTATATAACGTTTTTAAGTTCCAGGGGGAGTTAATTCCTAATTATCAGTTCACAAACTAACATTTTTTAAATAGAATATTGATTTGTGATATTATAACCTAATGCTTTTTTAAGTTTTGGCAACCTAAGATTTAATTTATAATAAAGATAAGCCCTTTCTCTTGAAAGGGTTTTATTTTTTTAATTAACAAGGCTATTTTTCAACAAACAAATTAGTTGATGTGAATAACTTTACATTAATATTTGATAGTTTTTCTTTGTATACAATTTTAATTTATTTTGACCTATCCATTCTGATCCTACCGTCATAAGATGAAAAACAATATTTTAACGGAATATAATTCAATTCCACCTTATAAGATCGGTTACCAGGTAAAAAGTATTACAGAAAAGATGACCTGATTGTTTAAGTAAGTAAAATTAAAAAGGCCTGTATGTTTGATTATACAAGCCCTTTTTTATTGTATCCTTTTGTGTATACTAATAAAGAAAAACAGAGATTATTAATTTATGTAAGTCTCTGTTTATCAGTTGTGGGCGATACCGGAGTCGAACCGATGACCCCCTGCTTGTAAGGCAGGTGCTCTGAACCAGCTGAGCTAATCGCCCTTAATTATTCTTCCTTTTCCTCTATCGAACGCCTGACACTCCAGACTGCTCGGGTTGCTCTGAACCTCCCGATAGCCATCGGGAGAGCTAATCGCCCCAAAAGGTGTGCAAATATAGGAGACAATTTTGGATATACAAAGAAAAATTTAAGATAACAATAATCCTAATATCAAGCCCTATTTTTGTTTTTTAACAATAGTAAAGCTTTCCTGT